>JAEZHP010000028.1 GCA_023416515.1 Pseudomonadota bacterium | reverse complement strand
GCGCTCATCGGCGCCGCCGCCAGCAGGACCGCGAGCGCCAGGAAGGGGAGAGGTTGGCGCGTCACGGATTTGAACTCTGGCGGTTGTTCTCGATCACCGCTCGGTGCGGTCCCTGGGCATAAAGCTCGCGGAGCACCGGCATGGGCGTCGAATTGAAGCAATTGTTGGCGACGCGGGTCTGAGGGGTGCCGACGCTGTGGATCACCTCGATCGGGGCGCTCCCTTCGAAGCAATTGCCCTCGATGGTCGCGAACTGGACGCCGTTGAGGCGCAGGGAGGCGCCGCCGGCCTGGCCGCTCGAGGCAATGGTCGAACCGGTCAGCCGAAGGCGCGGACCGAAGGTGCTCTCGTCGCGGCCGTTGCGAAGCATGTCGGCGACGATCCCGACATTTTGAAATTGCGACCGCTCGATGTCGACCTGCTCGGCATTGTAGAGCCCTGCTCCCGTCTCAGAAGTGGCGGCGACGACCGCGCCGGAGACGCCGTGGAAGCGGCTGCCGCGGATCAGGATCCGCTCGGCCAGGGTGGCAGGCGTGGTCGCGATCACGTCGAAGCCGGGCGCGTTGTTCAGCCCGCTGACGACGCTGTCCTCGATCGCGATGGCGTAATTGGCCGGGGTCGAGCGAGGCGCGCTTCGGATCACGGCGTTGCCCGGAGCGCGCGGTGCGCGAGCGCCGGAAATCGTCACGTTGGCGAGGCGAAGCCGGCCGCCTGATTCGATCTGGAACAGGGTCGGCGCGCTGAAGCTGATCCGCGTCGGCCGGGCGCCCGCGGGCCCGGCGATCGTCACGGTCTTGTCGATCACGATCGGAGCGGTGACGAGATGGTCTCCGGCTGGAAGCCGGATCGTGTCGCCGCTCGACGCTCGGGCGATCGTCTCGGCGAGGGCGCCGCGGCGCGCATCGATCCTGCGGCCGCTGTCGAACGCCGCTCCGCCCGGACCGCGCTTGGGATACCAGTCGACCCCGGTTTGCTCCTTTCGGATCGGCTGGAGGTCGCGCGGAGCCCCCGCCTGGATGCCGTCGGCCGGGTAAAGCAGACCGTTGGCGGTGCGCGTCAGGGTCACCTGCCGCCGGTCGAAGCCGCTCGCGACGAGCGGGCCGGCGACCGGAGTCTGGATGTTACCGGCAAACGAAATGCCCGAAATGTCGCCCTCGGCTCTGAAGGGATCCCGGCCGGAATTGCTGACGATCAGATTGTTGTCGAAGCGGGTATCGATTGGCGCCGCGGACCGTTCCGCATCGGCGCCGGCAGCGAGGCTGATCCGGGCCGGCTCGATCACGCTGTTGCGCTCGATCACCGCTCCGACGACCTGGTGATAGCGGTTGATGACCGAGTTCGGCACTCCGTTCATCACCGTGATCGCGCTCGCGAAGCCGGTTCCGGAAAGCCCTTCGAGATAATTGTCGCGAACGGTCTGGCGCGGGTTGATCACCCGGATTCCGCCGGTGTGGGGGCGGTTGTTGCCGATGAAGACGTTGCGCTCGACGAGGTTGCCGCTGCCGTGGCGAAGCACCAGCGCGCCTTGGGCTTCGAAGAAGACGTTGCCCCGGTAGATATTACCGCCGGACTTGCTGGAGACGATCTCCACCTCGCCGTCGGTGTGCTCGAAATAATTGTTCTCGACGATCGTGTTGGAATCGCTGAGCGACTCCTCGCTCGTGCCGATCCGGATGGTCTCGCCGCCGTTCGATCCGAGGACCGGGCGCGGACCGAAATAATTGTGGTCGATCCGTGCTCGGTTGGGCTCCGGATTGCCGCGCGGGCGGATCACCGCAAGCGTGACGCCTGCATTGGCCTTGCCTTCGAAATGCGAATGATCGACCCGGTTGTCCTGGCCGTAGATCGCGACCCAGATATCCTCGGCCCGGCGGTCCGGATTGGTGAATCCGTCGATGACGACCCGGGTCACGCGCGAGTTGTTGGCGACCCGGCGGCTGTCGCGGCGGAAGGCGATGAGTTCGTCGGTCGGGCTGTGCCCATTTCGGAAAACGAGGTCGGAAACGACGAGATGCTCGCCCGACAGGCGAAGGTTGGACTGGCCGGTGAGGATGACTCCGCCCGGCGTTTCTCCGCGAAGCACGATCGGGCGGTCGGCGGTGCCTCGACCTTCGAGCAGGATCCGGAAATCGCGCCATTCGCCGTTGGCGAGGACGACCTCGTCGCCGGCCTTCAGCGATCCGTCGATCGCACGGAACTGCGCCTGATCGCGAACGACATAGGTTTCTGCCAGGGCCTGCGTCGACTGGACCAATGCCAGAGCGACCGCAGCCAAAAGGGCCTTACGCAATTAGATCTCCTCCCGCTCCAGGCGCTGGCTTCTGACGAGCCGAGTCGCACCGCGATGCAGGGATGGGCTAACCAGCGGGAGGAGGTTGTTCAACCATTTTCATACCAATCAACCAGATACTGGTATTGGTACTGGTATGGACAAGGTCAGCGGCGGACGTCGAGCTCGCCTGCCAGGAACGAATCGACATCGGCCTTGGAGAACAAGGCGGCGTCGCCGGGGAGGCTGTGCTTCAGGCAGGTAACCGCGAGTCCCGACCGCACGGCGGATTCCAGATCCTGTCCAGTTCGCAGGCCGTGGAGCACTCCGACCGCGAACGCGTCGCCGGCGCCGATCCGGTCGACGATCCCGGCGACGGTCACCTCCTCGGTGCTCGCAAAGCCGTCGTGCCCGTCGATCCGAGCAGCGATATGATTGGTGTCGGCGTCGGTCACCCGGCGCGCGGTCGAAGCGATGGTGGTCAGTTTGGGGAACGCCTCGAACGCGGCGAGCGAGGCTTCGCGCCGGCGTTCCTCGCCCGCGCCGCTGAAATCCTTGCCGAGCAAGAGCGAGATGTCGCGATGGTTGCCGAACAGGATGTCGGCGCGCTCGACGAGCCGGGTCAGGATGGCACGCGGATCGGAGTCCCAGCGCTGCCACAGTTGCGCGCGGTAATTGCCGTCGAACGATACCATGATCCCGCGCGCCGCCGCCGCGTCAGCAGCCGCGACCGCCGCCTCGGCCGACTCCGGGCCGAGCGCTGGCGTGATGCCTGACAGGTGAAGCATGTCCACTCCGCCGAGCAGCGAGTCCCAGTCGAAATCGCCGCGTGTTGCCAGGGCGAAGCTGCTCCCTTCGCGGTCGTACACGATGCGCGACGCCCTTCGCCCGGCGCCGGCTTCCAGGAAATACAGACCCATCCGGCCGGGAGCGCTCGTGACCGCCGAGGCATCGACCCCATAGCGGCGCAGATGGCCGACCGCTGCCGCCCCGAGTGCGTTGTCGGGCACCCGGCTGATCATCCGCGCCTCGTGTCCCAGGCAGGCGAGGCCGATCGCGACATTGGCCTCGGCGCCGCCGACATGGACGTCGAAGTGAGGCCGCTGGAGAATGGCCTCGCGGCCGGGGGCGGTGAGGCGGAGCAGAAGCTCCCCGAAACAAGCGATGGCAGGCATGGGCTCGGCGGCGTAACGGCACTCGCCTCGGCCCGCAAGGATGGCGCCCCGGCTTGCCCGGCGGTTGCGGCGCGCTAAGGGGACCGCGAACCGGTCCGGAACGGACGAATAATCAGGAGGGCCCTTTGGCCGACATCGATGCGATCATGACCTCGTCACCGGTCATCCCCGTGCTGGTGATCGATCGCGTCGAGGACGCCGTGCCGATCGCCGAGGCGCTCGTCGCCGGCGGCCTCCGGGTGCTCGAAGTGACGCTTCGAACCCCCGCGGCGCTCGACGCGATCAAGGCGATGAGCGCGGTCGATGGCGCCATCGTCGGGGCAGGGACGGTGCTCAATCCCGATCATCTCGACCAGGCGACCGCCGCCGGCTCCCGCTTCGTCGTCAGCCCCGGCCTGACCCGGCCCCTCAGCGAGGCGGCGAAGAGCAGCGGCGTTCCGTTCCTGCCCGGAGTGGCATCCGCGAGCGACGTGATGCGCGCGCTCGACCTCGGCTTTTCGCGCCTCAAATTCTTCCCCGCGACCGAATCAGGCGGGATCCCGGCGCTCAAGGCGTTGAGCGCCGTATTCGGGGACGTCCGTTTCTGCCCGACCGGCGGGATCAAGCTCGACACGGCGCGCGACTGGCTCGCTCTCCCGTCGGTCGCCTGCATCGGCGGAAGCTGGATCGTACCGCGCGGCGCCGAGGTCGACCTAAGGGCGATCACCGAGCGGGCGGCCGCGGCAGCGCAGCTGGCTGCGTGACCCGGACAGGAGCAGCACGTGACCAGCCAAGACAGCCGTTCGATCGCCGAGGCTCTCGTCGCCGCACGCCGCGGCGCGACCGGCCTCGCCGACTTTCCCGGCGAGATCCCGCCCGATCTGGAGACGGCTTACGCCATCCAGGACGAGGCGATCGCCATGTGGCGCCGCCCGGTGATCGGCTGGAAGATCGGCCGGGTGATGCCCCCGCTGTCCGAGCGGTTCGGGACGCTTCGCCTCGCCGGGCCGATCTTCGCAGCCTCCGACGCCGCCGACCCGGAGATGCCGGTCTTCGCGGAAGGCTCGGCGGCGGCCGAGACCGAGTTCCTTCTCCGGATCGGCGCCAGGCCGCCCGCCGGACAGGCTCGCTTCACGCTCTTCGAGGCGGCGGCGCTGATCGACGCCGTCCATGTCGGGATCGAGATCGCGAGCTCGCCGGTGAAGAGCCTCAACGCCCTCGGGCCGACCGCCGTGGTCGCGGACTTCGGCAACAATAACGGCCTGGTCATCGGCCCCGAGCTCACGGACTGGCGCTCGCTGCCGTTCGAATCATGGCCGGTCACCACCGCAATCGACGGGGCCGAGGTCGGATCGGGCGTGTCGTCGTCGCTTCCCGGCGGAGTGTTCGAAGCCGCACGCTTCCTGTTCGAGCTGATGGCCGCCCGCGGGATCGGGCTCGAGCCCGGCCAGTGGATCTCGTCCGGCGCGATCACCGGCGTCCACCCGGTCGAGCCCAGCCAGCGCGTCGACGCCCGCTTCGCCCCCGGCCTGAGCGCGGGCTGCCGGATATCGTCCGCCAAATCTGATCGGTAGTGGCGCGCCCAACATGGCGAAAATGGGCACTCAGCGCATTGGGAAATTTCGGTCAGCTTGGACCGCTAAGGTCCGCTAAGCGCCCATTCCGGTCGTTGGCGCGCTGAACCGTGGAAGCCGCTTTGCGCGGCAGTACCCGCCGTTCACTTGTCGACTGATCGCGTCTCGAATCTGTCGCGAGCGAGGGCACGGTTGTCGCCGTTGGCCATCGACCCGGCATGGACCGGCGCATTCTCGATCAGCTCCAACGAACCGTCCGGAATGAGCTACCTCTTCATTTGTCGTCGGATAACTTCGGTTTAATCTTGGCTTCGCCGTTCTGACCGCTAGAACAAAACGAGATATGTTACAGGGGGATGAGTGCGTGCACGACGCTATTCTTCAGGGGTTCCTGAACAAGGGTCTGATCGACGTCGGTGGGGACGACACCAAGCTGGAAAAGCTTTCGCAGACCGTCAAGGATCTCGCGAGCGAGCTAAAGAAGAGCCCATCCAAGGCGCTGAGCTACTCGCTCATCGCGTTCGACCCCGACGCGCCCGAGGACGATCCCGTGGTCCAAGAGGGGCTGGCGGCGCTCCAGAACAGGTGGACGACTTACCGCAACACTTTCTCCGCGACGCCCATCGCGGTTATCCGCGCCATGCTGCTCGACGCACTGCTCGATGCCGCGGCGGAGGACGACCGTGTCGGCGTGTGCTTCGCTGCTTCGGCCCGCAACGCGCTCCCACTACTGCCGGTGGACAACGAGCGTGAGATCTGGATCGGCATCGTCGAGCACATCGAGCGCCGAGTCGACCGCCGCGCGGAGGAAGAGTGGGCTACGCCTGAGACCATATCAGTTCAGCCGATGAAATATGAGGTCCCGACCCTCACTGCACCAGAAGTTGCGATCGGCAAGGCGCCCAAGAGCGACCTGGAGACTGGCATGCTAGCGGCCGCTGGCCCGTCGTATCACAAGCCTGATCAGGGTAATGTCGCGACAAATGGTAATCAGCATTGGCCGCAAAATCAGCCGCAGCACTGGGTCTACGAATTCGGAACACGGTCCGGGACGGCGATTGCAGCCGCGATCAACGCCGCCATGGCCAAGATCGAGGTCAGCCAGCCGGACTTGGCCGAGCCGTTCAGCAGGTTGGCCACGGCGGTTTCCGGCTACGTTGACGACACCCTAAAATCAGTTAGCGCCGCGACCGCGGGTCTCCAGCGCCGCACCAACCTTCTCTGGTGGCGCGAGGCGCTGTACTCGCCCTCGGCCGGTAAGAGCTACCGTGAACTCTCGCCCTCGGTCGCCGCCGCGCTCATGGCGCTCGACCTGTTTGACACGGTCCCGCTGTTCTCGCCCGCCAGCGTGTCGGCGTTTCTGAGCGAGGCGGTCCTGCGCCTGCCTGGTACAGCGGACGGCAGCGAGCGCCCAGTGCGCGACCTCGTTGTTGAGGCCCAAGACCACGACATGCTCGCCTCGCTCCGCGCCACGGCCGCCAAGCTCGCGGCGGCGCCGGATGGTCGAGGGCCGCTGCTCGCCCTGATTGGCCACCCTTCACACACCCGCGCACGGGACGCGGACGACTTCCAGCGACTCACTGGCATCCCGGCCAGTTCTGAGCTCAACGCGGTCACGTGGGCGGGATGGCTCTTCAGGGAGCTTCAGGCCGCGAAGGCCGCGACAGACGCCGCGCCCCCTAAGCGTCGTACAAAGAAGAGGGGTTGAGCCATGGAGAAGTGCGTGCGGGCGACGTGCTTCGTCCCCGACACCGGCTGCGACCTCGGCCACACCGACCTGTCGAAATGTCCGATCTGGCATGGTGCCAAGGTGACCGACGGAGCCGACGAGAACCTCTCGGGCGAGATGTTGTTGCCGTGGTCCGGCAGCGCGTTCGGCCTTGCGGACCTAGGGTTCGTCGCGGGGCGCGGCAAGCCCATCGTCATAGGCGTCGTGGGGCCGCAGAACGCTGGTAAGACGACCCTACTCGCGGCATGGTATCTCCTGCTCGGGCGAGGCCTAGTCGGCATCGACTGTCGGCTGTTCGCTGGATCCTATACGCTCTCGGGCTGGGAGGCTGTCGCGGGTTCGATGCGGTGGGCGCCGGGCCAGCCGCCGCGCTTCCCCGCCCACACCACCAGCCGGGGCGGAAGAGCGCCGGGACTCCTACACCTGACCTTCCGCGACGAGAACGGCGGCCGGCCGGTTGACTACCTCTTCACCGACGCGCCAGGCGAATGGTTCCAGCGATGGGCCATTAACAGGGATTCCGACGAGGGGGCTGGCGCGCGCTGGGTATCGGACAACGCCGACGCCTTCATGATCGTGGCCGACCGCGAGGCGCTCGCTGGAGCATCGATGGGCGCCGCGCGCGGCTCGTTGCAGCGCATCGCGGAGCGCTTGGGCGCCGAGCGCGACGGCCGCCCCGTCGCTCTCGTCTGGACTAAGTCCGATGTCGACATTCCTCCGAATATGGAGGAGGCCGTCCGCGGCGCCGTCACCGACGCGATGCCGGACGCGGTCGAGCACTCGGTCAGCGTGGTCGGGGCCCCAGACGGCGATCCGCTGCTGAACAAAGGCGCCGGGCTGGTCGAGCTTCTTCGATGGGCGATCGGCGTCAGACGAGGCGGCGTCCGGCTCCCGCCGCCGGCATCAACATCCGACGACCCCCTGTTCATCTACGGGAGCAGGAAGCCGTGAGCGAGACGTCCAACTCGATCCTCCTCGTCGGCGAAAGCGGCGTAGGCAAGACGCACTACGGGGCTCAGCTGCTTCGTCGCCTCATGCGCGTCCCAGGAGCGCTACGCATGAACGGCGCGGCCAGCAACCTCGAGGCTTTCGAGGCTGCGCTCGAGAGCCTCGACGAGGGACGCGCCGCGGGTCACACCGCGCGGTCCGTCAACGTCGACAGCGTCTGGCCGGTGGTCGACGCCGACGGCCGCGAGGCCGACCTGGTCTGGCCCGAATACGGCGGTGAGCAGATCAAGTCGGTGATCGAAAATCGGCGGCTCCCCGACGCGTGGCAAAAGCGCGTCCTCGAGGCCGACGCGTGGCTGCTGCTCATCCGGCTTCAGCAGACGAGCGTCGGCGACGACATGTTCTCCAAGCCACTGGCCGACCTGAAGGGCGTCTCGGTCGAGAATCGGGAGGTGCATCCTTCCGACCAAGCCAGACTCGTGGAGCTGCTCCAAATGCTGATCTTCGCTCATGAGTCTATGTCCACGTCGCACCGCCTCCCGCGACTCGGCGTACTTCTCACCTGCTGGGACGAGGTGGGCATAGGAAAGACCCCGCCCCAGGCTCTGGAAGAGCGACTGCCCCTCGTTTCGGCGTTCGTGCGGTCGAACTGGCCGCAGCCGCTGATCATGGGCCTCTCCGCGCTCGAACGCCCGCTCAGTCCCACAACTCGCGACATGGAATATGCTAGCAAGGGTCCTGAGCACTTCGGTTACGTCGTCGAGGCGAACGGCACGAAGAGCGGTGACCTTACTCTGCCGATCCACCACCTACTCGACGTCGGCGCATAAGCGGGCGGGGAGCGGAGAATGCGCGTCGACCAAGCCATCTACGGCACCATCAAGCATGGGCATGCTCTCAGGTGCGCGAGCGGCGACCCCATATTTGCGGGCGAGCTGGCGCAGCGCCTCGACCTGCCGGACACTGAGCCCCAAGGTGCTGACTGGTCGCCCGTGACGTCGGGGTTCGCCGTGCGTGACCGCTACGTCGTCGCGCGGACGTTTAGCGATCCCTCGGTCGGCCGGTCCGGCATGGTAGTAACCCACGCGCTGATTTGCGATCTAGACGACATCGCCCCAATGGACGACCTTCGTCCGCTCCTCGCGCACCTCATCACGTCCTTCGACGGGGCGCCGGCAGCCGTCGAGGCGTTCGAGGTGACACCCGCACCGGGAATGCCGCCGGCGGCACCCGATCTCGCGGACGCAGCGCGGGCGCTCGTCAGCCGTGGCCCCGGCCCCGTAGTGCGGATCGGATCCGAAGGCTTCGAGGAGCTCATTGTTGCGCTGTGGGGACGTCTATGGCCTGCACTGCGGCGAAAGCTCTATTTCCGGCTGAGCTTTGGTCCCCGAGACGTGGCGGAAAGGCCGGAGCCGACGATTGTCTGCACACCCGCATCCCTCGTCGGGCGGTGGCAACAGCAGCAGCGGATTGTCGGGCGCAGCGGCCCGGAGTGGCCCCGGGCTGCGGGAATGATCGACGGCTCGGCCGACGGCGCGGAGCTGCTGAGGTTCCGCGACAGGATCGGCGCGGACCTCGACAGCTTTCAGGAGTTCCAGCTGCTTGAGCAGGCGCACGCCATGGCAACCGCGACGCCGGAAAGCGTAGCGCGGCTCGTCTCGGCCGTGCGGTTGATTGAACGGCTCTCGCCGGACCCCAAGCTCGGCGAGGTCCAGAAGCGCGCCATCGTCGAGCGTCTCGTGGAAATGCTCCCCATGGCTCGGCCATCGGAGATTCTGACGCTGCGCAACCTTGCGTTTCTGGGTTTTGAGACAAGCGGACTCGTCTGGCAGGCGGTCGAGACTTGGTTCGAACGGAATGACTACCTTCCCTCTGACGATACCGACATGATGATCATCGTCGCTGACGCGCTCATCGGCGATGATGCGGTTGCCCCTTGGCGCGATGCCGCGACGCGAGGGCTTCACCGCTCGGCCGTTGCGAAGAGCGGCCGGTTCGCCGCCGGGTTTTGGCGCTGGGCGAAGTCCGAGCCCCGCGTCTCCCCGCCGCTCGTCGCGCTGTTCGCGAGCGACCGTAACGGGCTCGAGGCGCTCGAGTTCGCGGCTCCGGCAAACCTGGATACTGCCACCGCGAAACCCATCATCGCGTCTGCTGCGAAGCAGAAGCTCTTTCGATTGCACGCCGTCGCCGTGGGGGCGAGCATGAAGCCCGCGGACGCGGCGAGCGCTCAGAGCGCCGTCGAACCCGGTGTCGACGCCGCCGCCATGCGGCTCGCCATGGGCCGCGCGAAGCCCGGTGAAATCCTCGACACGGTGGCCAGGGTCCCCGACGGGCGGGTGCTCGCCATAGCTGGCGAGGAGGTGGCCAAGGATCCGACGCTCCTGGCCAACCGAGACATGTCGACTGCCCCGAACCGGCGCATCTGGACTGCGGCCCTCAAGACGAACTCCGGAGCGTGGAATGGGCCCGAGGACCCGCGAAAAGCGTTCGAGCAACTCCTCGACGAACAGATCGACGGCGCCAAACCGCCGACGGAACTGCTCGACCTCCTTGCCGCAACACCGCTCGCGGACCTGACGACGTACTCGCGGAGGACCGAGGTCTGGGACAAGATACCGACGAACACCCGCGACCGCTTGCTAGAGGCGACGGCGGACGCCTGGTTCACGAGCGCTGGTCGTCAAGACACCCGTATCGAGCCTGAACTGGTCGAAAGGATCATCCGCGATCCGCGGCTTGACAACCTCCTCACACGCTTCCCGGGTGGCACACTCGCAGAAGGCCTCGGTCTCATCGAGGTGCTAGGCGGACTTGATCACGCGCGATTCCGCAGGTGGGTTTCGACGGCGGTCCACGGCATCCGGTCACTCACTCCCCCTGACGCCGACCTGCTCGGACGCGCCATAGCATCGCGCGGACGAAGCGACATTGTGAACGACCTGATCTCAGTTTATCGAGCCGGCCGCAGCGACGTCGCGCCGGTGCTCCGCCACTGCTGGAGTCTGATTGGCTACCTCGACCGCTGGTTCCTCGGGCTCTCACCCGTCAGCGCCGTTGAGAAGTGGGAGGTGCTCACCGAACTGGCCGCCGAACTCTTTCCGAACGGGCCGGACCAGGACGCGCTGTGGGAACGGTCCGGCGGACGGAACGCCGATCTTCGCCACCACGGTAGCGGCAAAGAGCGTTGGCGCTGCGCGATCCGCGACATCCAGAACGGAAGGCCGCCCCGCGTCTCCAAGCTGATCCACCAGATGAGGAACGACTTTCCCGAGAACCCAAACCTCAGGCTGATGGCCAACGACCCACTGTTCGGGAACTGATCCGGCGGCGGATCATATCTGATGGAGTTCCAATGAAATTCGATCACGGACGCGCGCTGATTATCGGCATCGCCAACTATGACGCAGTGACGAGTCTCCCCTCTGCCGTGCTCAACGACGCACTCGACACCGCCGAGATTCTCAAGTCGTCGGCGTATTGCGGCTATCCGGAGGCGAACGTCACCGTCCTCTCCGACGGCCAGGCCACTCTCGCAAACATCCGAAAAGCGCTCGCCGACCTCGCTAGGACCGCGACCACCGACAACACCGTAGCGATCTTCTTCTCGGGCCACGGGGCGCGTATCGGCAAGGGGGCTACCGCGACGAGCGCGCTCGTTCCCTACGATTGCGAGCTCACGGACATCGCGGGAACGACGCTCGGCGAGGCCGAGCTATCCGCAGCGATCGCCGCCATAGAGGCGCCGCGAGTCGTTGTCGTCGTGGACGCGTGCCATGCCGCTGGCGCTGCCACGCTCAAGTCCGACTTAGGCAACGATGGAGAATATGGGATCGACGAAGGGTTCGACGAAAAGTCTCTGCAGCGACTGGCCCGGGGCACCGGCCGGGTCGTGTTCGCGTCGTCGCGCGCGACCGAGACGTCGCTGGTGCTCATGAGCGAGCGGAATAGCGTGTTCACGACCGCCATGCTCTCCGGCCTCAAGGGCGCTGCCACTGCGGCCAGCGACGGAACCATCCGGGTTTTCGACCTGTTCAATCACGTGTCCGAGACGGTCAGGAAGGCTGTCCCAGGAAAGCAGCATCCAGTGTTCAAAGCGAGCGACCTCGAGGAGAACTTTCCCATTGCACTCGCGCTCGGCGGCACCAAATCAATCTCGCAGAGCGGGGAAAATCGCCACCGCGACCTCGAGCAGATTATGCCCGACCTCTTCCCGCTCGGCCCGACTGACCAGGACATCTGGCTACGAGCAGGCGGCGAGGTTTCGCGCCTCAAGTTGAGTGGCACCGGACGGGCGCAATGGTTCGCCGCACTTCGCTTGCTGTCGCAGGGCGGCGGCGGCAGCATCTCCCGCGAAAGCCTGATCGACGCGGCGTTGGACGAGTTTCCGGCCCACCAGGAGCTCAAGTCGCTGCGCTGATCCATTCCGAGTCGGGTTCGCGTCGGCTATGTCTCAACACTCGCCGCCAAGCTTGATCTGCATGACCGCCGTTGCTGCCATTTCGTTTCTGTTCTGGAAGCCACTGGTCAGCAACCGGCCCACAAGCAGACATTGGCCGGCTCGCAGCACAATAGCCGGAATGGGCGCTTACCGGACGTCAACGTCGTCGCAATCGCCTCCCGAAGTCACCCGGTAGTGGATGCTCGCAGCTCAGCTACATAGTTCTTGCCGCGCCACGCTTGGGTGTCGACGCTCATTTTGACGACCTTCCCAAGACACGGGAAATTCACCTATCTCGAGTATAGTCGCCTCACTTGTGGCCGCGAAGAGCGACCTCATTAACATATCGCCGACCTCCACTTCTCGAGAGGTGGACAAAGACATCGATTGTGCTCGTGATATAATGACGCACATCATCACGATGGAGTTGCGAGCCCGCCTGAAGAGCTAAAAGGACGATTTGTTCAATCGAGCGCTCCGCAGTGTCAGCATGCACCGTGGTCATTGACCCCGGATGGCCCGTATTGACGGCCCTAAGGAAGGCGAAAGCCTCAGGTCCGCGCAACTCGCCCAGGATGATGCGGTCGGGCCTCATGCGAAGCGACGCGGCGACGAGGTCGTTGGCATCGACGCGCGCTTCGCCGAGCCCGCCACGGACGGCGAGAAGTCCAACTGCGTTTTCGTGGCGGAGGAATAATTCGGGCGTATCCTCGATGAGGATTAGCCGCTCGTCCGGCGGTACTTCCCTCAGCAGTGAGTTGAGGAAGGTGGTCTTTCCCGTCGAAGTGCCGCCCGACACGACAATGTTCCAGCGCGCCTGCACCGCTGCGGCAAGGACCGCGGCGATATCGCCTTGGTCGAGCAGCGCCCTGATGCGCTCCTCCGCCGGCGAGGGCGCGCCGGAACAGGCACGTCTCGTGATGTCGAAGGCGCCGGCCGCGACATAGTCGCCGAGAGACATGTCCTGCGCGACATGCTTGCGGATGGCGAGCGCGGGCGGGCCGCGGGTCGCCGGAGGAGCCACCACCTGCACGCGCGAACCGTCGGGCAGGCTGGCCGACAGGAGCGGGTGCTCGCGGTTGATGCCCTGGTGAGAGAAAGCGGCGATTTGGCGGGAGAGGCGCGCCAGGCAGTCCTCGTCGAGCGCAGGCGACTCGTGACGCTCGATCACCCCTGAGGTCGTCTCCGCCCACAGCTCGCCGGGGCGGTTCACATAGATATCGGTGACTTCCGGCCGCGACAGGACGCCGCTCAGCGGAGCGAGGAAGGAGCGAAGATAGACGCCGCCGGCATCGTTCGCCGCCGCCCTCATCGGAGCGTCCCGGCGCTGGTGAAATCGAGGTCGCGGGCGACAAAAACCGATATGCTCGTGCCCTGGCGCACTGTCAGCGTCGGTGTGATCTGCGACGGCTGGACAACCTGGGTGGCGCCCTGCACCGCGCCGGGCAGGACGACGATGCTGCTGTCGCTGCCCAGCCGGCCGGCGAAGGAGCTGCCGATGGCGAGCACCGACTGGAGGAGTGCCCCCGCGAAGCGCTCCAGGAAATGGCTGTTGACGCGAGCGCTAATGCCTCCGCCACCCAAGGTATCCGTTGCGGGAGAATCGATACCGATCGTCACGCCGTCAGGGCGGATCAGGCGTGTCCAATTGACCATCGCCCGGCGCTGTCCGCGCGCCACGTCCGCGCGATATTCACCGATCAGCCTGCTGCCGCGGGGAATCAGCACGCGGCTGCTGTCGAAGCTACGCACGTCGCGCGAGACGATCGCCCGGGCAAAGCCGGGGCGGGTCGAGTCGAGGGCGGTTTCGAGCACCGCCGGGATCAGCGTGCCTTGGCCGACCGTGGTGGCGCGATTGGCGAACATCCCGGCACGGACCCGGGTCAGCTGCGCCGTGCCGCTGCCGACCGATGCCGCTGCGGCCTCGGCGCCCGCCGCGCCCAGTGTGCCCGGCGTGCCGGCCGCCGGGGGAAGTGCCCCGCTCCCGGTGTCGAGCAGCAAGGCCGGCTCGGCCGACACGCGCACGGGTGACGGCGGCAGCTCGACCGGCACGGGCGTCGGCACCGGCTGCGGCACATAGATGATCTGCGGCTGCGGAGCGGCCCTTTGGGCGGGCCGTGTGGTCGTCTGCTGTACCGGCAGAGAAAAGGCCGGTTGGCGCGGCTCGACAATCAGCTCCGGCGGCACGTAGAGCGGCGGGGTCGCCGCACCGGAGTCGACTTGGTCGACGGCGCGCACCTTCACCGCGGGGACCTCCGCAGCCCGCCGTCGCCCGTCGAGTACCGAGAAGAGGAGCGCGCCTGCAGCGACGATACCGATCCCCAGGGCCCACGCGGGCAGGCCCTGCCGCGGTTTGGCGACCACCGGCAGCACCGAGGCTGTGGCCGACGGCGGCGGAATGAACTGGCGGGGATCCGCGACGTCCAGACCGTCCCTCAACATCAGTTCGACCCCCGCGAAATCACCCGGACGGCGCGCGCCACGTGCTGGTCAATTCGGAAGATGAGCCGCGAGGACACACCGTCGATGACGAACCGGCCGTCGCGCATGCCGCCGTTGACCAAGGTCTCGCGGCCCCGTGAATCAACTGCGTAGATGGCCGGTAATGCGCTGTCCGCGGGGAATTCGATATAGGTGTGGGCGCCGTCGTCGTCGATACGGCTCGGCCGGAGCGAGCGCGCTCCCGACATCCGGTAGCGCCCCACGATCGCCGGCTCGGGAGAGTCGGCCTCAAGTGGCGCCGCACTGTTGGCATAGCGGAATCGGACGGTGAACGGAACGTTGTCGAAGGCGGGCGTCAGTTCGAAAAGATAGACCCGCGCGGTGGTGACCACGGTCATGTTGGTGGTGACACCCCCTTGGATCGGCTTGACGAACAGATGGTCGCCCCGCCGGTTCGGCGTCACTTGCCAAGCGCCGCTGTCGCCGACCGCGACATTCTCGATTTGCTCGTCGGGCGCAAACTCGATGTTGATCAGGAAGCCCGGTGCTCCCTGTAGGCGGACGACCTGGTCCTCGTCATAGCTCACGGTCTGCACGCGCGGGTCGCCGTCGCCGGGCTCCGGCTGAACCTGAGCGGAGGCCGGAATTGCGCTTATTAGTGTGAGCGCCGCCATAATGGCGGCTCTCACAGCTCGGGCTCCGGCGGCCGCTGCTGGATCGACTGCTGCGATGGTCTCTGAACGGCGGGGGCGCCGGGCGCCGACACGGGCGCCGTGGTGGCGGCTTCGCTCAGAACGGGCTCCGCCTCAGCCGCCGGCGGCAGCGCTTCGGCATCGCGCCGGTAGCGCAGGACCTGGAAGCCGAGCGGATTGATCATCCGGTCCTCGATGCTCATCGGCTCGCCCGAATAGCGGTAGCGGATGATCGCAACCCAGGCGCGCGGCGCCTCGGCCCGCCCACCAGCGTCCCGTCGCTGCGTCTCGAAGCGGACCATGGCTGTATCCGGCCCCACTGGCGAGACGCTTTTTACGCGGGTTTCGACTACGCTGTTACGCGGATACCGCACCAGCGGGCTATCCGCGCTCGAGACCTGCATGTCGGCAACGTACGAGGTTCGCGCCGCGTCGGCCGACCACAAGGCGACCCGCCGGTAATTGGCCTGCACCGTGTCGATGTCGAAGCTCTCGCGGGCGATGACATATTGAACGAGGAAACTCTGCGTGAGGGCGGTCTCACCCGACACGCGCTGCGGATCCAGAGGCTCTAGCGCCTGGACGAAGCCGGTCTGGCGATCGACGAGCAAAGTATAAGGTTCGACCGTCTTGAGCGGAGTCAGTGCGAGGAGGGCGGCCGCCTCCAACACCGCGATGAGCACGGCGGCGGCGGCGACGATCCATGCCGTTCGACACGACTTGCGCAGGCTATCCTGACGATCCTTCCCCCAGCTTTCCGCCTCCAGATAGTAGGCCTCCAAGGCCTCGCGGCTGTGCTTGTTCATGCAGTGCGATCTCTACGGCTGGCGCTGCCGGAGGCGCGGTTGCGCGTGCGGCGGTGGCTCAGGCCAAGCGGCACGGGCCGTGGCGATGATGCATGCTCGGCCGTTCGGCCGCGATCGTGCGGTGCGGCGGTGCGGAGCGGCGCCACGGTCCCGGCCGCTTCAGAGGTCAGGGAGGCTTCCCGGCTCTGGGTGTGAGCGACCGCGTCCGCGACGGTCGCCGCGCGGCTGCGGTCGTCGGCCGCCGGCACGACGCCGGCCCTAGCGAGGACGGCTTGCTGATCCTGGGCGCGCCACGTCTCGACCCACTCCCCGGCGGCGTCGCGCCAGTTCGCGAAGAGACGCAGTCCACCGGCGACGCGCGCCGTCGCGGCCAGCATCGCCAGCAGGACGAGCGCGAAGATGGCCGCGACGACGAAAATCTCCACCTCCACGCCTGGCAGGACATAGCCCGCCTCGCGCAGCGTCAGCAGGTGCGCGAGCCGCGGCTCGATAAAGGCGAGCTCCACGCCGATCACGATCGCCGCGCCGAGGGCGCCGAGAGCAGTCCCGGCGAGCACGCGCAGCCACCCTTCGAACAGACCGCGGGTGCGGTCGAATAGCAGGAAGCCGATGAACAAGGGTCCGAGCGCCAGCAGGACACCGGCAATAAGGCGCATCGCGGCGAGCCCGCCGCCGACTGCGGTCAGGAACAGGATGCGGGCGCCGCCCAGCGTCCAGCTGTCATAGCCCGAGGCGACCGGCGCAGCGCTCGTCCGCGGTGCGGCGCCACCAAAGCCATTAGGCTCGGCCGAAGCCGCTTCGGCGGTGACGAGGTCGGGCTGTGCCAGTGCGACGAGGAGCCGGTCGGCATTGTCGATGCGCCAGACCAGCCCGCCGTTGGCGCCGGGGATGGCGGCCGGGCGACCGATCTCTCCTGCGACCTGGGCAGGAGACCTGAACGCCACGTCGTAGACCAGGATCTGATAAGCGCCCCAGCTCATCGTCAGCGTGAGGACGATGCCGATCTTGACCAGCGCGAGCACGCCGTCGCGCACGGTGGGCCGGTGGCCGAAGAGCATGCGGTAGCCGAACAGGGCGACGAAGATGGTGAGCAGGCCAGTGAGCACCACTGACGAGATGGAGCCGGGAGCGGCAAGCGCCTGGTAGCCGCCCGCCCCGATCGCGAGCGCCTGGCAGTCAACATAGTTCAGCAGGCTGCTGATGAACCCGGCGCCTGGCGGGTAGGCGGGACAGGTCATGCCACCTCCAGGAGGTGCGGAATCCAGTCGGCCGGATCGTCGCCGCGCTCGGCGCGGATCTCATCAAGCAGCCGCACCGTCCGCTCGCGCCCGGACAGGATCGTCAGCAGGTCGCGCTCGCCGGTCAGGTCCAAGCGCGCCACCACACTTTCCCCGCCATGCTTGATCAGGAAGCAATGCGCGTTGTCGGGCAGCGTGCGGACCAGCTCATATTCGTGCGCGGTCAGGCCGAACCCGTCGATATAATCGTCCTGGCGGGCCTTCGGATTGGCCATGAAGATCTGGGTCGCCGCCTGTTCGATGATGGCGCTGGCGATGCGGCTTTCGAGCGCGTCCTGCGCGCTCTGAGTGGCGAAGCCGACGATCCCGTTGCGCTTGCGGATCGTCTTCTCCCAGTCCTTGATCCGGCGGACAAAAACGTCGTCGTCGAGCGCCTTCCAGCCCTCGTCGACGACGATGATTGCGGCGGTCCCGTCGAGCCGTTCCTCGACCCGGTGAAAGAGATACATCATCGCCGGCGTGCGCATCACCGGGTCGTCGAGGATTGAAGTCATGTCGAAGCCGACGGTTTGCGCACCAAGGTCGGTCTCGTCCCACGGATTGTCGAACAGCCACGCCCGCTCGCCCTCGCCCCACCACGGCTTCAGCCGCGACCAAAGGTCACTCTCGGACGGCCGCTGACCTCCGCGGAAAAGTTCGGCCAGATGGCGAAGGCGGCGGTATTCGGCCGGCTGGGTGAAGTTCGCATCGATTGCGTCCTTGATCCGTGCCGTCTCGTCGACGTCGGCGCCGCCGGCGAGCCGCGTCAGCCAATCGATCAGGAACTGCCGGTTGACGGCCGTGTCGGGTAGCTGGAGCGGATTGAGGCCGGCGGGTGTTCCGGGGCGGAGGAGATCGTAGCGCCCGCCGATCGCCCGGATGAACAATTCCGCGCCGCGATCCTTGTCGAAGAAGACGATGCGCGGCCGGAACTTGCGCGCCTGCGCCAGCAAAAAATTGAGCACCACGGTCTTGCCGGAGCCGGACGGCCCAATCACCGTGAAATTACCCAAATCTCCGTGATGGAAGTTGAAGTAATAGGGTCCGGCGGCGGTGGTCTCGAGCAGGGTTACCGCATCGCCCCAAAGGTTGCCGCTGGCTTGCCCAAGCGGAAAGTTGTGACCGCTGGCGATCCCTGCGAAATTGCGGGTCGAGATCAGCCCCCGCCGCGCCATATATTTGAAATTGCCGGGAAACTGCGCCCAGAAGGCCGGCTCGAGGCCGATGTCCTCGCGCACCGATATGATGCCGAGGTCGGCGAGCGCCGCCTGCGCCTCGGCCACACCCTCGTCGACCGCGCCGGGCTCGTCGCCGCGAATGGCGATGGTCATGTGATGCTCGCCGAATGCCGCTCGGCCGGTGGCCACGTCATCCTTCGCAGTGGCAAGATCGGCGCGCAGACTCACCGCTTCGTCTTCCGCCGAGCGCATCCGGCGCAGCGCCAGGTTCATGCGGGACAAGGCCTGTTGCCGCTCGACGAACCCGAAGCTTTGCGAGATCACAAGCTCGAAGGGCAGGCGCAGCAATTCATCGAGCATGCCCGGTGCGGTCTGACCGGGATAATCCTTCATCGAGACGATGCCGAGGAAGGAGCGGCCACTCATCCCGCAGGCCCCCAGCTCCACCGTCTCCTGGCCGAAGCTGACACGACGATATGGAAGGTAAGCGCCCAAATCCTGATGTGGTAATAAAACTGGCCGCATCTCGCCGTTGAACAGCCAGGATAGGAACTCGAGCGGCTCGGAGCAAATCCCGTGCGGGGTCTCGTAAACGCCGAGCAGGCGCGGCTCGTAGCTGCCGAGCGCCGCGACCAGCGCATCGCGTGCCGTGTCGAGCTGGCGCAGCTCCGCGGCCGCGACCGCAGCCCGGCCTCGATCGGCGCGGCTCAATGCGCTGCGAAGCCGGTCCAGGCCGATCCGTTCAGGCTGTGGGCGCCGTAGCAGGGTCAGGAACAACTCATTCACGTAGAGCCGCTTCGTGCTCAGACGGGCGCGCCACGCAGTGTCGAGCCGCCGCGAGAAGTCATCGCCATGATCGGCAGGGAGATCTACGTCGACCCTGCGGCGCACGATATGGTGGTATAGGGAGAAGCGCGATGAGGCGATCGACTGCAGCATCGCGTCGCGCAGGCGCTTGCGATAGGTGAGCTCGTCGGTGTCGGCCGTTTCGAACAGCAGGCCGCGCAGATGAATGATCTGCATCAGCGTGCCGTCGCGCGTCTCGATCGTGTGATCGTTGACGTGGCGCGCATAAGGCAGGTGCCAACCCGCCGGCCTCTCTCGCGCCCGGGCGGTCTTGTCGCGGGTCAGGGGATGTATGAGTTGCATCGCCAGATCGCGTAATTCCGAACGCGGGGACAGCGGCTGACCTTGGTGACCCAAAGGTCGAAGAAGCGAGGCTCGCGCAGGCACAGCAGCGCGCCGATAAGGTGGAGTAGGAGCGCTGCGGCGAGCGCCCATGGCGAGCGGAAGATCACGAATATTTCGGTCGTGATCACCGCGTTGGCGATGAAGTAGCTGTAGGTGACGCCGGCGAACATCTGCGGTCGCGTGAGCGCGACGAACAGAATATCCCGCTCAAGAGCGCTCATGTCACCGGCCCAAGCTAGCGGTCGACTGGATCCCGGCGACGATACTTGCCGCGCCGAACAGAATGAAGCAGCCCAATATGACCGTCGCGCCGTGCCGCCAGTTGATGCGGCCAGTCAGCATCAGAAACCCGACCGCGGCGATTGCGATGACCGCCATCGTGGTCGCGATCGTGCCCAGCAATGTGCCCTGAAGCCACTGCACGGCTCTGACAACCACGTCGGATCCCTGCGGGTCAGACAGCGGCGCCTGCGCCGCGGTGCTCGTCCACAAGACTGCCGCGAGCACGACTATTCGCTTGCTCGCGCGATTCAAACTGCTTGTCACTCGTTGCCCGCCCCCTCGATTCGCGATGCAGATACTGCCCGGAGATAACGAAATTGCCAACTAGGACATAAACCTTGCGGTCATTTTCCTTTTGAGGTCAAGGCGGCTTCACTGTCCGGCCCAATAATTCAGGTCTTACGTATTACTCTTCTTGCCCGAGCCTAGGCCTAGGAATAGGCGGCCCAGTGCAGTGGATCCGGTCAAAGAGTGAGCGGCCCGGATCAATAGCGCCTCCCCCAGGGATTTCTATTCCCGAGGACGAAGCACAGGCCGACTCGCCATCGTGGAAGGCTGCCTTAGCGACAAAGGAGATTGTCGCTGCCCGTCGTATTCGGCGACCAGCTCCTAGCTGTCATAAATAAAATGGACGGTCGAGGCGCCGCCGCCTGGAACAGCCTCTCCAAGGATCGTAGGAAAGCGTCGCATTGCTCGCTCCGCTAGCCAGTTCTCCGCGTCGTAGATGACGTTCCTCGAAGTTTCGCCTGCCAAGCTAGTCGCCTGCTTTCGACCTCTTCTACAGCTTCTTTGGGACTCCGAAGGACAAGAGACCAGACTCTTTTTGTATCTATCCACCAGTTAGACGAATACTGCTCATCTGCAACCTCATCAAAATTAGCCTTTAGTAAAAGGGCTTGATCAGTAAGCCGGTGATTCAGAAAATAGAAGAGTCTGCATCTAAGGGCCTGAAGGTCGTCTAGCCTACCTTTGAGAGTCCATTCCATGAATTCGTGATCTCCCATAGACTCCACGGACTCAAAGGCAGAGCGCACAATCGAGCATATATCACGACCAGGGACGATATTTGATTTTTCTTCCTCCCAAAACACGTCTGAGTAAGAAAGGTGCAATTCCTCTCCATGATATAGGGGAAAACGGACTGACCATATTCTGACTAGGCTACTTGTTATTTCGACCAAAGCACCTGAGCTGAAACCGTCTCGCTTCATCTTCAGAACGGACCCATTATAGATAATACGTCCAT
The DNA here is from genome assembly GCA_023416515.1 of Pseudomonadota bacterium. Classification (GTDB taxonomy): domain Bacteria; phylum Pseudomonadota; class Alphaproteobacteria; order Sphingomonadales; family Sphingomonadaceae; genus Allosphingosinicella. Next base: position 49,598 of record JAEZHP010000028.1, on the reverse strand, counting down.
CACCCTCTTCTGCAATGCGCGAGAGGCAGTTTTTGGAATCTCGTTTTAAACTATGGAACATGTATCGCTTGCAACCTCGTGCCTCTGGGGAGGTGACGATAATAGGCGTCACGCTCTGCTCTGGTAACGACCGCGAAGCCAGTCTTTAGTTCATAGGCAATTTCCGGTCTATTAATATTGCCCCTAATTGCGTCCGCCCGAATTGACCCTGGTGTGCCGTAGGGGACAACTTGGCCGTCCCTATAGGATACCTCAGCAGAGTAGCCTGGCAACTGCCTGATTTGGCGGGCAAACTCGGAGTGGATAAATATCCCCCTTAGCCAGGCGGCGGGAGGCACAATCCTGCCAATGATACCGCCGAGAACGGGCGCGCTATCTACCGTTGCAGCCGCCCTCTGCGCTACTTCTACTGCCGGGTCGTCTTGATCAGGAGCAATAGTACCACGAGCTGGTAACGCGCCAGGCAGCGCAAGCTGAACGGAACCACGCGGTCGGTTGCCTTCCCCGCCCGGCACCGCGCCTTCTGAGACTCCGGCGCCGTTCAGGCCCGGGTTGAGGTTGCCAGCCCCCCTACACGTACCGTTTCCGTTTTGAATTAGCGATCCGGTGCACGTCCCACTTGGGTCAACCCCATTGACCGGGTCGTTCCCTACATAGGCATAGAGATTTACCTGGTCGTCATACCCGATTGGGTCCGTCTGCAGGAACCGCCCAAGGGTCGGCGAGTAGATGCGGGCCTTGTAGTGCCAAATGCCAAGTTCGCTGAGCCAGATTTGCCCCGTATAGCCGAACCGACCTTGATTACCGGCGTTGGGAATTCCCCATTCGTCGTAGCCGTTGATGGCGACGGCGTTGCCGCTGGTGTCCGCCACCGCGACTATGGAACCCTGATGGTTCCGGAACAGGCTGCGGCGTTCGCTGAGACCCGCACCCTCGTACCACAGCACCGGATCGTCATTGCCGAGCCCGTGCGCGTAGCGCCGCAGCAACGTGCCCGTGTCATCATATTCGGCGACCAGCTCGTCGCCGTCATAGAGGAACTGGGTCGTTGATGAGCCTGAGACCTGGAACAGCCGCCCCAAGGAATCGTAGGTGAGCATCCCATTGCGAGCCCCGGTGGCGCTCACCAGTCGGTTCTCAGCATCGTAGACATAGTTGGTCGATCCGTCGGCGCGCAGACTACCGTTGTCGTCGTAGAGGAACGAGGTCGGGCCGGCAGTCGTGTACTGATTCAGGCCGTTGACGCTGTAGGCGCGGGTGACTGCGTAGGCGGTGTTGCTGGCATAGGCGTCGTTGCTCGCCGTACGCGCCACGATCTGTGAGGCCGGACTGTAGGCGAACCCGAGGCTTTGGTCCGCACCGGCGCCGGCAAGGTCGTGGCCCAGGCTGGCGAGTCGCGAGATCGGGTCATAGCCATAGGTGGTCGCGGCGCCGGCGAACGCTTGACCCGCGGGTCGCGCGAAACTGTCATGGCTGAACGTCGCTACGGCGGTGCCGCCGTTTTCCCGAATCGCGGTGAGCTGGCCGCTGGGGGAATATTCGTAGGTGAAATAGTTGCCGTCCGGGAAGGTCAGCCGGGTTCGCCGGCTGCTCGCGTCATAGAGGTAGGACAGCGCGCGTGACGTGCCGCCGGTGGTGTTGATTGAAGAGGTCAGGCGACCGAACGCGTCATAGGCATTGGTGAGACCGTAGCCGCTGGCCGAGCCGAACCGGGCGAACACCTGCGCGTTCCTCAAGTCATAACCGTAATGAACACTGTAGCCCGCGGCGCCGCTTGCCGAGCTCGGCACGATGCGAGAAACGACGCGGTTGAGGCTGTCGTAGGAGAGCGTGATGGTGCTGCCATCGCGCCGCCTAAAGCTCGTGCGATTTCCGGCGGCGTCATAGCCATATGCCTCGTAATCGGCCTCGTTCACCGAGCCGATGCTGGTCGGGTGCGGGAATACCCAGCGCACCTCCCGGTCATGCCCGTCATAGCGCAGCTCGGCACGGTTGCCGTTTGCATCGGTGACGCTTGTTCGGCGACCGTTCGGGCTGTGGCCGTAGGTGGCGTAGTTCTGCTGCAGGACGGTACCATAGGCTCGCTGCACCTGCTCGAGTCGGCCCGCATTGTCGTACAGGTTACGCGTGATCCGGTCGGGACCTTGGCTGCCTTGGGTCCCGAGCGTGCAGGCATCGGCGGGCAGCGAGCCGAACACCGCCGCGTTCATTCGGACCGTTTCGCAGATTCTCTGGCCGCGGTCGTCGTAGGAGGTGTCCTGCACCGTGTGGACAGTGCCGCCGGCTGACCTAGCAATCCTGATCGGGTTACGACGTCCGTCGTAGCTCGTATCGTCAACGCTGCCCGCGATCAGGGCCGTGCTCGATGGATCGGAAACCATCCCGGTCTCCATGGCGACTACCCTGGAATCCGAGTCCCGGTAGGTAGTGCGCCTCGCCGTCCGCAAGCCGTCGGAGTTGGCCGGGCCAATCTCCCACGTCCTGCGTCCCAGCACGTCGTAGCGGAAATACGTAGCGTCGCCAGTGCCCGCCAGCGGGCCGTCCTCGCTGAGCACGCGTCCCGCATTGTCGTAGGTGCGCGTAGTCGTGAGGGAGGTTCCGTTAACACCGTCGACCCTTGTCTCCGTCACGGGCAAAGCCGTGTTTCCCCAATATGTAAACTCGGTTCTGATCTCCGCGCTCGTGCCGCACGTCGTGCCAAGCCCGCAGGTGCGGACTAGGGTGGGCGCCGTGAACGAGCCGCCGTAGCTCAGATAGGTGACCCGCCTGACGCCCGTGCTGTCGGCGGGATCCGTTCTCTGGATCAGTCGGCCGAATATGTCATAGACGTGATCGGTCTGTCGCCCGAGCCCGTCGATATAATAAGTTGGCCGAAAGCAGAGCACCTGATTTGTGCTGCAGGCATTTGCATCAATCCCGGCGCTTTCCGTGATTGCGGCCAGGCCCGAACCGGGCTTCGGCTGGCTTATCCTGGAGGTGATGTTGCCGTTCTGATCGTAGACGATCTGGACGGAATTGCCCTCGGGTCGGGTGACCAGGGTCGGACGATAATTTGCGTCGTAGCTGTATGACGTCATCCGCCCGAGCGCGTCGACGGTTGAGGAAATCAGATTGGGCCTTTCGCCGTCGCTTGCTGAGATATTGTAGGTCTGAACATACCCGGCTGGGCCCGATACCACCACGTTGTCGTAAGTGTAGCGTTGCGGCAACGGCGACGGCAACGCCCGCAAATTGCCGTAGGAGTAGGACCAGGTCACGCCGTCCCGGACGACAGACGACACGACCGACCGGTTGGAATTCGGAACCGCTACGGGCGCAACGGCGATATGTGCGGCGGACTCGCTGGGCAGTGTGAGATTAACCACGGACCACTCAGCTTCGCTGCGGATGCCGTTGTTGCAGCCGCCACAGGTGTAGGTCCGACCGGCCAGATCGGTGATCGTCCCAGCCGCAGAATAGGTCAGTCGACTAAGAGGAGTACCCGGAGCCGCCGCGCTGTAGAGCGTCGCCTGCCTCAGCCAGCCCCACGAAGCATGGTTTACGTCACTGCCTTCATAAGTGAACGTGATGTAATAACCAACATTGCTGCTCATCTGGGTCAGACGGTGGTTGATCGGGCCTGTCCCGCTCGCGTAAGTCTGCTTGTCGTAGGTGAAGGTGATAACTTCGCCGTCAGGGTAGCTAATGCTCGACGCATGATACTGGACCTGCCGTTGCTGTTGCCCGGCGCCGCTGTCGTACTGGAGCGAGTCAAACGCGTAAACGGCGCCGGTCTGACTTTCCGTAAAAGTGTACGGGCCACCACTGGCGAGACCGCCGTCGATAGTCGCGCCGTTCAGCCGGCGGTTTGAGCAAACATCATCATAGGTGCATCGAAACGATTCCGATGTTGATGCGCCGGTGTGAATGGCAATCGAGGACTCAACATAGGCGCCCAGTGGCCCGCTGACATGGGCGCTAAGATGAGGCACCGCGTTCTGAAGCGAGTTGAACCTGAGGCGTGGGGCGGCCGGGACCGACAGTGACGGCACCTCGACCCGGATCAATCCGGTCGCGATGTTGACGTCGTTCACATCGGCCGCGGATTCGAGGGGCGTGATGACGGTTGCCGTTGTCGGCGATTGACCGATCGCTGAAGTCGCCGCGAATGTTCCCAGAAAGAAGGATGCAATTCCTACTGCCACGCGAAGGAATCCTCGATGCGGCGCTGTCCGTTTCATGCTTGCCCCCGTCTGTAATAGATATGCAAATCGGCCTGCCGCTGCGTGCCTAGCTTCGCGCGGACTGCACCGGTCTGATGCTCATTGGCACATGGCGTTGGTTATGTTGATCGTCAGAGTACCGTTGGCGGTCGCGCCCAACGAATCTGCGACGGTGTAGGTAACCCTTGCGGTTCCGATGGATCCGTAGGCCTCAAAATGAACATTTGTGCCAGAAACGGAGGCGCTCCCCAGCGAGCCAACATAGGAAACGCCGACGAGCGACAGAGGGGTGTTGCCATCCGGATCGTAATCATTGGTAAGGACCGCAAACATCTTTGACGTGCACTTTTGCATACTTCCAGAGTCGGTGACTGCTACCGGCGCCTGGTTCGCCGGAGGTGGGGGGGGAGGAGGTGGCGGCGGCGGCGGAGCACCCTCTCCTGTCACACTGTAGTTCGATCGATTCCCCGCAGGATCATAGCTAGTGGAAACGGAGAGGCCGTTATTCGGGCCTCCACTCGTGGTGACAGCAGTGAGTCGCCCCAGCGTGTCATATGTGTAGGTTACCGTCTCGCTTGCCCGCCCGGCGCTTTCCATCGCGAACGCGCCTGCGGCCGCGCCTAACAAGTAGGCCGCCTGCCTTTTCATTATTGCCCCCTTAAACACAGCTGCACTATTCCGCGCCTCCCCTATAGGGAGATCTAGCAGAATGTTGCCCGTAGAAATGAAACTTATAAGAAACTGATTCGGCTTTTGTCCCCCTTGGGTCGAAATGCTTATCGTCGAAGGATTTCTGTTGCAAGGGGTCTCCACCAATCGCTTGATTTCATTGTCGAGAGCCCTCTCTGACTGAAGGAGTACGGCGACACCGCAGAATTGCTTGCTGGATTGGCTGACAATGCGAGGGGTGGCGCGCCCATAGCCGCATACCGAGGGGTAGGAAGGACATTCAGAGCGATCTGACCTTGCGAAGCTTATCCTTCTTGGCCACACTGGTGGCGGAACTTTGTATTCGGACTTCAGGCGAAACGATCGTGCGCCTGATGGTTGCTCGATTATTAGGAGGTCCTCGCATGGGTTGGGCTTCGGCAAGCCTGCGTGAGCATAGATGATCTACCGACCGAGGTTCACGCGCCGGCATCGCGGTGCGGACGGTGCTACCTAGCGCGGCATCTTGGATGGAGAGAATATTGGGTTCGTTTCCTGCTCATCCTTATGCCGCATATGTGACGGGTTCTCTGGCAGATCCGGTGGGGCCAAACGCGCTGGCAACCGCCACGATGTGGATTGAGCACACGATCCTTGGCACCCTCGCCACCACGCTCGCCACGATCGCCGTCTCCGCGGTTGGATTCATGATGCTGGCGGGGAAGGTCAACGTTCGCACCGGCGCGACGGTAATCGTCGGCTGCTTCATTCTGTTTGGGGCGCCGACGATCGTAGTGGGCATCCGATCGTTTGTCGGCGATGCCGGGGCAGGCGCGCCGTCACATGCAAGTGAACCGCCTCCTCCCGCCGCACCTCGTGTCGATCCTCAACCGGTTCAAATGCCGGCCCTCGATGATCCGTATGCCGGAGCCTCGGTCCCGGCGCGTTGACGGGCTGCGGCCGAGTCGTCCTCTTCGCCGTTCATGGCGACAACTGACGGCCTAAGCTCTTGCCGGAAAGGGCACGCGCACTGATGCGAAACCCTGGCCGCGGTGAAGGCTGATGCGTCGCCAGCTGAGCGCGGCGCGGACCTCGTCCAATGAGTCAAACGCCTGCTCGGTAAGAGGGGCGTTTCATCAACGGAAATGGGAAAAAATTCTGGCTGACGCCGAAGGCGAAATTTTCCAGCCCTCGTGGGACGCAGCCGCCCACGCGGGGACATGAGCGAGACCCCACATGATCTATACTACCCGTGCCAACCGGGCCAACGAAAGCCACGCTGTAAGCGGCGCGCTGGCCTTGGCTAAGCTGGCTGGCTGGTGCTTCGCTAGACGTCCCGAACTGCTGCCGCGGCCGTTCGCGGACGCTCTCTATGACCCCGAAGCCGATCTCGTTCTGCTCGCCTGGGCGGAGGGAGAAGCGTTCGGGGCGGTCGCGGATGCTCTTTGCGAAATTCGCGGCAGCGCCGTGATGGTCATGCCCGGGCGGACTACGCGCGGCGAGGCCACTCTCTATGTGTCGATCGCGCGATGCGCCCGGGGCGAGATCCAATGGCACCACGGCTTGAGGCTCTGGGTCAGTGCGCGGGACGACGCCTGGCTCGTTCCAGATCCCGATGGCGACGAGCCGGACGGCGCCTGCTTCCGGCTGGCGCGGGCACCGCTGCGACCAGCCGCTCCGCCCTGGATGGACGTCGACGAGAAGGACTTCGGCTTTGGCAATGCCGACATCCAACTCTTCCACCTGACCGGCCGGCGCTGACCGTAAGGGAAAACAACAGGGACGAGCTCGGACCGATTGGTCGAGCAAGAGAAATGAAAAGAGGGCGCCTGCGACCCCGCTCGGCTGTCGCGCGCCTTCAGGAAGAAGTGAAAACAATGACCACGATGCTGATGCGGCGCCCGATCCTGGACGCCGAACCCTTGCCGATGCCCAACTGGCGGGTGATGCGGCGGATGGAGGCGCTCGCGGCCGCCATCGACGGGCCGGTGGACATCGCCCCGGGCGCCCGCGATCCGAAGTTGGCCGGCTGCCTGCTGCTGTGGCAGGCGGATCTGCTAATCGCCGGCACCGCCTGCCGGCGGCCGCTGGTCTTCGTCGAGGCAGAGCGCCTCGCTCAGTATAGCGGACGGGATTTCGCCCTGCTGCGCTATGACGCCGAGCGCGGCACGACCTTTGACCTCTATCTCCAGAGCCGCGCCGACTGGCTGGTACGCTACCAGGCCTGGCGGCAGGGGGGCGACCTGTGGCTCATTCCTGATGCTGGTGATGGACCGTTCATCCGCGCCGATATGTGCGGTCTGGAGATCGAGGACGCGGCGCCCTTTGCCGATGCCGAGGACCGCGCGCGCGGCCTCAACCACGGCCGTGGTCTTCCAATGTTCGACGGGAGGGCGTGACCATGACGACCAAGCCCACGCGCAAGAAGAAGACCGCCTCGACCAAGGTCCCCGTCAAGGCGCCGCTGGCAGCGACGACGCCGGATGCGGAAGCGCCGACTTCAGCCGTCCTCCGCCAGTTCCTCAACGGCGGCGGCGACCATGCCGACTTCGACTTCACCCGCTATTGGTGGGAAGGTAGCGGTCCTCGCGCCGGCATCGCCCCCTGGGTCGAAAAGAAGATCCGTCCCGGTGATGATCCCAATCATGGCACCGCCCGTCATGTCGACCTGGTGCTGCCGCGGCGGGCGCCGGGCGACTATTGGGACATCCCCCACCTGCTCGCCCGCTTCGACGCGACCTTGCCGGCCTACGAACGTCATGCCTTCGTGCAGGTGAAGATCGGTCTGCCCGATACGGAGCCGCTTCATGTCGGGGCGGAGAAGGTGCGGGCCTTCGCGCGGCGTCATTTCGCGATCGAAAGGCGCTTGCCTGCCATCATCATCACCCATGCGCCTGGGGTCGCCGGTTCGTCGAACCAGCCGCATATCCACGTCGTGGTCCCGGCGCGGGAACTCGGGCCCGACGGCTTTGGGGTCACCGTCCATCGCCTGTGTTCGGACACCGGCCAGCAGGAGGCGTGGGAGGCCTGGAAGCCCTATGTCGACCAGTGGGATGGAGAGACCTCGTGAGCGGGCATGACAATCCGGCCGGCGCGAACGACGCCGGCCGGATCGAGCGGGTAGCTCGCCACCTCGCAGTGAAGGGCGAGGCGGAAGTCACCATGGTCCTGGCGATCGCCAGACGAGCCGAGGCGCTGCTCGCCGACCCCAGCTTCGCGACGACGCTCACTGCGGCCGAGAAGGCTACCGCTCCGGCGCCGTTCGCTTGGGAGGCGGCGGAGCTGTTCCCAGTCGGAGCGCCGGTCTCGCTCTGGCTCGGCAGCGTCGACGATTTTGCGACCGGCGAGGGGCTGACCATCTATTTCGCGGTCGCCGCTGCGCGGAGTGAGGGCGAGTTCCGCCGGCGCCTGGCGGTGCAAATGGGCGCACGCCTCGCCGACCGCGCGTGGGCGGGGCGTGGCATCGATGCCCGAGTTCCATTCTTGTCCTTATTCCTGACGCCCACTTTGAGGCAGGTGCTCATTGCATTCGAAAGAGGGAATGGTCCGGCGGCGTTCAGCTTCTTCGCTCGGCATCATGCCAACTACTCATGACTGCTAGCGGGCACCGACATTGAGCCGTTCCTCGGCTGATATGGAACAGATAGATGGATTATGACCTCGAGGACCGGTTCGGCTTCACGCTGGACGACATCAAGGCCGTGATGGAGGAACATCGCGGGATGATCCGCGCGGGCTGCTACGTCCCCACGCGGAAGGAGGTCGCTAGCGCTGACCGCGAGACGCTCTGCGCGGCGCTTCATGATTGGTGGTGGGAAAGTCCCACCCGCCTCATCCCGAGCGATGACCAGGTTGGTGCGGTCATCGAGGTGCTGCTGCAGCGCGCTGATGCCGATCACCCGGACATTCAGCGGCTCATCGCAGACCGGCCGTAGCGAAAGGCTGACCGGGAGCGCGGCCAATGCGTGCCACTGCTGATTGCTCGCTCAGGCAATAACCTTGGTCGGGGTCAGGCTCATCGACTTTGGATTGTCTGCTTCGCGCCCTTCTCTGCCAAACGAAACCATCAGTTGAATGTCCGCAACTGGTGGAAAGCCGCCAGTCCGCTTCCGGCGGCGCCTGACGCGAAGCCGTCGTTCTTCCAGCCGCCGCCGGCTGGCAACTACGGGCGCACTGTCAGCCGTCGCAGCGCAGTCGGGAGGAAGCGGCGGTATCCGGGGAGCGCGCAACGCGCTCCTCCCACCCGATCCGGCGCAGGCGCGATCGGAAGGCGCCGTGGCTAGGTGGGTGCCGTCGCGCGACATTGGTTGCAGCGCATGGCCAGACGCGCTCTAGCCCGTTGAAGCCCCGGCACCGGGGCCTACCTAGTAGGCCATGAAGGGCAAGAAGAAAAACGCGGGCGGGAAGTCGCCGACCTATCAGGATCGCCTCATCCTGTTCATCGACTTCCTCGGCTTTAGCGAGATCGTTGGCAGGACGGCGGCGGACGATGCGGCGCTGCGGAGGCTCGTGAAGGCCATGGACCGCCTAGGCGAGATCGGCGACGACACCTTCCTCAAGTCGCAGCGGGTCACGCAGTTCTCGGACTCGATCGTCGCCTCTTACAAGGTGACGGAACCCTCGGCGGTGTTCCACCTGCTCAACCAGATCGCGCTCTGCGTCGTCGACCTGACGCACATGGGCTACCTCGTTCGGGGCGGCGTGACGTCCGGCAGGCTGCACCATACCGCAAGACACGTCGTCGGGCCCGCGATGATCGACGCCTACCTCCTCGAGTCCAGGGACGCGCAGGTGCCCCGTGTCGTTATCGATGAAGCCCTGCTGGCGATCGCGCGCCAGCACCGCGACGAGATGCACACCGAGGACGACGAGGAGGAGTACGCCTCGCACTTTATGACGCTCGACCGGGACGGCAGGCACTACTTCGACTACGTCTCGTTCCAGTCGGTGGTCGTGGTCACGGGCGGCGAACCCGACATGTATCCGGAATACCTCGACCGCGTGGGCCAGCACATCCGCGACGGGTTTGCGCATCCGGCACTCAAGGTGCGTGCCAAGTACGTGTGGCTGCACCGGCAATACCTCGCGGCGATCGAGCAGGTCGAATCGCTGCCGGACGGACACCCGTTCCGGGTTAACGAGGTCGAGATGGCCCAGGCGATCGTGGCGCTGCCGAAGATGACGGAGCGCGCAGAGGAGGTCCGGGCGGAGGCAATGGCGGCCGGCCTGAAGGTGACAGAGCTCTACTAGCCCGCGGCCCTTTGGGGTTGCCGACCTGAGGATTTGGTGGAATCCGGCATGGCCGCTTTTGAGCTTCGCCGAGCTGATGGCCGCGATTCATTCATCAGCCGACCGAGCTGGAAATGCCGGTGACTCAGTGAAGTACAATCCAACCGTTTGGCAGGGCGTTTGCTTACGCTGCGCAATGCGGTGAAAGCACGTTATCAGCGCGACTACGGCCATCTCGTCGCCTTCATTCTGAGCGGCGCGTACCTAGCACACCGCACTCGCGACATTCGCGGGGGATCAGCTCCGGGCTGACCCGGCTCGCCCTAGCTCGTGACGTGCGTAGGCGAGGACCGACACCGCCCAGTCGCGGATTTCCTTCGGGGTGGCGGGTGCGCTCGTGTGGGCGGAAACTTCGGCGGTGTCGCCGAGCCATGCCTGCTTCGACCAGCGCGCCTGGCTGGCGAAGTGCATGCCCGTCCACCTGATGTCGGGGGCGGTCTCGACCATCAGCTCGCTGGCGGTCGCGAGGTCCTGCTCGCCGAACTCCTCCAGCTGGTCGGCAGGCCTTTGCACCATGGCGAGTAGCTCTGCGGCCTCGGCTCGGCGGACCTCGGCCGACACATAGCTGCGGAGCGCGTCGAACTGCCAATGGGGGTGACCGGCGCCGGGCGCCTGCCAGCCCGGCGAGCCGCCGCCCCAATCGGTGAAGCCGGGCCACTCGGCCCTGAACAGCTGACGCTTCTCGTCACCGGGCTGCCCCTGGAAGAAGGTCAGGTCCGCCGAGCTGTAGCGGAACCTGCGTCCCGCGGACGCCTTCCACTGCTCGCGGTACGACACCCAGAAGCCGCTCGCCTGTCCATCGATGTTGATCGGCAGCGCCTCCACCCTGCCGCCCCTGTGACGCTCAGCGGTTTCGACCTCGGGTCCAGACATGGCGGCAATGGCCTGGTCGCTAACGAAGTTCGACACGATGAGCACTCGGGGCAGGCCCGCCGTTCTGATCTTGCCAAGTTCCGCCTCAAGAAGATTCCAATGCGTCTTCAGCCCGCCTTCCGTCACCTCAAGGGTGGTGGTCACCGCCAGAACTCCAGCGGTATGCCGTAGAGTTCCGCGACCGCGGCGTCCGCGACCTCAAGCCACTTCCTGTCGATGCCTTGATCGCTGCGGCCTAGCGCTTCGAGGGCGGTGATTGCTGGGGCCCGCGAGCTGTCCGTGCGGAGCTGCGGAAGGTCCGGCAGCGGCACCGGGTCCACGTAGCGGGCGCTGAGATTGAACTGGCCCCCGGCGACCTTTGGCGCGAAATTCTCCAGCAGCCTGATGAAGACCCTGCTGTTGAGGAGTGCCGCGTAGGCATGAAGGAGGCAGTTTCCGTTCGGGAAGGGTGCCTTCGGGAACCAGGCGTAGCCCTGGACGGGGGCGTAGTGCGCCTCGTCGTCGACGACGAAGGACCCAACGCTCCCAAAGTACTTGGATACAATTCGCGGCTCGTCGCGATCGATCCATGGGCGGCGTTCGGCCAGTTCCCACCAGGCGGCGTTGGTTCTCCTGGTTATGGCAGGCCTGCGGCTCAGCTCGGCCTTGCTGGGTGCGAGCGTCCGCCTGAAATACTCGGGCACGGAGCGTTCGAGCTCGGCCTCGTCGAGGAAGGCCGACGCGCCGTCGCGGTAGGGGTAGAAGACGTAGTCGAGGATTTCGAGCCGTCCGTCGACGATGGACCGATTCATTACGGCCGGCTTGAAGAATCCTCGTTCGTCGTCCGGAAGGCGGGACCACTCGTCGGCTTCGATCAGGAAGGCCCTGTTGTATCCGGTCAGTATGCCCTGCCGGACGTTGAATAGGTCCGAGACGTTCGTCAGCGTAGTCTCGGCGACCTCGTGCACGAGCCGATCGGCACGGGGCGAGCGCATCCGCCACGAGGGCGCGGACCGCACCTGCGCCGCGGGGACCCAGGCGAGCCGCCAGGTCGCGTGGTCCTCCACGCCTGCCGGGTTGTCCACCGGGACGGAGCGGAGGCCGCGAAGCGCCTCGCCGGTCACCTCCTTGTCGTCCGACGTCCACAAGGTGAGGAGCAGGTCGTCGTCGTGGGGCTGTTCGTTCCGGAAGACGGCCGCCGCTATCTGGACCAGAGCGTAGGCGAACAAACCGTGGTCGCCGAGCGTCGCCAAGAACTTCAGCTGCGCTCGTTCTAGGAGGGCGCGCCGCCAGAGGTCGGCGGACTGCAGGTCCACGAGGCTCGACGGGAACAGGCAGCCCAGCACGCCTCCCGGCCTCAATCTGGTGACGGCAAGCAGAATGAAGGCCATGCTCAGGTCCGGCCGTCCCTTCCGAAGAGGGCCAAGGATCCGGTCGACGTGGTCGCGCTGGTCGGCGCCGAGACCGGACACCGCCACGAAGGGCGGGTTCATCACGATGACGTCCGCCTCCGGGAAGGCTCCGGGCTGCAAAGAATCCGCCGCCTGGATATCCAGTTCCAGCCCGCCGGCCGGTTCCCAGTCTCGGCGGGCGCGAGCCATGACGAAGCGCGCCATCGCGACCGCTTGAGGCGATAGATCGCGCCCAACTACCACGAGGCTGCCGTCGAAGCCGGATCTCTGGAGCGCGCGCATGGTCTCGTGCAAAAAGGCGCCGGACCCGCAGGCCGGATCCGCGACGATCAGCCTCCTCCTGCCCGCCAGACCGTCGACTTGGGCGAGCGCCTGCTCGACGACCGAACGGGCGAGCGGCGGCGGGGTGAAGTGCGCTCCGCCGCGACGGACCGGCCGGGTGATCGGCGCATCCAGGAAGCCGAAGAGGTTGGGCGTCGGCGCGCGCATCAGTTCGAAGTGCGCCTCCTGGAAGATCAGCCCGCCAGCGTGGCGTATCGCCAGGGTTGAATGCAGCTCCAGCTCGGATCGTCCCGCGCGACGGAGGGGGCCGCCATCGATTATGGATGCGAGTTCGCGGTCGCGCATGCGCGAGAAGAGTCCCAGCGCCTCCGGGTCGATCGCGTCGCTGACGCCACCATCCGACTGGGCGCCGTCCTCCTGTATGGTGGACTGGTGGTTGAGGAGGGCGAGGAAGACGCCAAGCGAAGCGTCGTCGGGATGACCGCCCTGGGCGACCGCCGTTCTGACCTGCCGGAAACGGTTCACAAGATGGTCGACGACCGATCTCGTGTGTTCGACCCTGTCCTTGACTAGGAAGCGGTAGAAGCTGTCGAAGCGCGCCTCGACGCTCGCTAGCGAGAATTGACGGCGCGCTTCGGGCTGGTCCCAGCGGCTCACCATGACGCGATCGGATTCGACTGCGACATGGTGCGGCAGGTCCGAGGACCACATCCATGAGGCAACGACGTTCGGGTCGAGGCTGTCGCCGGCGCCGACGCTGAGGGCGAAGCTGCCGTGTCCCCCGTCGAGCATGACCCGGTGCTGGCCGTCCCTTATGCCGTCGTCCGATCCGAACAGTGGGGACTCCGCAAGGCCGAACGCGTGGCTCCAGACGCACGGGAGGGCGAGGTCGAGCGGCTTCATGCGTTCACCGCCGGAAAGAGCTGGAACTGCGCCGGCTGGTCCCTGGAACCGCAGCTCTCCGCGATCGCGACGAGATGCGGATCGAATGGAATGATCACCGCCGAAGCGACGATCCTGGCGCGCGGCAGCCCGATGATCTCGTACTCGTCGCAGCCGGTCATCGAGACGGCGCGGCCGTAGAGCGCCATGAAAGGCACGTCAGCGAGCTCGGCGCCGAGGCGACTTGCCATGGCGCCAAGCGCGCCGACCTCCATGAGGAAGCGCGTCTGCAGCTCGGCAACAATACGCAGGACGAGCACGGTGGTCGGCGAGAAGAGGGCATGCTTCCCTCTGCCGCGTCCGGGCACGTCCGGCGAGACGATCGCGCGGCGACCGGTCCACTCGCGCAGCTGGTTGGCGGTGATGCCGACAAGGGCCGCCGCCTCCCCGGCTTGGAACAGGATGCGCGTCATGACGGTCACGATAACCCTCATGTCACATCGCGCAACCGAATTGGCGATCGAGAGGCGCAGCGACATGAAATGATCCGGCGTTGTGTCCCTGTTTCTTCGTTCCCCTGTCGCCGCCGATCGGCGGCGACTACGGACGCCTTGCCACCCCCTACGAACGGCCGCGGCCCAATCCGCCCCCGTGCGTTCCCGCGCACAAGGTTGTTTGATGATGGCACTGGCACGAGCGACCAGCACCAGAAGGATGGCTGTCGATCTAGGGTTGAGCTCTGGCTTGATGGACGCCTCGTCGACTCGAGTCCGTCGAAGCGGGTCGATCCGCGGCTGATGCAGAACGCCTCGCCCGCGCCGGACAGCGGACTGGCCGCGGCTTCGCACTTTGCTGCTTCCAATATGAACGGATGGCAGAAGTCGGGGAGCGGCAAAGACGCCGCGAATGACCGGAAATGGGTCCAAGCTGCCATTCGTTGAAGCCGGGCCCACGGCAGAGATGGGCGCGTAGCGGACCTTGCGCCGCGGCGTGCCATAGTGCGTCCAGCTCGCAGCTGCAGGTCCGTGATTAGTAAGCCACCCCGATTGCGAGCTCGCAATCGTCGCAATCTTGTGTTTGGCCACGAGGAAACCTGACGCCTGTTATGGCGATAACTCCGACCCTGAAGCGCCGACCGGCGCCAAGGCAGAGCGTAACGGGCAAGCAGGAGATGAAGGGGAGAGAGGGGGGTAGGCGCGTCAACGTCTTGTCCAAAACCAAGACCCGCGCCTACCCCCTCTCCCTATTTGTTAACTGAGCCTGCCTCACGTCAGATTCCATGCATTCATGGACAGGTTGGAAGATCGGCCGCGATCTCGCCGGCGATTATCTCGCCAAAGCCTTCGGCGATCGGCAGAAGGAAGGCCGTGAGGCCGCCCAGGCTCGCCGCGCCGAGGCAGACCGCCTCCGGGCCGTCGGCCGAGCGGAACGTGCCGCGATGCTGGACGAGATCGAGTGGAAGAAGAGTTGGGCCTTCGCCCGGCACCTCCGTCGGCGCGAAGAGGAGGACGCGAAGCGCTACGGCTACAAGCTGGGTGCCGCGCTCAGGAAAAACGAGCGGCTGCAGCTGAAGGCGACCTGTACTGCCCGTCTTTATCGACATTTCGAATATGGCCCGGATGGCCTCGGCACCGCCAAGGGCTCCGGCTCCACGCGCGACCTGTTCTTCGAATATATCCCGCGCGGCTTCAGCTCGGGCAAGGATCGCAACTTCAAGCGCGAGAAGAAACGCAGCAACGCTCGCACGGCCCGCTGGAAGTCAGGCGAGTTCGGGCGCAAGGTTCGCTATATCGAGCGCGAGGATGCGCTCGAGGAAGTCGAGGGCAACATCCTCAGCAGTATGGGCGACGACATCGCGGAGCGCGTCGCCTGCTCGAGGCAGATTGAGCAGCTCGAAAGCGTCGATCGTGACAATGCCGGCGTCTATCGCCATCTCATCATCGCGCTGCCGCACGAGCTTTCCCCGCAGGGTCGGGCGCGCCTTCTCGCCGAGTTGGTGCAGCCGCTGAGGGACGTGAGCCTGCCGTTCGACGCGGCTCTGCACAAACCCGATCGCGATGGTGACCAGCGCAATTTCCACGTCCATATCCTCGTCAGCCTGAGGCCGATGCAGCGCGTTGGCGATCATGAATGGACTTTCGCTGCGTTCAAGCGCCGGTCGTTTGAGACGCCCGCCGGCTTGGGCCTTCAACGTCGTTTCGTCGCCCGTGCCTTCAATCGGGCGCTTGCACAGGAGAATATTGCAACCCGCTGGACGCATTTGTCGCGGCGTGATCGCGGCCTCGCCTCGCCCGGCAACACCAAGAAATTCGAAAGCGAAGTCCGCCTGTCGCGCAAGCAGGCGGCGGCCGACCGTCAGGTCGATGCGGCCAAGCGACATCAGGACGCAGTCGGCACTGCCGGAACGGAGCTCGACGCCCTGCATAGCCAGTCCTCAAGACTGGACCGAGTGGAAGATCGTTTCGATCTCCTGCTCGATGGCATGCACGCTGAACTGTCTACTGAGCGGACGGAGACCCGAAGCAGCCTCGAGCGCCTGGACGAGATTGACGCGGCGCTAGATCAGATCGCCGGTGCCGTTCCAGCCTTCGCGCCGGAGCGCGCTGCGGGAGCGGACATAGCTGCCGAGGCCGACGAGTCAGAGGAGGCGCTGCCTGCTTCGGAAAAGCCCTCCGTCATGAATGCCTCCATGCTGGAGGCGGAGCGTATGCGAGAGCTGCAGGCGGACAAGCAAGCGGAAGATCGCCGGAAGCGAGATGCCGTGACGCCGGAACATTTCGGTGACTGGTTCGACCCGGCGCTCCCGAACGGGCTCGGCGAACGCCGCCAGGCGAGCCATGATGCGGGGCTCGAACTCGAGTTGGACGAACATGGCGCCGTTCTTCAGAAGCCGGACTTCAAGGCCGTGCAGGAGGCTTTCACCAGCGCGGAGCCCCAGTTCTTTGTCGGCACGCAGCCCGATGGTGAGCAGCTTCTATATGCCCGTGATGTCGATCTGCTGGCCAGCTTCGCCAGGCTCACCCAGGACCGAGCCAGTTGGCCCTATCTCGACGCGATCATCGAGGTCAGTCCCGAGCCGCCCGCCGATCGCCTTGGCGAACTCTCCAGCCTGATCGTTCGAGTGGCTGAACCTGCAAAGTTGGACACGCCAGTGCAATCGGCCGCGCAACCGCAAACGGAGCTGGATGAGGACGGCTTTTCGGTGGTAGAACAACATATCGCCCTGAAGGGGATCAAGCCCGGTCAGGTGAGATAGGCGGCGCTCGATGAAAACGCTCCTCACGGCCCGATGACCTCCCGGAAGTTTAGCCTCCCAACCTGATCTAAGCGTGGCATGAGCAATGCCACAGTTTCGACCGAACCGGCCTCTTCCGTCAACGCCCGCAAGCGTCTTGCGGCGCACATTGTCTCGTTGCGGGCGCGGGTCAGGATCTTGGCTGCCGCCGCCGCCACGCGCCTAGGAGAGGCCGAGCGGCTCGCTTTCCACGTGCGCCGGGAGACCCTGCGCCGCAAGCAAGCCCGCACCCGGAACAACCAGCTGTTCGCCCATGGCTCGGTCGCTGAGAAGGGCGGCTATGTCGGGCAGGACGACCTGGCGCTGCTTGGCCTCGAACATCACGGCCCGCTCTACGCCTTGTGGATCGCGATCTCGGCCGGCGAGGTCGCGGGCGGCCGCGGGGCCTATCTCGCCCACATCTTCTCCTGCCCGCGTCGGCTCGCATGGTGCCGTTCGGAAGGATCGCGGATCGCCTGGCATTGGGGCAAGGCGCTCCGGGCGGACCAGACGGCGGAGTTCGAGGCGCGCGAGCGTGCCGGCACACTGGGAAGCTGGCGCAAGCTCCCGGTCTCGGAGAAGCAGCATTACCTTATCGCGCTGATCTGCAGCCGCCGCGACATCGAGGCTCCCGTGCGCCTCCGGCGTGGCACCGCCTACAACTGGATCAAGGCCAATGGCGGTCATCCCGACTTCTGGCGTCCGCCGGTCCGCATGCCCGACTGGAGCGACTCCTGATGCGCTCTCTCTGGCTGCAAGGGCAAGCTGTCCGGACGCGCGCGTCCCGTCGCTGCCGCGACCCACCACCCGGCCGCGCGGACCATCATTATCATCGTTTCAAGGAGGATCCCATGCGGGACGAGAACAGCATGCCTGGGCTGACCACCGGCTACGCCGAAGCCGATCAACCCAGTGAAATCAAGCTCCAGCTACTGGAGCAGAATCGTAAAGCCGTCGAGCGCAAGCTGGACGAGCTCGAGCAAGGCCTCGGCGCGATCGAGCAGCAGTGGCAGGATCGCGAGATCACTTTGTCCGAACTCGAGCAGTACAAGAAGGACGCTGCGGCCCAGCGCAAGCGGCTCACCGGCAACCTTCAATTGCTCGATCTCTATGTCGCGCGGCTCGAGCGGCTGCGGGATTAACGAGACTACAACTCTTGGCCGACAAGTCGTGCTCTCCCTTTCAGGAGAGCACGATGGCCAAGGCGAGAATTCCGTTCAGTATCGTGAATCTGTCAGCGATGGACCTGCCCTCAGCAATCAAAGACCTCGATGCGGCCGTCGCAAAGGCACGTTTCGGCGCCTTCGGCCGTGTCGCAGGCGACCAGGAGAGCTACGGCCGCGCCCTGCTAGGAATCGTTGACTTCTGTCGCTGCCCTTCGGGTCTCCTGGATGATGCCGACGTTCGATTTCCGAAGAACAAGCTGCCGTCCAGTTCATCCGGGCTTGCCGCTCGCTTTCGCTGGATGATGCATGCGCCCGAAAATGAGGAGGTGATCGAGGCCCTGATCAACGCCCTTCGTCCGCTCTGGGAGAGAAATCCTCATAGAGGCGGCGGGAAAACGCCGATCAAATATGCTGCCATCTTGCCGAAGCCCAGTCCCAACCATGCCGCGACGGTCGTGTGGGAGGCCAGGAAAGACCATCGCAAGTTCGCTGACTTCCTCATGCAGGGCTATCTCGACAAAGCTCAGCGATATATAGCGGAAAGGCCGGCGGCCGAGCAGGCGTCGCTCCAGGAAGCCTATCGCGAAGCCGCGATCTTCTGGATCTATTTCAAGGCCCAGATCAAGGCGGCGCGGCTGTTCCATGCGGAATGGAATGTGTTCGAAACCGGTGCTCCGGATGCTCCGGTGAGACTGACCATCGGCGACGCATCGGTCCCGCTCGTTGAAGCGCAGACCATCGCGAGAATTGCGACGCGGATCGCGAAGGGCGAGACGGTTTCGGACAAGGAAAGGAATGACCTCGAAGCTTTTGTCGAAGACTACGACCTCAAGAAGCTCGCGCTCGATCAAGCCGGCGAACTCGGCTTCAGCGCGGGTGAGACTTCAGGGGACGAGCCTGTGCCCTATGAAAAGATGGCTAACCTCGGCGCCTACCTGGATCAGCTGGATAAGTGGGTAGCGGAGTTTGTTGCCAGTTTCTCGAACAGCAAGAACACCAGATCCCCGACCGTCCTTCAGCTCGTGCATACCGCCGGGGCGGGCAGCCAGCGTCTCAAATTCGGAGCGAAGCCCGGAACGGTCGCCGAGCAGATCGAGGCTATTCGCGCGGACGGCAAGAGGGAGGCGGACATGGTCGCAGCCACCGCGCGATACGGGATGTCGACCCTGACATGCCTCGCTTATGCAATCCTCGACATGTACGGCTCGATCGTCGCCTTGACGAGGCCGACACTCGTCAGGGTTTGGGGCGGCGGCGATGAAAGCCGCGCGGAAAAGCTCGTCGCTACGGCACATCGTGAAAAGAGTGACGCGCTCACCAACCTCCTGGCGATCTATCGCTGCGCAATCACGCGCGACCAATATAGCACCTCGGTCGTCGCCGACGCGGACACGACCGGCTTCGACGAGGGCAGCTGGCTCGGCTACGACGACAGCAAGGATTATGACGGCGCGGATTTCGTCATCGAGAATGTTCCTGCCAAAACCCGGGACGGCCTGGACGAAGTGATGGGCCGGGGCATTTCCCTGAAGGAGCGACTGGGCGACATCCAGTTCGAGCAAGTCGCCCGCGGCGAAACAGGCGGCATGAAGGGGATGGCCGACAAGGCCATCGCGGAAGCCCGGCGCATCCAGAAGTTTCGCAGGGAGGGAACGAGCCGGATCGACCGAATGATCGAGACGGACGTCGATCGGTTCCGAAAGGCTTTCGGCTCGTAGATCGCTGCGAGCCGATGCCAAGGCCTAGATAACGCGTGCTTTTGCCCGGCTTCTGACCTCCCGCAAGTTTCGCCAGAAAATGTGAGATCGATCCAGTGTGGACAAGCGCACTGGATCTTTTTCGTCGACGGACGACCAGACCCCTGAGGCAGGGCGACGTCGCGGTTGCGCGTCTTCGCTTCAACCGGGCACCGGCTGGACCATCAGCGAAGACGAAATCCGGCTGGTCAGTCGCGTTCTCAGGGATGAAATTCTGGCCTTGTTCGAGCAGAAAACCTGAGAAGACACAGCGTCGAAGGCAATTCTGACCTCCAGCAAGTTCAGCTGCCGAACCTGTCATGCCCGACGATGGAAGCAACGAGGCTTCCTCGAAAAGGAGCATGAACATGGACTACAAGGAAATTCAGCCGCCGCTCTTCGCCGCTGGGGACGAGCCGGTACCCGTCTCGGCAACGCCTAGCGAGGAGGTTCGGCTCATCGATCCCGCGCTGTGTCGGCCGTGGGAGGGCAATGCGCGCCACTGCGTCGAGTTCTGCCCGAAGCGGAGCCGGGAGCTTGTCGACAGCATCGCCCGCGAGGGGCAGCGCGTGCCCGTGATCCTGCGCCCGTCGGTCGAGCGCGAGGGCGGTTACGACATCATCGCCGGCATGCAGCGCCACGGGGCCGTCACCCATCTCATTGCTCGGGGCGCGGACATCAGCCTCCGAGCCACCATCGTCGTCGCCTCCGACGAGCAGGCGTGGCGGATTTCGGAGACGGAGAATGCCGGCCGCCGCGATATCACGCCGGTTCAGCGCGCGCGGTCATGGTCGTGGGCGATGGATCAGTTCCACGACGGGCGCCAGGACCGGCTGGCGGCCGCGGTCGGCTGCGACGAGGCCACCGTGAGCCGGACTCTGTCCATCCTCAGCGTGCCTCCCGAGATCGTGGCAATTCTGGCTGAGCCCGAGGCGATGAGCATCAATTTCGCGTCCAAGCTGCAGGCAGCCCTGCGGGACGAAGAAATCCGCAAATTCGCCTTCGCGCGAGCGAAGGAATTCGCGGAGCTCGGAATGCGGTATACCGCGGCGGAGGCGCTGGATCGCCTTCTGATGACGGCCGAGGAACGGGAAGCGCATCGTCCGATCGAGATCGACGATGTGGCGAAGATCGCCAAGGTGCGGCTCGTGCGCAAGCCGAACGGCTCGATCGGTCTCCAGATCAAGCCTGTGAATGACAGCATGACCAAACGGGAACGTCTCGCCCTCCTGCGGAGCATCGAGAGCGCACTCACGAGCGCGCTGACGTCGCCCACCAAGGCGTAGCGACGAGGGAACCGGCGCCGGCCCACGGCGCCGGTTCCTGCATGTCTGGAGAGTGTGGAGACGGATTCCTGGAGAAAAATGAAATGGGCAATGCCTCCAAATCACGCTCGCTGCTGCGCGCCGTCGGCTATGTCCGCGTCTCGACCAAGCGCCAGGCCGAGCATCAGGTCAGCCTCGTCGAGCAGGAAAAGCGGATCCGGCAATGGTGCGAGCAGCAGGGCCTTGAGCTCGTCCGCGTCTACGTCGAGCCCGGCGCCTCGGCGCGCGGCGACCGCCGCCGCGTCTTCCAGCAGATGATCGCCGATGCGACCTCCGACCCCAAGCCGTTCGACGTCGTCCTCACCTATAATTTCTCGCGCTTCTTCCGGAACGATTTCCAGTTCGAGGCCTATCGGCGCCAGCTCGAGGAGGCCGGCGTAGACTATCAGTCGATCACCCAGCAGGTCGCGAGCGGCCCCGCCGGCAAGCTGACGCGCGGCGTCGCCACCTTGGTCGACGCCTATCAGAGCGATCTGAACGCCGAGGCCACCAGGGACGCGATGATCGGCAACGCCGACGCCGGCTACTGGAACGGCTCGCTCCCGCCATTCGGCTATCGCACCTATGTCGCGGAGCGGTTCGCCAAGAAGGACAAGAAGAAGCTGGAGATCGATCCTGCCGAGGCGCCGGTGGTTCGCCTCGCCTTCGACCTCTATCTGGGCGAGGCCGGCGGCCAGGGACCGATGGGCATTATCAAGGTGACCGAGGAGTTGAATCGGCGCGGTCTCACCCATCGCGGCAAGCCGTTCCGGACCGGAACGGTGCACGTGCTGCTGCGCAGGACCACCTATTCGGGTGTTCACTATTACAACCAGATGGACAGCCGCACCCGCAAGCAGCGGCCGCAGGACGAGTGGATCGCGATCGACGTGCCGCCGATCCTCGACGACGGCGTCTTCGAGCGTGCCCAGCGGATGCTGTCCGCGCATGCGCCGAGGGTGGTGCCGCCGCGCAGCGTGCGCTCCCCCACCTTGCTCGCGGGGCTCGCCAAGTGCGGCCACCCCGGCTGCGGCTCCGGGATGATCCTGTCCACCGGCAAGGGCGGGCAATATCGCTACTTCATTTGCGACCGGAAGCGCACCCAGTCCAAGGATGCCTGCGGTTCGAAGCGTATCTCCATGCCGCTCGTCGACGACATCGTCTTGTCCGCTCTCGAAGATCGGTTGCTGCAGCCCGATCGACTTCAGACGCTGCTATCGTCAGTTCTCGATCATGCCGACCAGACAATCGAGAAGCGCAAGGCCCAGCTCGCCGATTGTCTCGCTGAGAAGCGGCGCGTCGAAGCCGCCAAGCGCAATCTGCTCGAGCTCGTCGAGGCCGGCCATCTGACTATTCGCGATCCTCAGCTGGTCGAGCGGCTGGCTGCGCACAATGCTCGCCTCGGCGCGCTCAAAGTCGAGATCAAGTCGCTCCAGCGCCAGCTCGTCAGCCCGGCGCGCAAGATCACGCCGGAGATCATCACCCGGTTCGGAAATCTCATGCGGGAGCGACTGAGGGACGAGAACCCCGCGCTTCGCCAAGGCTATGTGCGGATGCTGGTCGGCGAGGTCGTCATCGACTCCGAGAACGTCGTGATCCGTGGCAGCAAGAAGGCGCTCGAGCACGCTGTCTTCGCCGGGGAGCATGCCCGTGATGGAGTTCTTACTTTTATACGGGAATGGCGCACCCGACAGGATTCGAACCTGTGACCTCTGCCTTCGGAGGGCAGCGCTCTATCCAGCTGAGCTACGGGTGCGTGCCGCGAGAGGAGGCGCGTCTAGCAAAAGGATTTGCGGCGAACCAGCCCCTATCCGCGAGGCGGCACCGCGATCTCCTGGAAGCTGCCGAGGCCGCAGCTGGCGCGGGCTCTTCCGTCGGCGCGGATCAGGGTGATGGTGTCGGTGCTGCACAGCCGGTCGGTCGAGCTTCGGTAGATGAACCGGCTTCCGTAGAGGCTCTCGCAGACCTGGGGCAGGCGGTTGCGCATCAGCCGGCCGTCGTCGAGCGAGAAGTCGATCGTGCGGTCGTCGCGAACGGCGACTCCGGCGATCCTGGCCTTCTCGATACAGCTCACCGGGGGCGCGACCGGATTGGCGGTGGCGAGAGCCCAGGTGTCGGTCGAACGGGCGGCGCCGTCATTGCCGGTGCAGCCTGTGAGCGCTGCAAGGACCAATGAAGCGGCAACGATCGAAACCCTCATGCCTTGATCCCCTTGTTCGCCAGCCGCGCCGGCACCGTCCCGGGCGGCGGAGTCTTGGGCTGGTACCGGCACAGATGGGCGACGACGCAGCGCCAGCATTCCGGCTTCCTCGCCTTGCACACGTAACGGCCGTGAAGGATTAGCAAATGGTGGGCGTCGCGGCGATAGGGCTGGGGGGTCGCCTTATCGAGCTTCCTCTCCACCTCGAGCACGGTCTTTCCCGCGGCCAGGCCGGTGCGGTTGGCGACCCGGAAGACATGCGTGTCGACCGCGAACGTCTCGTGCCCGAAAGCGGTGTTCATGACGACGTTGGCGGTCTTCCGGCCGACCCCCGGAAGCGCCTCAAGCGCGTCGCGGTCGGCGGGAACCTCGCCGCCATATTGGTCGACCAGGATTCGTGACAGGGCGATCACGTTCTTGGCCTTGGTGTTGAACAGGCCGATCGTCTTGATGTGCTGCTTGAGCCGCTCCTCGCCGAGCTCGACCATGGCCTGCGGGGTTTGCACCTTCGCGAAGAGGTCGCGGGTGGCGAGGTTGACCCCGGCATCGGTCGCCTGAGCCGACAGCACCACCGCGACCAGCAGGGTGTAGTCGTTGACGGACTCGAGCTCCGTTTCGGGATTAGGGGTGCGTTCCTCGAGAAGCCGGTAGAATTCCGGTATATCCTTTTTTTTCACGTGGCTTATCGCCCGGCCCGAGCCTGCTGACGACCTGTCCTCCCCCTCTCCCAAACGGGCGGGATGTCGGCAGGCTCAAACTCCCACATCTACAGGCCCAGGACGTCGGCCATCGCGTAGCGCCCGGCGCCGCGGCCGTTCAGCCACAATGCCGCCTGGACGGCACCGCGTGCGAAGATGGCGCGGCTCTCCGCGCGGTGGCCAAGCTCGATCCGTTCGCCCTCCGCCGCAAGCACGACCTGGTGGTCGCCGGCGACCGATCCGCCGCGAAGCGACGCGAAGCCGATATGGCCGGGCTGGCGAGCGCCGGTGATTCCGTCGCGGCCGCGCTCGCTATTTCCTTTGAGGTCGATCCCGCGCCCTTTGGCGGCGGCCTGGCCGAGCAGAAGCGCGGTTCCGGACGGAGCATCGACCTTATGGCGGTGGTGCATCTCGACGATCTCGATGTCCCAGTCCGGCCCCAGCTTCGCCGAAGCCTCGCGCACGAGATGGGCGAGCAGGTTCACGCCGAGGGACATGTTGAACGCCTGAAGCACCGCAATCCGCGTCGCTGCGCGATCGATCGCCGACTGATGTTCATCGCTGAGCCCCGTCGTGCCGATCACCACCGGCCGCCCAGCGCTCTCGGCGGCGGCGAGAGTGGCCGCGAGGCCGTCCGGCGAGGAGAAGTCGATCAGGACGTCACACGAGCCGGCAAGCGCCGCCACGTCGTCGCCCCGGTCTACGCCGCCCGCCAGTCGCGCGCGCTCATGCTCTTCGAGGACGGCGGCGATGGCGCGTCCCATCCGTCCCTTCGCTCCGACGATGCCGATGCCGATCATGCGCTCCTAGTCGCGGAAAGCGCTGTCCCATGCAACCGGCACGGGGGCGGAACAGTCGCGACCAATGGACGTTACCTCCCGCAACTGAATTTGCCGGAGTAATTCAAATGGCAGAGCGTGATCGTGAGACCGTGGTGGTGACCGATGGCGATCGTGGCGGCGGCGGCGCCGTTCTCGCGGTCGTGCTCCTGATCGCCGTGCTCGTGGTGCTGTTCCTCGTGTTCGGAGGAATGGACATGTTCAACGGCGGCTCGGATCCGACCCAAATCAAGGCCGACATCAACGTCAAGCCGACCACCAACTAAGGTTTCAGCAGTCGGGAAGGGGCGCGGGGCCGGTCGGCCGCGCGCCCTTTTTCATGCCTGCAGCGCCGCGGTCAGGCGATCGACTGGCCTGCCGGCCGCCCGTCGAGCGGCTCGCTGGCGCGCCAGCGCCCCTCGGCGCTTCGCTCCAGCGGGCGGGCGCAGGATTCGCAGAATGCGGCATAGCCGCCCTGCCTTCGCGTGATGGATTGGAGGGAGGGGCGATGATGACCGAACAGGCAGGCGATACTCATGAGCCCAAGATAAAGCCTTGGGAGTCAGCCAAGAAGCCGTGAAGCGACGAGCCGATTCAAGTTGCTCGCGCCCTGTGGCCAAATTGCTTCAGCGCCGAGCCCTGGCGTCTGCCCTGGCTTAATGCCGTGCCACCGCCATCGTTGCGCGGCTCGCCGCTGGGGCGCCGCCCGGAGCGAAATTGTCGTAGATCGCACGAGCCGCGCTGGCGATGACCGCCGGGCGGTTGTCGCCGTAGCGGGCGAAAAAGACGACTGCGACGCGCTGGCCGTCGGGCAGGGTCAGGAAGCCGACGTCGCCGGTATAGCCGTTGAGGGTGCCGGTCTTGTTCTCGACATGGGTGCCGGGCGGAAGCAGGCCGCGGATCCGGTTTGAGCCGGTCCGGCACCGAGCCATCATGTCGAGAAGGATCGCCCGGCTGCGCGGCTGGAGCGCCTGTCCAGCGTCGATCAGCCGGAGCAGGTTGAGCATCGCCACCGGAGTGCTGGAATCGCGAACGTCGCGCAGGTCGCGGCGGTCGGCGAGGAGCTGGGCGATATTGCGGTCGACGCGCATTCCGGAGATCCCGTAGCTGCGCAGCCACTGATCGATCACGGCCGGCCCGCCGAGCATCGCGATCAGCTGATCCGTAGCGCGGTTGTCGCTTCGGGTCAGCATCGCGTCCATGAGCCGGTAGGCGCTCACTCCGCCGGAGAGGTCGTCGAGGCTGCGCCGGCCCGCCTCGACTTCGTCGAGATAGGCGGCAGCGACCGCGATCTTCATCGTGCTCGCCATCGGGAATGCCTGGTCGCCGTTGAAGCTGACCATCTCGCCGGTGCCGAGGTCGAGCGCCGCGAAGCCGTAATCGCCCGGATTCTCGGTCGCCAGCGCAGCAAGCCTTTGCTCGAGCGGCTGAAGCCGTCCCGAAGACTGCGCCCAGGCCGGCTGAGCGACAAGAGCGAGGATCCAGACCAGCCACGCAAAACGCCGCATGCGCATATTCCTTCAAAAAACCGGAGCCCCCCGCGGGCCCAAGACGATGTCTTCCGTTACAATTCCAAACTTCGCGAGACCCTGTCGTTAATCGGACCGTTACTCTGCGGTGCCCCGAGCGATTTTTGCGCCGACCGGACGATCGGAGCGCAACTTTCGGCTCCTCTCGCGAAGTTTCGCGGCTCCCGCTAAGCCTCGGAGATGGATTTCAGCGACATTCGAAACATCGTCATCCTCACCGGCGCCGGCATCTCGGCGGAATCGGGGGTCGCCACCTTCCGCGGACCTGACGGCTTGTGGGAGGGGCATCGAGTCGAGGATGTCGCGACTCCCGAAGGCTTCGGGCGCGACCCCGCGCTTGTGCAGCGCTTCTACGATGCGCGGCGTGCGCGACTGAACGAGGTCGAGCCCAACACCGCCCACAAGGCGCTTGCCCGTCTCGATCATGAGTGGAAGGGCGACCTCCTCATCGTCACCCAGAATGTCGACGACCTCCACGAGCGCGCCGGCGCGGCCCGGCTCCTCCACATGCATGGCGAGCTCAAGTCCGCCTGGTGCCGCTCCTGCGACGCCCGGATGCCATGGGACGGCGACCTCGGCAGCGGTCCTGCCTGCCCTTCCTGCGGCGTCGCCGGCAAGCTCAGGCCCGACATCGTCTGGTTCGGCGAAATGCCCTACGAGATGGAGCGGATCGACCGGGCGCTGATGGACGCCGACCTGTTCGTGTCGATCGGCACCTCAGGGGCGGTCTACCCGGCCGCCGGCTACGTCCAGACCGCGCGCTATTGCGGGGCCCGAACCCTGGAGATGAACCTCGATCCGAGCCAGGGCAGCATCTTCTTCCACGAAACCCGGATCGGACGGGCGGGGGAGCTGGTCCCCGCCTGGGTCGACGAGGTGCTTGCTGCCAATCCCTGACGGCACCCCCTCCGTCATGCTGAACTTGTTTCAGCATCATCTTCGCGCTGCACTGCAGGCGACGGAATGGACCCTGAAACAAGTTGAGGGTGACGAGGGGATGTTACCCCGGCTCGCCCGCGACAGTCGCATCCTCGACCGGCTGCACCGTTCCTTCCTCGCGGATGTCCTGCTTGGTCGGGCGGTGCGGGAAGCCCTCGAAGAGGGCGCTCAGCTTGTAGGGCTCCACTCCGTCGCTCGAAATGAGAGCGACCGAGGCGTTGGCGGGGTTGGGCTGGGCCTGGAACCACTCCGGCGTGAGGTGGAGCCACTGCATGATGAAGGCGCGCACCGTCACGCCGTGGCTGATGATGACGAAATTGCGGATCCGCCAGCCATTGTCGCGCTCGCGATTGTCGCGGATGAGAGTCCCGAACACGCCCTTCACCCGGTCGGCGACCTGGACCCGGCTCTCCCCAAGCGGCATCGGCGCGAAGAACTCGCCCTCGAACTGCACGTGCTTCTGATAGTGGGCGTGCTCGCGCGGGAAGAGCTGGGGCAGCTCCTCGTCGGCGATCCCGTCGAACAGGCCGTAGCTCATCTCGCGGAGCGCCAGCTCCTCGATCCGGTCGTAGGCGACCTCGTTCGCCTTGAAGGCCGCTTCGATCCCAACGCAGGTCTCGCGGGTGCGCTGGTAGGGCGAGCAATAGATCCGGGTCCCGCCCGGCTCCTGCGTCTTGAGCCACTTCGCGATCGCCTCGCCCGCGGCGCGCGCCTGGTCGTGACCCTGAGGCGCGAGCGGCACCTTGGGGTCGGGCAGGCGCTGGTAGAGGCTTCGGTCGAGATTGGCGGCGGACACCGCATGGCGGACGAGGAGGATGTTGATCGGGCGCGGCATGGCTGGCGAACGCACGTCGGCGCCGAGGGTGCCCGATTTGCGCGGGCAGCCCGATTCGTGTAGTGGCCGCTCCGCTATGACCAAAGCCCTGGACCTCGGTACGAACGAAGTCGTCAGCCCGCTGGGCTGACCGGGCGCGTCGTTGCGCCCGTGACGAGGGCGCAGCGCTTCAGCTGGTCGAACTTTCTCCAAGTCGAAAGCTCAGACGCCGGAACGGCCGTCCTCCTCGCGGGATTTCACGTGGGGAGAGTAAGATGAGTATGAAGTTTTCAGTGCACGAGAGCGGGGGAGCGCCGCTCAAGCTGTGGGACAGCCACGCGCCGTTCGAGGCGCAGGCGATGCAGCAGCTGCGCAACATCGCTTCGCTGCCGTTCATTCACAGTCACATCGCGGGCATGCCCGACGTGCATCTCGGCCGGGGCGCTACTGTGGGCTCGGTGATCGCGACCAGGAAGGCGATCATCCCGGCGGCAGTGGGCGTGGACATCGGCTGCGGGATGTCGGCGGTTCGCACCAGCCTCACCGCAAGCGACCTGCCGGACAATCTCGGGGCGATCCGCGCCGATATCGAGCGCGCGGTGCCGAAGGGCTTCGAGACCAGCCAGAAAGCTAATCATTCGAAGGGCGGCTGGGCGTCGACTCCGAATTCGATCGGCCGCGTGTGGCACGACCGGTTCGAGGACCGCTGGCGGCGGATAAAGTCGAAGCACCCGAAGGTCGACGGCAAGACCAGCGACCAATTGGGGTCGATGGGCGGCGGGAACCACTTCATCGAGATCTGCCTCGATGAGGAGGACCGCGTGTGGGTGATGCTCCACTCTGGGAGCCGGGGGACCGGCAACCGGATCGGCACCTATTTCATCGACACCGCGCGCGAGGCGATCGCCAGGGAGCGGCTCGACTTCCACCTCGCCGACCGGGACCTCGCCTTCCTGTCGGAAGGGACCGAGCTGTTCGACGATTATATCGAGGCGATGAGCTTCGCCCAGGATTACGCGATGGCCAATCGCGAGATCATGATGGGCCGCGTTCTCGATGCGCTTCGCGGGCATGTGCCCCCGTTCAAGACCGACAAGGCGGCGATCAACTGCCACCATAATTATGCGGTCAGGGAGCATCATTTCGGCGAGGATGTGTGGGTCACCCGCAAGGGCGCCGTGCGCGCCCGCGAAGGTGATCTCGGAATCATCCCGGGGTCGATGGGGACTGGGAGCTTCATCGTCGAGGGCGCCGGCAACGCGGACAGCTTCCACAGCTGCTCCCACGGGGCCGGCCGGGTGATGTCCCGCACCCAGGCCAAGAAGCTCATAACCCTGGAGCAGCACCAGGCGGCGGTGAAGGGCATCGAGTGCCGAACCGACGCCGGAGTGATCGACGAAAGCCCCGCGGCCTACAAGGACATCGGGGCGGTGATGGAGGCGCAGACCGACCTGGTGCGGATCAAGCACCGGCTGCGCCAGATCATCAACATCAAGGGCTGACGGGTGAGGCTCGCCGAAAGGCGGGCCTCACTCCAACCCACCTCCGACTTCCCTGAGCTTGTCGAAGGGCCCTTCTTCCCTTCTCGGCAACAGAAGGAGAGGGCTTCGACAAGCTCAGCCAAGCCGGACCCGCGAAACTAGTAGAGGCGGACCAGAGCCATGTCGTGCCCGGCCTTGAGGCGATCGACCCCGAGCCCCAAAGCCGCGAGCACAGCGCCGGCCGGCCGCCACGGCGCCGGATAGCGCTCGACGATCGCAAACCCTTCCGCTTCGCCAGCCGAGACAAGCGCGTAACGCGCATCGCTCCGAACGTTCGTGAGCCCCGCCCAGTGGAGCGAGAGCTCGGCTCGGGAGACCGCCTCCGGCGCCGCGGCCACCGCGCGGGACGGATCCGCGGCGGCGGCCTGGACGAGCGCAGTCGCTTCCCAGCGCGGATGATTGTTCTGGAGCGAAAGCATGGCGAGGTTCGCCGCCACCGCGATCGCGAGGATCGCCGCTCCGCGCCTCGGGGCCATTCGGGCGAGCCACGCCGCGACGAGGATCGTGGCCGCGACTGCCGTCGGAGTGAAGTAGCGTGGGTTGAGCACCAGCTTGTGCGACAGCAACGCGACCAGGACGAATGACGCCGCGCCCATCGCCGTCACGGGCGCGAAGCGTCGCCGGTCGATGCCGCCGCTCCGGATCGCCAGCGCCGCCGGGATCGCCAGCCAGAACAGGAGCGCGAACTCGTTGTTCACGAACAACACCAGCAGCGGGTCGATCGCGGGATGGACGAGCAGATTGCCTTCCTCGTTCGCCGCGCGGTCGAGACTGGAATCGTGGTTGAAGGCGAGGCCGTAGCGATGGAGTGGGTCGCCGGTCATCGCCCACTGGAACGCCGCCTCGCCGACCAGCACCATCGCCGCTCCGCAGCCGGCCGCGACGAGCGCTCGGCGCGGCAGGGGACGGCCGAGCAGGAATAGGATTCCGAGCCCGGACAGGGCCAACACAGCCGTCTCGCGGCTCAGCATGGCGAGCCCGAAGGCGATGCCGGCGAGGAGACAGCGGCTCAAGCGTGCCCGCTCGACCTCGCCGGCGAGCAGCCAGGCGCCGAGCATCAGGAACACCGCTTCCGGATTGTCGCAATTCACGATCGAACCGCCGGTGGCGATCAGCGGCATGCTCGCGAACAGGAGGCCCGCGATCCAGCCGGCGCGCTCGCCTTCGATCCGCCGCGCAAGCAGGATGCCGACGGAAACGAAGGCGGCGTACCAGGCGATCGCCGTCAGGTTCAAAGCGAGCGGAACGGCGCCGACCGCCTTGATCGCGGCGGCAAGGCTGAGGACGAGCGGAAAGCGAGTCGTCCAGTGACTGTCGCCGGCGAACGCGCCGTGCTCGACCCATTCGAGCGCTCCGAAATAATAAAATTGGTCGTCCGAAGCGATGAACCCGGTCCACCCGATCGCGACCGCAGCCGCGCCGATCAGCAGCACCAGAACGGGCCAGCCGAAGCTGGAGGCGGCGGAGACTCGCTTGCGCTCGATTCTTACGCTTTGCGCTAAAGTGGCCATGACAGCCGCCTACGCCTTTAAGGGAAAGGCGACGACGGCCTCGTCAGCGCCGTCCCGGGCGCGGACAGCCGCCCGCGCGAACCTTACTCGACCCAGTCGAGGCCGATCTCGCGGTAGAGGCCCCGGTCCTCCTCCCAGTCGGGCTTCACCTTGACGTGGAGGAAGAGGTGGACCTTGCGTCCGAGAAGCTCGGCGAGCTCGGTTCGAGCGGCCTCGCCGATCTGGCGGATCATCGAGCCGCCCTTGCCGAGAACGATGGCCTTCTGGGTCGCACGGCCGACGAGGATCTGCTGGTGGATCGCGACCGAGCCGTCCTTGCGCTCCTCATATTTCTCGGTCTCGATCGCGCTCGCATAGGGGAGCTCGGCGTGGAGCTTGAGGTAGAGCTGCTCGCGGGTGACCTCGGCCGCCATCATCCGGTCGGTCGCGTCCGAGACCTGATCCTCGGGGAACAGCCACGGCCCCTCCGGCATTCGCTTGGCAAGCGCCGCCTTAAGGTCGGCCACTCCGTCGCCGGTCGTCGCCGAGACCATGAACGTGTCGGTGAAGTCGATGCGCTGGTTCATCCCCGCGATCAGCGCGAGCAGATCGTCCTTCTTGGTAATGTCGACCTTGTTGAGGACGAGGATCTTGGGCTCGCGCCGCTCCGCGATCCGCTGGACGATCTGCTCGAGAGCGCGGTTGAGGCCCTTCGCGGCATCGACCACAAGAGCGATGGCATCGGCGTCCTTCGCCCCTTCCCACACCGCGGCGTTCATCGCCCGGTCAAGCCGGCGCCGCGCCTCGAAGATGCCCGGGGTGTCGACGAGAAGCAGCTGCACCTCGTCGAGGATGGCGATTCCCATCAGCCGAGTGCGGGTCGTCTGCGCCTTGGGCGACACGATCGCGACCTTCTGCCCGACCAGCGCATTGACCAGCGTCGACTTCCCCGCATTCGGAGCGCCGACGACGGCCACCAGGCCTGCTCTCTGTGTCATTATTTAAGCTCCGGACGCGCGGAAAACGCAGCGATCAAGACAATTTCTCCAACAGCAGGCGGGCCGCTTCCTTTTCGGCCTCCTGCTTGCTCGCGCCTTCCGCCTGCGCCTCGCCGGCGCCGCGCACCGACACCTCGACGACGAACTTCGGCGCATGCTGCGGGCCCGAGCGGTCGACGAGGCGATATTCGGGCGGCTTGCGGTTGTTTGCCGCGGCCCATTCCTGGAGGCCCGACTTGGGATGCTGGGGCGCCGAGCGCTGCTCGTCGATGAGGCTTTCCCACTGCCTCCGAACGAAGGTCTCCGCCGCGGCGATCCCGCCTTCGAGATAGAGCGCTCCGAGCAATGCCTCGATGACGTCGCCGAGGACATTGTCGCTGTCGCCGGCGCCGTCCTCGAGCGCCTGCTTGCCAAGCCTTATGCGCGGCGCGAGGCCGATGTTGCGGGCCACCTCCGCGCAGGTCTCTCGCGAGACGAGCACGTTCAGCCGCCGCGACAGCTGCCCCTCGCTCTCGCCGTCGAACCGCGCGTAGAGCCAGGACGCGATGACCACGCCGAGCACCCGGTCGCCGAGGAACTCGAGCCGCTCATAGTCGGCGCCGCCGCGGCTCGAATGGGTCATCGCCCGTTCGAAGAGGCTGATGTCGGCGGGGGCGTGGCCGGTTTCCGCCTCCACCCACGCGGCAAGAACGCTCACGGATAGGTCATCCCGATCCGGTCCCAGCGGGCCGCGGTGAACCAGGTCCAGGGCAGCAGCCACTGCGCCGAGCCGTCGGTCGACCAGAAGCTGATCAGCGCCCGGCCCTGGAGATTCTCGAGCGGAAGCAGGCCGACTCCGCCGCGGGCGACCGGGAAGCGGCCGTCGAGGCTGTCGTCGCGATTATCACCCATCACGAACACATGGCCCTCGGGCACGGTGAACGGCGCGACATTGTCGCCTTCCGACGCGGGGAACTGGTCGATCGTGTCGAAGCTGCGCCCGCCCGGAAGAGTCTCGCGGACCAGCGGATAGGAGCAGGCGGGGCCGTCATCGGTCGTGATCAGCCGAGCCGCGCTCCCCGGATAGGGATTGCACGGGCTGTTCTCGGACACCGGAACGATGAACTGGCCAGCGTCCTGGCGCTGCACCGGCTGGCCGTTGAGGATGGTCGCGCCGCCGCGAAGCTCGATCGTGTCGCCGGGAAGGCCGATCACCCG
Organism: Pseudomonadota bacterium; assembly: GCA_023416515.1. Taxonomy (GTDB): domain Bacteria; phylum Pseudomonadota; class Alphaproteobacteria; order Sphingomonadales; family Sphingomonadaceae; genus Allosphingosinicella. The sequence continues at coordinate 16,327 of JAEZHP010000028.1, read as the reverse complement.
CTTGACGAAATCCTCGTTGCGCGGCCCGGGATAGCGGAACACCGCGATGTCGCCGCGCTCGGGAAGAGCGCTCATCACCCTGCCGTCGAACTGCGCGATCCCGAACGGGAAGGAATAGCGCGAATAGCCGTAGGGCCATTTCGACACGAACAGATAATCGCCGATCATCAGGTTCGGGAGCATCGATCCCGACGGGATGCTGAACGGGGCGAACAGCAGACTGCGTACCAGCAAGGTGATCACGCCGAGGATGAGCAGGAAGCGAAGGAAGCTCCAGATCGTCTCCTTCTTCTCGGGCGGTTCTGTCGACGCAGCCGCCGAAGCATTCGGATCCGCCGCAGGCGCGGCCTTGTCGCTTTCGCTTGCCATTTCCGTCCCTTCGCTTGGCGCGGGGGTTCGGGTCAAGCGAAGCGTTAGCGGCGCGTCTCCCGACCGGACGGGAAAGCCAGGCTGATGAGCGAGCTGCCGGCTTCGGGCAGCGAGATCTTCGCGTTCATCTGCGTCGCGAGGCCCTGGATGATCTTGATGCCCAGCCCAGGCGCCGCCCTGCCGCCAGAGCCCGCGGGCATTCCCGGACCGTCGTCGGAGACTTCGAGGCTGACCTCCTCGCCCTCCTTCCGCTTGAGGTCGATGCGAATCGTGCCGCCGTCTCGCCCGGTGAAGGCGTGCTTCAACGAATTGGTGACGAGCTCGGCGATCAGCAGCGACATTGCGGTGAGGCGTGCAAGGTCGAGGCGCACGTCGTCGGCATCGACGAGGCAGACGATGTTCCTGGCGCCGCTGACGGCCAGGAGATCGGCGCACAGCTCCTGCAGATATTCGGGCATCGGCCTGTTCACCGCCCCGGGATCGTGAAGGCGGCGGTGGAGCCTGCCCATCGTATCGAGGCGCCGGACAGTCTCGTCGAGGAGCTTCGGCGCCGCCTCGGGTTCGGCCGCGATCTGCTTCTTCTGGAGGACGAGCAGGCTCGACAGGAAGGCGAGGTTGTTCGCGACTCGATGCTGGAGTTCGGCGAACATCGTCCGCTGCTGCTCTATCAGCTCGAACGACACGCGCTGCTCGGCCTCGAGCTTTTCGGTAAGCGATGTCAGCGTGTGGACGAAGTAAACGATCACGGAAACGATGAAGACGAACAGAAACAGCGCCGGGATCAGCGCCGGCGACAATCCGAACGAGCGGAACGGCGGAATGTAGAAATACCAGGCAGTCAGGAGCGAGGCTGCCGACAACAGGATCGCCGGACGCGCGCCGGCGAAGATTGCGGTCAGAACCACGGCCGGGAAGAAGGTCAGGAACGGATATTGGCCGGGCGCGATTCCAAACAGTTCGCGCGCTGCCACCGCGAGGAGGTAGAGCGCGAGCGCGAACGCCATCCCGTGCCAGTCGGAACGGCGGAAAACGGATCGGGAATAGGCCAGTCTCAGGATCGCCCCCTTCGTTCCCGACTGCCACTGCCAGGCGGCGCCGGACATCCTCCTACCATGGCCGTCCGGTCGTCAATCTTAACTCGATCAACCATGAATTCATTGGGTGAAGCAATCCGCTTCAATGGGCGTTCAACTGCGCCTAGTGCGGCGGGGACAGACCAGGGAGTTCGAGATGGAAGAGGCTTGGCAGGCGCTCGAAGGCGCCGGCGGGACGAAAACGCTCAAGGAGCTGTTCGCGAGCGAGCCCGATCGGCTCGACCGCCTCGTGCTGGAGGCGTGCGGGATTCGCTTCGACTTCGCCAAGACCCATCTCGACGCGGGCCTCATCGAGCGTTTCTCGGCGCTCGCCGAGGAGCAGGACCTCGCCGGCCACCGCGAGGCTCTGTTCGCCGGAGCGATCGTCAACCCGACCGAGGACCGCGCCGCCGAGCACACCGCTGAGCGAGGCGAGGGCGCTCCCGAGAGCGTCGACCAGGCGCGCCAGTTCCACGCCCGAATGCGCACCCTGATCGACGCGGTCGAGGCCGAAGCCTTCGGCCCGGTCCGCCACATCCTCCATGTCGGAATCGGCGGCTCTGCGCTCGGCCCGAAGCTGATCGTCGACGCGCTCGGCCGCGACTCCGGCCGCTACGACACCGCCATCGTCTCAAATGTTGACGGCACCGCGCTCACCGAGGCGATCCGCGATTTCGACCCGCACGCCACCCTGCTGGTGATTGCGTCCAAGACCTTCACCACCACCGAGACGATGCTGAACGCCGCCTCCGCGCTCCAGTGGATGGAGGAGAATGGAGTCGCCGACCCCTACGGCCAGGTGATCGCGGTGACCGCCAGTACCGACAAAGCCCTGGAGTTCGGGGTCGACGAAACCCGGATCCTTCCGTTCAGCGAGACCGTCGGCGGCCGCTTCTCCCTGTGGTCGTCGATCGGCTTCCCCGCCGCTCTCGCCCTCGGCTGGACCGCCTTCGAGGAGCTGCTCGAGGGGGCCGCCGAGATGGACCGCCATTTCCGCCACTCGCCGATCGCCGCCAACGTCCCGGTCCTCGCCGCCTTCGTCGACCGCACTTACGCCAACCTCCGCGGCTGCCCGACCCGCGCCGTCTTCGCTTATGACGAGCGGCTGCGCCTGCTGCCGCCCTATCTTCAGCAGCTCGAGATGGAATCGAACGGCAAGAGCGTTCGCCTCGACGGCTCGCCGGTCGGCCGGGCCACCGCTCCGATCACCTGGGGCGGGGTCGGCACCGACGCCCAGCACGCGGTGTTCCAGCTTCTCCACCAGGGCACGCACCTGGTGCCGGTCGAATTCATTGCCTGCATCGAGCCCGGCCACACCCTGTCCTTCGAGCACCACGCCCAGCTGCTCAGTAACTGCTTCGCCCAGGGTGCCGCCCTGATGGCCGGGCGCGCTTCGGACGATCCGCACCGCAATTATCCCGGCGACCGCCCTTCCACGACGATCCTCCTCGACCGCCTCGACCCGCGCAGCCTCGGCGCGCTGCTCGCTTTCTACGAACACCGGGTGTTCGCGAACGCCGTGCTTCTCGGGATCAACCCGTTCGACCAGTTCGGGGTCGAGCTCGGCAAGGAGATGGCCAAGGCGATCGACATGCCCGGCGCCCTCGAATTCGACCCCTCGACCAAGGCCCTCATCGAGCGCGCCTTCGGGATCGATGAAGAAGGCTAGCTCACTCTCATCGAGATCGTCCATTAGGCGCCAGGGCTGAGCCCGCCCATATCGCCCGCGTACCGAACTTCTCCAGGAGCCGACCCAATGCCCGCCACCTACGACTATGACCTGTTCGTGATCGGCGGCGGCTCGGGCGGGGTGCGGGCGTCTCGGGTCGCCGCTGCTCACGGCGCTCGGGTTGCGCTCGCCGAAGAATTCCGCCTCGGCGGCACCTGCGTGATCCGCGGCTGCGTCCCCAAGAAATTGCTCGTCTACGGCGCCCATTTCGCCGAGGACCTTCAGGACGCGCGGCGCTTCGGCTGGGAAGTCCCGGCCTGCAAGTTCGAGTGGACAACGCTCCGCGACAACGTGCTCGCCGAGGTCGACCGGCTCGAGGGCATCTACGGCGGCATCCTCGAGAACAACAATGTCGAGCTGTACGACCAGCGCGCGACCATCACCGGCGGCAACGAGGTCACCCTCGCCGACGGCACGAAGATCAAGGCGGCGACCATCCTGGTCGCAACCGGCTCATGGCCGTTCGTGCCCGATGTCCCCGGCGCCAAGCACGGAATCACCTCTAACGAGGTCTTCAACCTCGACGAGATTCCGCGGCGCGCGGTGATCGCCGGGGGTGGCTATATCGCCAACGAATTCGCCGGGATCTTCCACGAATTCGGCTCGAAGGTGACCCTGGTCAATCGCGGCGACCGGATCCTTCGCGGCTATGACGAGCAGATCCGAGACCGCCTTCTCCAGATCAGCCTGACCAAGGGCATCAACTTCCTGTTCAACGCGCCCTTCGAGCGGATCGACAAGCAGGAGGACGGAAGCCTTCTCATCCATCTCACCGGGCAGGACCCGGTCGAGGCGGACATGCTTTTGTGGGCGGTCGGCCGCAACCCGAACAGCGCCGGCCTCGGCCTGGAGGATGTGGGGGTCGAGCTCGGCAAGAACGGCGCGATCCTCGTCGATGAGGACAACCAGACCAGCGTCCCGAGCATCTACGCGATCGGCGACGTCACCGACCGGGTCCAGCTCACGCCGGTGGCGATCCGCGAGGGCCAGGCCTTCGCCGACACCCTGTTCGGCGGCAAGCCGACCCGTGTCGACTACCAGAACATCCCGAGCGCCGTGTTCAGCCACCCGCCGATCGCCGGAGTCGGCATGACCGAGAGCCAGGCGCGCGACAAGCTCGGCAGCTACAAGACTTACGCCGCCGACTTCCGGCCGATGAAGAACGTGCTCGCCAACCGCAACGAGCGCTCGCTCTACAAGATGATCGTCGACGAGGCGACCGGCCAGGTCGTCGGCCTCCACATGATAGGCCCCGACGCCCCCGAGATCCTCCAGGCCGCCGCGATCGCCGTGAAGGCCGGCCTCACCAAGGCTCAGTTCGACGAGACCATCGCCCTCCATCCGACCATGTCGGAAGAGCTCGTTCTGATGAAATGAGATCTAGCCCTCCCGTTCAGGGGAGGGGTGAGACCTTTACTGAGTCCGCTGATACGTCCCCTGCGACGCTTCTCCGATCGGAGTGATCGTGAACGCCGTGGCCCGGGTCCCGTCCGCCGCGAACTCGACCTGGAGCAGCGGGTTGTTCTCCATCGCGAAGCGATTGGCCCCGAGCGGGATGAGCGGCTCGCGCGGCCGCTGGCCGCGCTGGTAATAGAGCCGGTCGCCCTCCGCCACGATCGCCCGCTCGCCGAACGCTCCCGCATAAGCGGTGAGCGGCAAGGCAGGCGAACGTCGCTCGCCGCGCGCCGCCATCGTGTCGGCAAGGGCGATCATCCGGTCGCGCTCGGCACCTGTCGCATTCTGGGCAAGCTGGCGAAGCGCCGCGGCGTGGGCGACGTCGAGCGCGGCGGGGACCGGGGCCACGATGTTCGGCGCATGGCCGACTGCCTCCCAATCCCGCCCGGTCGACGCGAGCACCGCTCGGCCGACCGACACGCTGAGGACGAAGTTGCCGGCGATCGGCACCAGTTGGTTGCGGAAGCCCGCGCCGGCGGTGTTCTCGCCGACAAGCGTTCCGAGCCGGTAGCCGGCGACATGGCCGACAAATTCCTCGGCCGCCGAAGCCGTGGCGTTGCTGGTCAGCACGTAGAGCGGCTTGCCGATCATCCGCCCAGCCGGGACATCGGCCAGGGTCGCGGTCCGGTCCGGGGTCTCGGAGCCGTTCATGTGGAAGGTCATCAGCGGCTGGCCGCCGGCCATGAAATGGCTGGTGATATATTGCACAGCCTCCGGGCTTCCGCCGCCGTTGCGCCTGAGGTCGATGATCACCGCGTCGCCGCCGGAGAGGAATCGCATCGCCGTCTCGAGCGCCGCTGCCGAGGTCTCGCCGGTCCAGTCGAACCCGTCATAGGCCATGTAGCGGACGTTGCCGGGGAGCACTCGAAGCTCGCGGACGCCGTAATTGCGGCTCCGCGCCTGGCGTTCATAGACGGCGGGATCGGGCTCGCGCCCGCCTTGGCCGCTGAACATGCCCGCGGCGCGAGGATCGAAGCGAAAATTGAGATGTCGGTCGTGGCCGACGCGGGTCAGGTCCTCGTTGATCCGCTCCGCAAGCTGGCTTGCGTCGCTGGTCGCGTAGCGGCCCGACGACAGGCCTTCGGCAAGCACTGCGTCGAGCGCCGGCCGCCGCTCCGGAGCACGTAGCGCTCCGCGATCACCCGCCGGACCTCGCTCACCACTTGCTGCACGTTGACGGCCGCCGGCGCGGGCGAGGGGCGGGTGACTGGCTGGGCCGCCGCGGGCGCGGCGAGGCAGAAGGCGGCGGCGAAAAGAAAGGCGGTTCTGCGCTTCATCGGAAAACTCCCATTTCCTCCTGCCTTATCCCTTGGGGACAGCGCCGGTTTGGGGCAAACAAGAGGTGAAGCTTGCCAGTTTCTGGCACGAAAGGGGTTCAAGCGGCGCCATGCGGCAAACACTCGACGCGCTCGACCGCCGGCTGCTCGCGGCTCTCCAGCACGACAATCTCCAGACCGCCGACCAGCTCGCCGAGCAGGTCGGCCGCTCGCCCTCCGCCGTGGCGCGCCGGGTCCGCCGCCTCCGTGCCACCGGCGCCATCGCCGCCGACGTCGCGATCCTCTCCGACCGAGCCGCCGGCCAGCCGCTCTCTGCGATCGTCCACATCCAGCTCGAGCGTCACGCGCCCCAGGAAGGCGACCGCCTCCGCCGCCGCCTCGCCGCAAGCGCCAACGTCCAGCTCCTGCTCGACATCGCCGGCACCTTCGACATTCTCGCCCTCGTCGTCGCCCGCGACATGGCCGCCTACAACGACTTCGCCGACGCCAACCTCGCCGAACACCCAGCCGTCCGCCGCTTCGAGACCAGCTTCGTCAAGAAAAGGGTCAAAGCGACCTTGGCGTTTCCAATTGAAGAGCCCACCGCCTGAAAGGCGGGTGGCGCGCGGTGGGGCCTGCCAGGAACCCCACATTGCGATCCGTCGGCCCGCCTTTGTCTCTTATGATCGGGGCCGGCGTCCTACGGCAGGCAGAATAGCACCGTGTCGCGCGCGCCGTGATCACGCTAGCCGCTCGCGCCCTACTCGTCACCCCGGCCTTGATCCCGGGCTCTTCTTCTTATTCCTAGGCAGGGTCTATTTATCCTGTAATTGGATACTGGACAGCTTCTTGAAGTCAGGCGAGGCTACGTCCCGAGACAACGAGTCGGGGGTGGTCGGATGCTCGAGCAACTATGGACTGCGGTTCAAGGTCGCAGGGAATCCATCCCTACACCCGCCAGTCTCAAAGTCGACATTCAGCTCGTCGATGATCCTGAAACCCTCGTCGAGGACTCGCCCTTTCCACTAGGAGACCTCGACACCGTTTCCGGCTTTTCATGCATCATCGCTTACGTCGATTCAAAAGCCCGCGCGAGCCAGCGGCGAATTACCTGCATTCGGATCGAGAAAGCAGGGGAGCGAACTTATCTGCGGGCCTATTGCCACGAACGGAATGCCAATAGGCAGTTCCGCCTAGACAGCATCCAGGACGTCTTCGATGCTCGGACTGGCGAGCTGCTTGCCGCGGTTGGATGGGATTTCTTCAACGGCTTTGCCGTCGATCATGAGCAGGCATCTAGATTCGGCTGGGGACTACCGGTCAGGAAGAGTGCGGATCTCGTAGCGGGCCTCAATGCATTGGTTTTCGTAGCGCGCTGCGACAACCAGTTTCACGAGACAGAGCGGGACGCGATCGAGCGCTTCGTCGCCAGCTTCTGGTTGCGGATGGAGGCCGCAGGCGAGCCGCCGATGGAGGACATCCTTACCCATGTGCAAAGGATGTCTCCCGATCCCGAGGCATTTTACCTGGCGCTCGCTCGCTGCAGCACCAATCCGCCTCTTTGCAGGATGATCCGAAGTCACATCCGAAACGTCATCGATGCGGACGGAGTGATTCGGGCCGAGGAATTTTACTGGGGCAAGGCGGTGGATGATTATTTCCGATCGCTCGAAGCGGGCTGATCACGGCACCGGGACGAATTAAGCGGACCCCTTCCAAAATAGGATTTGGCCTGCCACCGTTGCCGGGTGACTTGTCCGTTCGCCTCCATAAGCCGCTCCGTCCTTCCCGCTCGAACTGACCGATTCCTACCCGTTCGCCGGGTGATTTCCGCGCGGGACAGTGAACTTCATGAACTTTGTCGCAGTCCGGGGTCGGGCCGATGAGCGGCGGGGGTGGCGAATCGGCCGATGTAGTTATCGTCGGCGCCGGGCATAACGGGCTCGTTTGCGCCTACTATCTCGCCGCCGCGGGCATGAAGGTGACGGTGCTCGAGGCGCGGGACGTGGTTGGCGGCGCCGCGGTGACCGAGGAGTTCGCGCCCGGCTTCCGCAACTCGACGGCCAGCTACACCGTGAGCCTTCTCCAGCCGCAGGTGATCCGCGACATGGAGCTCGAGCGGCACGGCCTCCGCGTGGTGCTTCGCAAGGTCGACAATTTCCTGCCCACCCAGGGCGGCGACTATCTGCTCGGCGGCCGAGGCGGTCTCACCAAGAGCGAGATCGCACGCCACTCGCCGGCCGATGCCGCCAATTACGATGCCTATATCGCCGCCTTGGACTCCGTCGTGGGCGTGCTCCGCCAGTGGCTCCTTCGCGCTCCGCCCAATGCCGGCGGGGGCCTGAGCGATCTCATCGCGCTCGCCTCGCTCGGCCGCGGCGTCGGGCGTTTGCCGTTGGAAGAACAGCGCCACCTCGTCGACTTCTTTACCAAGCCAGCGGCCGAAGTGCTCGAACGCTATTTCAGCACGGATCTCGTCCAGGCGCTGTTCGGCTTCGACGGGGTCGTTGGCAATTTCGGGAGCCCCTGGACTCCGGGATCGGCCTACGTCCTGCTCCACCATGTCTTCGGCGAGGCCGCCGGGGTGGCGGGCGCCTGGGGCCACGCCATCGGCGGAATGGGCGCGATCACCCAGGCGATGGCCAAGGCGTGCCGAGCCAAGGGCGTCGAGATCGTCACCGGCGCGCCGGTCAGCGAAGTGATCGTCGAGAAGGGAAGGGCGGCCGGGGTCGTCGCCAACGGCACGACCTATCGCGCCAAGTCTGTTGCGGCCGGAGTGCATCCGAAATTGCTGTTCGCCCGTCTGCTGCCCGACGGCGCGGTGACCGAGGATGCCGCGACCCGGATGGCTCATTGGAAGAGCGAGTCCGCGACCTTCCGAATGAACGTCGCCCTATCCGAGCTTCCGCGCTTCACCTCGCTGCCCGACGCAGGGGACCATCTCACCGCCGGGATCATCATCGCGCCGTCGCTCCAATATATGGACCGCGCCTATATGGACGCGCGCCGCGACGGCTGGTCGCCGGAGCCGATCGTCGAGATGCTGATCCCGTCGACCCTCGACGACAGCCTCGCGCCCGCCGGCCAGCATGTCGCCAGCCTGTTCTGCCAGCATTTCCGCTATGACTTGCCGGGCGGCTGGGACTCCAACCGCGACCGGATCGCGGACTCGATCATCGCCCATGTCGACCGCTACGCACCGGGCTTCGCCGCCTCGGTGGTCGGCCGTCTCGCTCTGTCGCCGCTCGACCTCGAGCGCCGCTTCGGCCTCATCGGCGGCGACATCTTCCACGGCCGCATGAGTCTCGACCAGCTCTTCTCCGCTCGACCGATGCTCGGCCACGCCGATTATCGCATGCCTCTCAAGGGCTTGTACCTGTGCGGCTCCGGTGCCCATCCCGGCGGCGGGGTCACCGGAGCGCCGGGCCACAACGCCGCCCGTGCCATTTTGGCCGACCGCAAGTCATTTCTCTGGCGTAACAAGCGGAACTTCAGCTAAGCTTGGAGCGCTTCAACGGGCAAGTTCAAGTTACGACAGGGGTGACTTATGAACGCACGTCGCTTTGCCGCGGCGATGGCGATCCCATGTCTGTTTGTCCTGGCCCATCCGGCCGACGCACAGAACCGCCGCGCCACTCGGGCCACGCCGCCCGCGTCCTTCGATCTTCGCCAGGTGCCGAGAGGCAGTGAGGATGAGAGCCTCCGTCTGCGGCCGCTCGAGGAGCCGGCTCAGCCCTCGGGCTCGGGGTTCCTCGAGAGCTGGGACGTCGACGACAATGCGGTGGTCGCGATCGGCCGCTTCCGAATCGGCGACCTCCCGCGCCGCCGCAACAATATGGAGCGGGTCCGCGACAATCTGATGGACCGCGAGAACCGCGCCATCGCCGGCGCCGGAGTGCGCATCAGCTTCGACTAGCTTGCCGGGCAGTCCTTCCTGGCTCTAGGGAGCCGGCCAAAGGGAGGACATGTCCATGCAGCTCAGTTCCGACATCGCCGCCGTCGTCACCGGCGGCGCTTCCGGCCTCGGTGAGGCCACCGCCCGGGCCCTCGCCGCCAAGGGCGTCAAGGTCGCCATCTTCGATCGCGATGCCGACAAGGGCGAGAAGGTCGCGGCCGAGATCGGCGGCGTGTTCTGCCAGGTCGACGTGACTTCGGACGAGGCCGTCGACGCCGGCTTCGCCAAGGCGCGCGAGGCTCACGGCCAGGAGCGGATCCTGGTCAACTGCGCCGGGGTCGCCAATGCGGTGAAGACGGTCGGCCGCGACAAGGAGACGGGCGCGGTCAAGCGCTACCCGGTCCACCAGTTCGAGCTCGCGATCCAGATCAACCTGATCGGCACCTTCCGCTGCATCGCCGCGTCGGCCGCCGGAATGGCCGATCTCGAGCCGCTCGCCGACGGCGAGAAGGGCTGCATCATCAACACCGCGTCGGTCGCCGCCCAGGACGGCCAGATCGGCCAGGCCGCCTACAGCGCGTCCAAGGCCGGAGTCCTCGGAATGGCGCTTCCGATCGCCCGCGACCTCATGGGCGAGGGCATCCGGGTCAACACCATCCTCCCGGGCGTGTTCAAGACTCCGATGGTCGCGATGATGCCGGAGAAGGTCCAGGACGCGCTTGGCGCCCAGGTGCCGTTTCCCAAGCGCCTCGGCCAGGCCGAGGAATATGCCAGGCTCGCGGTGTTCATGGCGGAGACGGTCTATCTCAATGCCGAATATGTCCGCCTCGACGGCGGCATCCGGATGGCGCCGCGCTAAGCTTCGATCAGGCGCCGCTGCTCCGCTGGAACGCGACGGCGGCGCCGAGCAGGCCGGGCTCGGCATAGGTGCACAATTGTACCGGCACCCGCTCCATCCGCGGCCGGTAGCGGCCCTTGGCCCGGAACGGCTCGTGGAACAGCGGAGTCGTGAGCCGCGCCTTCATCCGGTTGGCGAGGCCGCCGGTGACGACGACCCGCATCGATCCGTGGGCCAGGCAGATGTCGCCCGCAGCAGCGCCGAAGCAGCCGACCAGCAGATCGAGCGCCCTTGCAGCGACCGGGTCGCTGCCGCCGATCGCCGCGCCCCAAAGCGTGCCGGCGTCGAGCACGTCCCACTCGCCGCCGCCCAGCATCGCATAGATCTCGACGAGGCCGGGGCCCGACACCACACGCTCGATCGAGCAGCGGCCGTAGCGTGCCCGAACCACCCGCTCTACCGCTTCTTCCTCCAGCGTCTGGGGAGCGAACGCCATGTGCGCCGCTTCAGTCTCGATCACGTCGATCCGGCCTTGGCGCTCGGCGAAGGCGGCGACGCCGAGACCCGTCCCGGGGCCGATCACTGTGGTGATGCCGTTGCTCGCTTGCTGATCGTCGGGACCGCCCAGGCCTTCCAGCGACTCCGGTCCAAGCGCCGACACCGCATGAGCAACCGCTCCGAAATCGTTGAGCAGGTGAAGCCGCTCCAGCCCCACCTCCTTGGCAAGGGTTCGCCGGTCCAGCGCCCAGTCGTTGTTGGGGAAGCGAAGCACCTCGCCTTCGATCGCGATTGCGACGGCGAGCGACGCCGACCCTGGCAGAGTGCCACCGCTGTCGCGCCGGAACGCCTCCCATGCGGAGGCAAAGTCGCGATGCTCGCGCGTGCGATACTTGTGCATCGGTCCCAGCCGCGGCTGCGCTCCCGGCTCCAGCTCGGCGATCGCGAAGCGGGCATGGGTGCCGCCAATGTCGCCGGCGACGATCTTCATTCGCTCTGTGGGGTCCCGGTCATTGCGGCCATGCTTCTACAGAAGCGGGGCCGGCAGGGAAGGTTCCTGGCTAGGAAGAGGCGTGGCGGGCCCAGATCGGGCGAAGCGCCACCGCGAGCGCCTTGGGCCGCACGAACAGCAGGTCGAGGATCGCCGGCCCGGGGTGGGCGCCCATTTCGGATTTGTAGCCCGCGTCGCCCGACCCCCAGCTGATCCGTTGGACTCCGCGCTCCGCCGCCCGTTCGAAATCCTTGTAGAGGAGAAGCTTGCCCGGGCCGTGGCGAGCGAAGCGCTCGTCATAGGCATTGGCGATGGTGTAGCGCACCGGTCCGACCTCGAGGCCGAAGGTGAAGGCGACCGGCGTTTCGCCAACCGTCATGATGCTGCAGCTGATCATGTCGGCGAGCACCGGGTCCTCGGCCATCCGTTCCCAGTTGCGCCGGCATTCGGGATCTAGGAACTTGGTGTTCCCGCCCTCGTCCAGCTTGCCGACCCAGGAATTGGCCTCGACCGCGGCCATCGCGTCGCGGTCCTCCTCGGTCCAGTCGGCCCCGCTTCGAAAAAGATAGTCGACCGGCCCCAGCTCGGCCAGGCGGTTCTCGCGCCAACGATTCTTGCGCAGGGTCGAGCTTCGTGGCCACTGCCCCTGCGAGCGCAAGGCCGCAAGGTCGAGCTCGAAGCAGGTGCCGAGATCGCGGCGAAGCACCGCCCATCCCGAACCCTCGGCTGCACGGGTCAGCCGCGCTACCGTCGGGTCGTCGCCGTAAACCGGGCCCATCCGCCACAGCGGGCCGAGCGCGGCGCGCACCCGGCGGTCCCGCATCATCGTCGAAAGCTCGTCGTCGGTCACGTCTGCGGCGATCGGGAAGCTGCGATAGGGCCAGTAGCTGCCGGACACTTCCCGAACCGTCAGCGGGCCGAGCTTGCGCGGCACGGTCGGGATTGCCGCAAGCGGCTCCCCGTCATTGCGTCGCATCCCGATCCCTCGGCTTTCGGGCGCTGCGGCGGCGTACCAGCCGGCTCTCAGGAACCGCTGGGCGGGAAGGGCGGCCGCTGCGATCGCGTTCAACGCGAGCGTCGTCCCGGCACCCAGCTCGACGCTGTCGAGAAGAAACAGCTCCATCAACATGACGCGCCCCGCCTCCAACGGACATTCCGGTCATGCTCCGCGCGGCGCAAAAAAGCCAAGCGAAAGAACGGTCTGTCCCGGCCTGTGACGCGCCTGCGGCAGTTGCTTTCCGCCAGCGGCCCCGGAAGCGCAAACATCCCTAACTTAAATTTAATCCGCCACGGCTAGGGCAGGCATCATGGCGCGCCGTCCGATCGATCTGTCCCAGGCAATGGCGAAAGCCCGAGCGGCCCCGCATTCGCGTGCGGCCGTGCTGAATCGCCTGCTCAGGCGCCGCGCCCACGCGCAGCAGATCGGCGACGTCGAGACCGAGGCTCGGCTTCGCGAGCAGATCCGCTGGAGCCTGCCGATGGAGACGCCCGAGGACGGCGAGCGCTAACGGTTCCGTCGGCCCTCGACGAGGCTGTCGACTAGGGCCGGCTCGGCAAGCGTGCTGGTGTCACCGAGATTGCCGAAATCATTCTCGGCGATCTTCCTCAGGATCCGCCTCATGATCTTGCCCGAGCGGGTCTTCGGCAGGGCCGGCGTGAAGTGAATGAGGTCCGGGCTCGCGATCGGGCTGATCTCGGTTCGGACGTGCTGGCGCAGCTCCTGCTCGAGCGCCGGCGACCCTTCCTGACCGGCGACCAAGGTCACGTAGCAATAGATGCCCTGGCCCTTGATGTCGTGCGGGTAGCCGACGACCGCCGCCTCGGCGACGAGCGGATGGCTGACCAGCGCGCTCTCGATCTCGGCGGTGCCGAGCCGGTGACCTGAGATGTTGAGCACGTCGTCGACTCGGCCGGTGATCCAGTAATAGCCGTCCTCATCGCGCCGGCACCCGTCGCCGCTGAAGTAGCGGCCCGGATAGGTCGAGAAATAGGTCTGAACGAACCGCTCATGGTCGCCATAGACGCTTCGCATCTGGCCTGGCCATGATCTGGCGATGCACAGGTTGCCGGTCGCCGCCCCCTCGAGCTTCTGCCCGCCTTCGTCGACCAGCTGCGGCACCACCCCGAAGAAGGGCCGGCCTGCCGATCCAGGCTTCATCGAATGTGCGCCGGGCAGGGTGGTGATCATGATCCCGCCCGTCTCGGTCTGCCACCAGGTGTCGACCACCGGGCAGCGCTCGTCGCCGACGGTGCGCCAATACCATCGCCACGCCTCCGGATTGATCGGTTCCCCGACCGATCCGAGCAGTCGAAGCGACGAGCGGTCGTGCTTCTTCACGGGGGCCTCGCCCTCGCGCATCAGCGCTCGGATCGCGGTGGGCGCGGTGTAGAAGATGTTGACCTTGTGCCGCTCGACCACCTCCCAGAAGCGGCTGAAGTCCGGATAGTTCGGCACTCCCTCGAACACGAGAACGGTGGCGGCGTTGGCGAGCGGCCCATAAACGACATAGCTGTGACCGGTCACCCAGCCGACGTCGGCCGTGCACCAGAAGACTTCGCCGGGCTTGTAGTCGAACACATAGTGGAAGGTGCTCGCGGCCCAAACGCCATAGCCGCCGATGGTGTGGAGAACGCCCTTGGGCTTTCCGGTCGACCCCGACGTGTAGAGGATGAACAGCGGGTCCTCGGCGCCCATCGGCTCGCACGGGCAGGTGTCGGGCACCGTTTCGCCGAGACGGTCGTACCAATGGTCGCGGCCCTCGACCCAGTCGATGTCGTTGCCGCAATGGCCGACGACCAGCACCGCGTCGACCTCGGCTCCCTTAGCGATGGCGGCATCGACATTGGCCTTCAGCGGAATGAGCTTGCCGCCGCGGTTGCCGCCGTCGGCGGTGACGACGATCCGGCTCGCGCAATCCTCGATCCGGCCGTGAAGCGCCTCGGGCGAGAAGCCGCCGAACACGACGCTGTGAACCGCGCCGATCCGGGCGCAGGCGAGCATCGCCACCGCCGCCTCGGGGATCATCGGCATGTAGATGGTGACCCGGTCGCCCTTGCCGGCGCCGAGGGCCTTCAGGCAGTTCGCCATGCGGACCACCTCGCGGTGGAGCGCGCCGTAGGTGAGGGTGCGTCCCTGGCCCGGCTCGTCGCCCTCGAAGATGATCGCGACCTGGTCGGAGCGGGTCTCGAGATGGCGGTCGACGCAATTGTAGCAGAGGTTGAGGACCCCGTCCTCGAACCACCTGATGTCGACGGGATCGTAGGACCAGTGTGCGATCCGGGTCGGAAAGCTGCTCCAGTCGAGTCGCCGCGCCTCGCGCGCCCAGAAGCTCTCCGGGCTGTCGAGCGACTCGCGGTACAGCTTGTCGTAATCTTCCTCGGTGCAATGGGTGTCTGCGACCGCGTCGGCGGGGGGTGGGATCGTCTCGTTCATGCGCCCGGCTCCACGTCTTTACCGAGGCGATTAGCGGTCTGACGCGCCCTATACCAGACGGATCGCTTGCCGCGGACGAGGTGTGGGGTTGTACTAATACACCTGATGGAGTATGAAGGGGCCTCTATCCCATGCGTGCGCTGACCCTGCCTCGACCTGTGCTTCCGGCCGTGCCGAGCCTCTTGCGGCTCGGCGCCGTACCGCTGCGCGCCCTGATGGCGGGGCTGGTGCTGCTCCTCGCCCTGAGCCTCTACGCGATCGCCGCCTTCTCGCTGACCGCCGGCAGCAACGATCCCGCTGTTCCTCAGACTGCTGCGCGCTCTGTGCTCGCCGGCGTGGTGTCGCCAGTCGCGCCGGAAAGCGATCCCAATGCGCTCGCGCCAATCTCAGCCGAGGATGCGGAGAAGGCCAATGCCGAGATCCCGGTCGCGAGCGGGCCCAACCCCGCCGCCGCCGCCTTCCGCCTGACCAATGACGAAGTCGCTCGGATGCGGTCCGTCGACTGCCTCACCGCGGCAATCTATTACGAGGCTGCGCTCGAGCCGGTCGACGGTCAGCGCGCGGTCGCCCAGGTGGTGCTCAACAGGGTTCGCCACCCGGCCTATCCCAGCACCGTGTGCGGGGTCGTCTTCCAGGGCCATGAGCGGGTCACCGGCTGCCAGTTCAGCTTCACCTGCGACGGCTCGCTCCGCCGCACTCCGGTCCCGGCGATCTGGAACCGCGTGAAGGTCGTCGCCGAGGCAGCGCTCGGGGGCTACGTCCACCGCCCGGTCGGGCTCGCGACTCACTATCACGCCAATTACGTCTTCCCCTATTGGGCTCCGACGCTGGCCAAGATCACTCAGATCGGGGCTCACATCTTCTATCGCTGGCAGGGCGGCTGGGGCCGGCCCGCGGCGTTCAGTTCGCGCTACGCCGGCACCGAGCCCGCAATCGCCTGGCGCGGCGGCTTCGGTCAGCCCGACCGCGCCACCCTGGCAGCTGCCGGAACGCCCGTGGACGCCCGCGACGCCGCTGCCGCAGCTGCGGCGGCGCAGGCGCAGGCGACCGCTGCACCCCACAGCGTCGACAGCTTCCAGCGCGCAGTGTTGCGCCGCTACGAGCCGACCAGCAGCGAGCGCGCCAGCCAGATCATCAGCGATCGCGCTGCCGCTCAGCCCGCGAGCTCGACCAACCGCTGGGCCCTGACCGGCCGTGCGGCGCCCGAGGCCCAGCCCCAGCGCCCCCTCGGCCGCGCCGGCGCAATCCCGGAGCTCGACGGAGTCCGCCGCCGCCCCGCGACCAGCGACGC
>JAEZHP010000188.1 GCA_023416515.1 Pseudomonadota bacterium | reverse complement strand
CTCCAGAGGTTATCGTCGCGGTCAAGGTAACCTGGACATCACGATCCGCAGGTCTCATCACAACTCCTGCAGGTTTACTGCCCAATGCCTGGGTGTGAATTACTGTATCCTGATCAGTTACCCAAGTGATGGTAGAACCGTGTTTCCCTTTCTCCGGTAAGGTGATATTTCCTCTGATATCATCGGAATTGTGAATTACGAGACTCTTTATATCCTCTTCTACCTTTTCTTCATCAGTTAAGTTCTCCAGCTCATCCAATATCTTATCTAATTCTTCCTGAGCCTTTGCAACTTCCACAGCAGAGAAGGCTTTATCATAGATCTTAAACTCTGCAATTAGCCCAGTAAAGGTAGGATCTACTGCATAGAGAGAACCTCCAACCTTACCGTCAAGTCCATCTCCTGCAGTCAGGAGATCCTGTAGAGTATAACCGGTATCTGCGGTAACGGTTCCCATGAGAATTCCATTCCGGTAAATTGTGATGGAACCATTGTCCTTATAGGTTAGCATCACGTTTTGCCATACATTGGCGTCAAGGGCCGAGGATCCGACAACCACTCTCTCGTTGCTCCAACCCTTTCCCTGATTCGTAAAATCAAGTCCTGTACCAGCCCGCATAACACTACCCTGTCCAGCACTGCTACAGCCCGTAACATAAAGATACTTACTTTGGTCGGCTCCAAGACACCACATCCAGGTTCCGGGCTTATTCTCTGTAATCTTAACCAGCATACTAACCGTAACTTCAGTAACATCAGGACCAATTGTGCCATCCGGAATCAGAATGTAACCACCATTTACGCCACCTCTTAATTCCAGGACGTTGAAGCTATCCACATTCTTAGCCGTGATACCATCGGGATTCATGAGAATGCCATCCTTGCCATTTCCTGATAAGTCACGTACCTTGCCTTCCGTTAAGGTCATGTTATAATTCAAAAGAAGCTTCGCTTCCTTATCCTCTGGCTCTTGATCCTTACCAAGTAGGTTCTCCAGCTCGATTCCTGTAAGTACTTTGTCATAAATGATTAAATTATCAAAATAACCGTTGAAATATCCATCGGCACTATACAGAGATTTACCTAAATAAGAAAGGACATTGCTACCAAAGTCTGATATCCTAGTTGATAAATCACTGATTTCGCTCACCTTTACCCCATTAATGTACATGGTAAGAGAGGTTTCTGTAAGTAAAAATACTACTCTAGACCACTCCCCTGGGGTGATACTACCACTTAATTTTTGCTCTCCACTCCAGGTATTTTTCGTTATGGCACTGTAGATTTCTCCGCCTCTAACCCTCGTGAAGAAATATTGATTCTCATTTTTACCTATCGTAAAGGTAAAGAAACTTCCGGAGGTTAGCTTGGATTTAACATCCATAGCAATGGTTAGCTCATTCTTTCCGTCAAATAAGCCCGTGGGTAGCTGTGCATAGGTTCCAGAGGTTCCATCTAAGGAAAGGACTTGACCTTTTACGCTATCCATGACGTAGGAAGCATTACCGAATAATACTCCATCATTGTTATGGTTGCTTTGATCTGATATGATCTTATCGCTTAAAACTTCCTCAAAGGTATAGTTAAGGATCGGTTCTACTGGTGTATTACTATCCGTAATTTTATTCACCGCTAACCAGCTTAAGATAACATCTGGACCTGAAATAGCTTCAAATATGCTAATCTTAACGTCAGCCGCTATGGGTAAATCAAAGGTGTAATCCACCGTTCTAGTTCCATTGTTTGAAAAAGTGCCCAGTGTACTGGTAACTAAGGTACCATCCTTCGTATAGGAGATGGCAACTCCGATGTTACGATTTGTTGCCCACCATTCCTGGAAACCAGCTAGTAATTGATAACTTCCGGCTTCAAGTGGTACTACATATTCAATTTTCTTGTCAGTATATGCCCAGAAACCGCTTTCAAAAGAGTTTGTGCTTGTTGGGTTTTTAATACCAATATCCGGGTTTGTTACACCGGTCCCTGCCAGTACACTAGTATAGCCCCAGCTTCCGGCCAAATAAGCTTTATCGTAAGTATCATCATTCTTAAGCGTAACTTTTGATTGAATTATATCATAGAGGTCGGATCCTGCTGTCGCTCCACTATCAATATAATACTGAAGACTACTTGGTATGGAAAGAAGCTGAGCGGTTACCTCTCGATCAAATTCCGTAAGAGTTCCGGTTACCGTAGTTAGGACAGTTGGCTTTATTCCTTGTGTATTCCAAACTACTGCAGCATCTTTATTAACCGGCAAGCCATTCTCATAAATGCGTACGTTTAAGGTAGCTGGTAGGTCTTCGATCTTATAATACAGCTCCTCCATCGGTGTGTTTACTTTGATCGGATATAGGGCTTCCAAATCTTCTAGGGTCCAATTGGAGTAATTCTGAAGCTTTATTGTTCCTGACTGACTGATTTCCACAGGCAGCCAGATATATCTTGAATCAGAAAGGTTATTAGAGAACCAACGGTCTCCCATATAAATGTACAGCCCCTTTTCAGGGTCATAGGGAATTACATTGGTGCTTTGTGATTGGAAGGTCGTATGATTAAGATCTCCAACACAGGGATCCCCCATATTCGTCCAAGTACCTAGAATATTATCTGCGACCCAATAGCGAGCCTGATTAGGATTCCAGCCGGTTGCACCTGAGGTAATCATATAGTACTTGCCTTCATATTTAAATATGGCAGGTGCTTCTCTCTGAGCCCCAGGAAATAGTCTTACAAAATCAACTCCATGTACGGCTTCTTCAATAGGTGTAGCCAAATAGGTATAATCAGAGTTTAATTTTGAGATGAACATTGTCATATTCTCTTCACTGGAATAGATGATATAGGCTGTACCGTCATCATCTACGAATAAGTTCATATCTCTTGCAAAGCCTTTACTATCTTCATACCAGGCACCGGTTAATTGATCTTCTGGTGCAACATTTAACCGATATCGATCAATGAATCGGAAGGGACCAGTTGGGGAATCACTGACTGCTACTCCAGCAGCTGCAGCTGCGTAATTAGCAGTGCTGCTCTCGGTTGGACCGTCAGCATGAAACCACAAGACATACATTCCAGTATTTTGATTATAGATTAGCTTTGGACGCTCAATCACTGATGTAGAATCGTTGATACATAGGAATACACGGTCCTTTTGTTCCGTTGTATAATCCGCATACAGAGTCTTAAAATATTCATCCGTATCTAATTGCTCTCTCGTGGCTACGGTTCTCATCACATAGCCTTCAAAGTTCCAGTTATATAGGTCCTCGGAGGAATAAGCACTAATACCGTTACTTCGGTAACCCTTGGTCTTATCC
>JAEZHP010000181.1 GCA_023416515.1 Pseudomonadota bacterium | reverse complement strand
GATTTGCGGCAACTAAAGTTTTAAATGCAATTTGAAAACCATAGTGATGTTCATTTACATCCAACCAATCCTCTTGACCCACTATATACCTTTCTATAAGTTGAAGAGCTTTATCAATCATTGCATCACTTTTATCTAATGCTATTTCACGGGCACGTCTTAGTGTCGATTCTGTGGTAGTAAACTTCTGCTTCAACTGTAACTTTGTATCCTGCGTATGAAATCTACCCCATGAACCATTTTCCCATTGTTCGGCAGCTAATTGTTGATACCATTTTGACTCTCTTAGCTTATTATACTCAACTTCATTGGATGAACTATGCATTATTTCTTTTTTTAATATATATTGAGGAACAGGGTCAGGCATATTCTCATTAAGATAGTCAATAACTCCTTGTAGATGAACTAACAATGTAATACCCCCTCATTCATATAATACAACAGTAAGCCACTTCCATCTAAAATATTTGATTATATCTGAACCTTTTGTAGCCTTATATACTTTAGTTTAATATAATAACCTTTAAAATTCAGCCAATGTATTCTTTTTTTAAACACATCATAAAAGCACCCTACCACTTTTTTACTGATAGGGTGCCTATATTCTTCGCGGTTATTCAATACAGTCTGACCTAAGTCAAACCATCGAGAAACGTTGAAGTCTCAATATTATTTGTTATCCAATACAGCCTGTGGTGCATCGTAAAAAAGGGAGTTGCTATCATTGGAATAACAATGCCTCTTTTTCGAGAAAATCTATGCAAAACATAGGAAGGATATCGTCCCTATTGCGTCATTTTTAAGCCTAGAACCAACACCTTTGCCACGAGTAGATAAATCAACCGCAATACCAATGATTTCAATTTTGCTTTGCTCCAAAAAGGAAATAACAATAACACCCTCGACTTTGCCTTGATTAAAACAAGCAAAGATATTTACAGAGTCTTACCTAGAGTTTTTGTTACACTATGTTGTTCGGCAATCGACCAATCATCATCAAAAATAAGAGTATCATCACAACAATGATACTCTTACTATTTATCATAATTTATATGCCCACAAATAATATGTTATTTTGCCCCTTTAGCAAGAGCTTTAACTTCATCATTCACTATTTTATCAATTTTTTTATAGCGTTTCCATATCGCATCTTGTAACATTGAGACTATATCCAAATCAAATCCCTTAGTTTTCGCAAAATCATACGGTGTCAATATATTCTGCTCTCTTAGAAGTTTACTTTCTTGTTGGTCATACATAATAATGTACCGTTCTTCAACCGGTAAATCCCAAATCTTTTCAAGCTCTGCTTTTACCCTTTGCTTCTTTATTAAACTCAGTTCATTGAGAGCAACAATATCTTCTAATATTTCGTTCATAGTAGGAATCAAAATTTTTTTAAAATCTTGAGGAAGCCTTTCCTCAAGAAAATAAATACCATAATGATCCGGTAAGTGGTCGCTAATTCCATACATATTAAACCTTACATGCAGATATTGACCATACTGTTGCTTAAATTTAGATCCTTTCGCAAACATTCCATAATGAATTTTGGGATTTACACCATTACATAAATGGCATATCTTATCTTTATACTCAAACAGTGGAAATAAAGCTTCTCCATGTGGAAGTCCAGATACTTTAATCGATTCATCCACAATACTAGGCATCTGTACATGTTTTTGCAACAGTAACCACATTCTATCATTCAAAGCTAAATCATACTGGAAGTATCGTTCAAACAGCTCAATATCATTTTCTATTGCCTGCTGATGGCAACTACAAAAATATGCTTCACATTGTTCACTTTCGGAAAATGCAAAATATTTCGAACCAAAATGAACTCTTTGCAACGGCAAATCCGTATTAATTATGCTTAACGCAAAGTCATTCTCTTCTGATTTCCATTTAGCTTCCTGCTCTTTTTCACCCCAACACTCACCGGTGCTCTTTGAAACATACAAAGGAACTTTTGCACTTTTATATTTGCTTCCAACATTTTCAAAACAATACACTTGATAATATTCTCTAATATAATCTATCTTGTCCCATTCTTTGCCAAGGGCATTGTATGCAATTCCAATCGCAGCTTCTAAAGAATAATTTACATGTCCATCTTTAATTCGAAAATCCTTCATGCAACCCCCTCCTATGTTAATTGTTTAGAAATAACAGTTAAGAGTTGACCTGTCAATCTTCCCAAATCATCACATGCGATTAAATTTGGGTATATATTTTTCAGTACATCATAACAGTCAAATGCCTCATCGTCATTAAGTGCCACGGCAATGATGTTTGTTCCTCTGTTCACAATCTTCGTTACCGCATTTGCTGTATCCTGACTAGATACAGGTGGATAATATTCCTCATATTCATGTGCCGGATAACCATCCGAAAGCACAATAATCAGCTTATTCTCACAATGTACATTCTGATTCATATATCGTTCTGCCCAAAATAAAGCCAATGCATCACGATTATCTCCATTCGCAGTAATCTGCATTAAGTTATATTTCTGCTCGTCTCTAGCATTAAAATCAATTAGTATATTGGTATCTATTTCAGGCTCCTCAAAATGTGCTCTATGCTCCACAATAGCGTGCAATATTCCTTGTTTCTTTAGCACCTCATGCAATATAACAGAAGACTGTAATGCCGCATTTCTTCTTGCACCACTCATCGAACCCGAACCATCTATCAATAACATGATAGCTAGTTCAGGAATTTCTACACCTAAAGTATTCCTATACCAATATCTTTTTTTTATATCACCAAACTGCTTAGATGCTATTCCGGAACCAAACATATATCCATCTTCTCTCCCCGGAACTCTTGCCTTTAGTAACTGCGCAAATCTACCATTATAAGAATTAATATTCACCTGATAATGCGCTTTTATATTCTGGTATGCTTTCTTCAGATTCATATTAACCCTAGGATGAATCTGATTGATTTTAATATCCTTATGCATAACAGAACAATCATATTTACTTCCTTTATATACTTCCTCATGCCCAGTATATGAAATAATGTAATATGCTTCCCCCTTCTGATCTTTCCACTCTTTTAATATAGTTTTCAACATGGCATTATCATCATTCATTTCCTTGGCATTTCCATTCAAATCAACAAACAACCGAGTAGCAACCTCCTGTACCTTTCCTTTACGATCCACTTGTCCCATGGAGGAAGCATCTGCAAGATGGGTCTTCATTCCGTTTAAAAGTTCTGATTCAATTTGAATATTTACATCTTCATCTGCAGGTATTAGCGGAATAATAATTTCAAATATCTGTTGTGCATAGTAATATCTATCATCCGGGGATGCAGTCTTACTACCATCCCAAAACAACTGTCTCGTTTTCTCAACGTAATCACATATTGTATCCTTCGGTTCTGCTTGTTTTACCATTGGATACAATAACATCGTTGCCATGTAATCCAAATAGTCTTTAATTTCCTCCCCATTTGTAATAAGATTTTTCTCTTCTATCGAATACTCTTCTGCCTTTTTTCTTTTAAACACTCTATCGACCGTACCTTCCGATTCATGTGTCAAAAAGAGCCTTGAAACTCGTCCAAATTTTAAATATGATGCAATGTTTTCATAAGCACTACTTCCTACGGCTTCTATGTAAGAATCTTCAATAATATTAGCAATTAATGACATTGCTTTTTTCTTATTTTCCGTATCGCACTTAGGATCTTTCCCTGCTTCTGGTGGAAAATTAGAATATAATAAATGCAGACACTCATGAAGAGTCTGTGCCCTTGTAATCATTCGTAATGCAACCCATGCATCTGTCGAAACACAAGTATCCCATTTCAAGTATTTCTCTGTATCACTCAAAGCTTTTATGTCCACGTATAAATCATCTGAAGCCGGATCAACAATAATATTTCTTCCATCTGTAAAGGCTTGATTCTCATTGATAAAGAATAACCGCACCTCATCATTCTCAGAAAAAGTCTGCGCAAAGTTCTCCTCAAGGGAACGATTGTAATCGCACTGAAACTCTTTTAATAACTTATATTTTTCTTGCTTAGTCAAATCGTTCGCCTCCTATACTAAAGATTAATTCCACTTATACAGAATAATAATTCCTCTAAAAGTGTTTTCCAAAATCCGGTCACATTTTGCAATTGGAATAATTGTCTTCTCTGCAGCATTCATATATCCATCATACTTTGCAAGTCTCGCCCAGTTCTCTAGATTACGCGGTGAAATAACAACATCCAATTCCTCCGCTTCTATTTTCTTTTTGATTTTATGGTATACACCTAATATCTTCTCAACTACCGGTTTACACTCCGGTACTCTGGTAACGAGCATTCTGGAAATCGCTTCATCCGATAATGCAGCAATCTCAATAATGCCATTAAATCTATTGTATAATGCCTGATTTAATTCTTTTGTTCCAAAATATCCTAGATTCATCGTTGCAAAGAAACGAAAATTCTCATTTCTTCTCACGACTTCTCCATTATCTAAACGAATAAACCCATTATCATCTAATAGTGAATTCAAGAAAGCAAGATGCTGAGGTTTAGCAAAGTTAATTTCTTCAAATACAACTGCACCACCTTCTCTAATGGCTTTTGTCACATAGCTTTCTTTGAAAATAATCCTGTCATCTTCCGGAATGAATTTTCCAAGCACAAACTCATCCAGATTTTCTGTACAATTAATGGTCTCCATAATTGGAAGTCCAATTTCCTGCGCTACGAGTTTACTGGACATTGTTTTTCCGGTACCTGCAGGTCCATGGAACAGAATTGCCCTTAAATCTCCAGAAGTAACTGCACTACATACACTCTTTAGATTCTCTGGCAACACAAACTCAGATGGCAAATTCGGAATCCATTGTTTCAGCTCATCTGCAAATGTTCCCTCCGGAAATGCAACAACGCCGTTAGACTTCATCTGTTTCATAGCCTCTCTATTGCTTTTGATAACCTTATAACCATCTGAAAATGATCTATAGACATCTTTATCTAACTCTGGAATATCTGCATAAGTAATTTCATACTCCTCATTTTTATGCATCTGGTAAAAATCTTCATGAAGATTAACAAAAACGTCTACTATAGGATTTTCTATAAAACTATCCATTACACTGTGGTATTCGGACTGTTCTTCCATTTCCCTTGCCAATAATACACAAAAAGTAGGTAATAACTTATACAGCGGATGCAGATGTTCCATATTTCCATCAATCCAATTACCTCTTATATCATACGCAGCGATTGTCACTTCTCCATTCTCTGATACCGCTTTGTACTTATAAATATCTCTTTCAACAACCCCTTTTGAACGGTATTCCAG
>JAEZHP010000106.1 GCA_023416515.1 Pseudomonadota bacterium | reverse complement strand
CGGAGCCGGAGCGGACGCCCCTCGACACGCTCGGGACGAGCGAGGTTGGTCGGAACGTGGCATTGGCATTCCCCGACCGCCTCTCCCGCCGCCGCGACTCCACCGGCGAACAATGGCTGAGCGTCGGCGGGCGCGGCTTTCGCCTCGATCCCACCTCGCCGCTCGCCCGCGAGGAATGGCTCGCGGTCGCGGAGGTGGGCGGTGCGGCCGGGGGAGCGCGGATCCTGTCGGCCGCAGCGATCGACCAGGAGTCGGTCGAGAGCCTGTTCGCCGACCGCATCGCCAGCGGCTCGCAAGTGAGCTTCGATCCGGTCACCGGCGGAGTCCAGGCAAGGCACGGCCGCCGCCTCGGCGCCATTCTCCTGTCCGGCGGGCACGACAGCCGACCCGCGCCGGCCGAGATCGAGGCGGCGTTGCTCGAAGGCGTCCGCCGCCACGGCATCGGCCTGCTGCCGTGGAAGGAGGGCGCCCAGTCCTTGCGCCGCCGCCTCGCCTTCGCCCGAGCGCAGGATGCCGGCCTGCCGGACTTGTCCGACGCCGCCTTGCTCGACCGGCTGGACGAGTGGCTGCCGCCGCTGCTCTCGGGAAAGCGCCGGGTCGGCGACATCGCTGCGGGCGACCTGCGCAACGCTCTCAAGGCCCTGCTCGGCTGGGACGATCGCAAGCGCCTCGACAAGCTGGTGCCGGCGGAATTCGTGACCCCGGCCGGAAGCAGCCATGCGATCGACTATGAGGCCGAGGCGGGGCCGACCGTCACTGCACGCGTGCAGGCCTTCTTCGGGCTTTCGGAGCATCCGACCGTCGCGGGACGGCCGCTGATCCTCGCCCTCACCTCCCCCGCCGGGCGCCCGATCCAGACAACCAGCGACCTCCCCGGCTTCTGGCGCGGTAGCTGGGCTGCGGTCGCCAAGGAAATGCGGGGCCGCTATCCAAAGCACCCCTGGCCCGAGGATCCGGCCGCGGCAGACCCCACCCTTCGCACCAAGAGAGCGTCCGGCCCGCGGCCTTGATGCGTCCCGGTGCTACAGGTGTAGCACAAAATGGCCGCTCCCGGACACAAAACGTCCGCTGGCGAACACTCACCCTCATGCGCCCTTACCGAGTTGTGGCCAAATCCCCCGCAAATCGGCGCGTATTGCTACAGCAATACAGTCGCTCAGATGAGAAAATGGCGGTTTTCTGCGCTTCTCACTGTTTGGCACACCTAATGCAGTAAGACACGCAGCAGGAGGGGCGCCTGCTTGAGAGAGTTCAATCAGGTGAACGGGAGAATCATCATGTCTATCGCTCGGGCCCGGACCATTCGGGCCACTGCCGCAGCCGCCGCTCTTCTGGCCGCCGGCATCGCCAGCTCCGCTTCGGCCGAACAGGCCCGCGGCTTGACCAACAGCAACATCGCGGCGGCCAGCAGCAGCGCCGCGACCGCGTCGACCGCGCAGCGCCGGTCGGTTGCGGACCCGGTCGTCTGCGTCCGTGACCAGCGCGTGATGTCGCGGATCACCCAGGATTTCTGCCGGACTTCATCGGAATGGGAGCGGCGCGGCGGGTTCCTGCCGGATCAACACTAAGCCAGCTCCTCGCGTCCCCGGTGCGTGGCAGCCGCGCTGGGGACGCCTTCACGCTTCGACTGCTCAACGCTGATCACGTGACAGGGAGAATGACCATGACCAAGTTCAATCGGACGATCCGTCTTGCCGCCGCCGGCCTATGCCTCGCCGGCGCAGCCGGTCCGGCCTTCGCCCAGCCCCAGAACCGAATGCCCGGAATGGGCCAGCTCGAGGCGTCGACTGAGCAGCGGGTGGTGCGCCCGCGGGCATCGCAGACGGCGCAGGACTCGAACCGCCGCATCTGCGTGCGCGCGAGCCTGAGCGGATCGCGGATCACCCGCCAGATCTGTCACACCCAGGCCGAATGGGATGCGATGGGCGGGCTGCCCGAATAGCAGCTCGGCCTGTCCGGCCCCCGGTGCGTGGCAGCCGCACCGGGGGCTTTTCCATTGATCCCTCCCTGCGTCGCGGGGAGGGATTTTTCGTGTGAGAGACTTAGGCGCTCATCCGCTGCTGGACGCCGTGAACGAGTTCGGTTGCGCGGTCGAAGCTCATCGGCCGGCCGAACAGATAGCCCTGGATCTGGTGAACCCCGAGGTCGCGCATTCGGGTGAAGTCGTCGGCGGTTTCCACGCCCTCCGCGGTCACCGTCATCCGGAAGCTCTTGGCGAGCTGGACGATCGACTGGATGATCGCGACCGCCTCCTTGTTGTCGGCTGCCTCGCGAACGAACGAGCCGTCGATCTTCAGCTTATGGAAGACCGCCTTGTTCAGATAGCCGAGCGAGGAATAGCCGGTTCCGAAATCGTCGAGCGCGATCCCGACGCCAAGGGCCCGAAGCCGCTGAAGCACGTCGAGCGTGTGGGCGTTCTCGCCGAGGAAGATCGACTCGGTCACCTCGAGCTCCAGCCGGTTGGCCTGGAGGCGGTGACGGGCGAGCGCTTCGCTCACCGTGTTGGGGAGCGCCGGGAAGACGAGCTGCTTGGCTGAGACGTTGACCGCGACGGTGATCCCCGCCGGCCACACCGCAGCGGCTCGGCATGCCTCGTCGATCACCCAGTCGCCGAGCTCCATGATCAGCCCGGTCTCCTCGGCGAGCGGAATGAACTCCATCGGCGACACGATTCCGCGCGTCGGGTGCTGCCAGCGGATGAGCGCCTCGAAGCCCATCAGGCTCTGGTCGGCCGCGCTGATCAGCGGCTGGAACAGCAGTCGGAACTGGCCGGTGGCGAGGGCGACGCGCATGTCCTGCTCGACACGCAGGCGGTCCTCCTGCTCGTTGGCCATTTCCGCGTTGAAGAAGCAGCACAGGCCGCGGCCCTGGTCCTTGGCCTGGTAGAGCGCGAGGTCGGCCTTCTGGATGAGGTCGTCGACGCTCTTGCCGTCGATCGGCCCGAAGGCGCAGCCGATCGAAACGCCGATCCGGATTTCCGCCTTGTCGATGAAATAGGGCTCGGCGATCGCCTGGATGATGTTGCGGGCGAGCTCCTCGACCCGCTTGCGGCTCTGGGCGTCGCGGATCACGACGGCGAACTCGTCGCCGCCCATGCGTCCCACTTCGCCGATCGTGCCGACCTCGCGAACCAGCCGCTGCGACACGGTCTTGAGAACCGCGTCGCCCTTGGGGTGGCCGAAGGTGTCGTTGACCGGCTTGAAGCCGTCGAGGTCGAGGAACATGATCGCGCAGGGCACATTGGTCGCCTCGGCGCCATCGAGCGCCTGGCCGAGAAGCTCACGCACCCGGCCGCGGTTGGGAAGGCCGGACAACACGTCCATATTGGCGAGGTTGGTGAGGCGCTCCTGGGTCTTCCGGACCTCGGTGATGTCGGAGCCGACCCCGCGGAAGCCCTGGAACTGGCCGGTGACATCGATCACCGGATCGCCCGAGAGGCTGATCCAGCGCGTGCCCCGGCGAGTGCGCATCTCCATCTCGAGGTTGGCGAAGGCCTGGCGGGCGAGCAGCGCCTGGCCGAGCACCGAATTGCCGCCGAGAGTCGCTGGAAGCGAATGGCCGACCACCTGCGCCGGCGAGCGGCCGATCAGGCCGGTCATCCGCGAGGAGATGTAGATCACTCGATTCTCGCTATCGACCTGCCACAGCCAGCCCACTCCGCGATGCTCATATTCCTTGAGGAGAAGGCGGATCGACTCGGCCGTTGCGCGAGTCTTGGCGATCACTTTGAGCTGAGCGAAGATCCAGCGGGTGAGCCGGGTGACCCCGAATATCCCGATCGCGGCGAGCATCACGAAGGTGAGGCCGAGGCGCAAATCGAGCCGCTCGCTGCCATGGAAATAGGCGACGCAGAACGCCGCGGTCAGAGTCGCGATCCAGGCGATCGCGGCCGCGGGCACCGAGGCGAGCGACAGCGACGCCACGATCATTCCCGCCATCGCCCCGCCGATCACGAACTGGGCGTCGGCAGGCAAGGTGGCGAAGCCGTAGGTAGGGAGCGATGCCCAGACCAGGGCAAGGAGCATCGCCTCGCCGATCGGGAACAGAGCGTGACGCGGGCGAGCGGTTCGGCTGCTGCCGATCGCCGCGACGTTCATCACGTGGCGGCACGCCACCCAGTTGACGAACAGGACGACCGCGAGCCAGCCGATGATGAAGTGGATCGGGATCGCGCCGAGCATCGCCCAGCCGCACATCCCGGCGGTGGCGACGGCGGACACCGCGAAATAGGGCGCGAACAATGCGCGCGCCTCGATCTGGCCGTTGTGGAGATGGGCGTCGCGCAGGCGCTCGCTGCCGGTATCGGTGAAGGCCGGCTCTCCCGCCTCGGGGGCGAGAGGCTCGGGCGCATCGGATTCCGGATCGACGGGCGCGTGGTACATGGACATCCTAGCCTGAGGCGTGGTTCGCGTCGGTCTAGGCCCAAAGGATTTGATGATGCGTTAAGGCCGTGTCGCAGGCTGGCACGGACTAAGTCCTTTTGAACATTGGTCGACGGCGCCGCCATTTTCGGCGCGGGCGCCTTTCCTTCGCCTGTCGGCAACTCCACGGCTCGCCGGGTTCAAACGGGGAGAGTCCGATGCGACTCACGCTTGTGCCGGCGCTTGCCGGAGTGCTGGTCGCGACCGCCTGTGCGTCGGGCGAGGCGGCTTCGAGTCCACAGCCGGGTGGCCGCGCCGAGGTGAAGACGATTCGCGGCTACCACTGCGCACAGGCGGCGATCGCCGGCCGTTACAGCTGCGCCCGATCGCTCGAGCGCCAGGCGCAACGCCAGGCGGCCGCCGAGGCGCCGAGCGGCTGCCACAGCTGCGGCAACCTTGCCGGCCGTTGATTTTAGTGGATCCCGTTGCAGCGCCGGAACAAGGCGGCTTCTGGGGCGATTGAGCCCGAAGAAAGGAAGCCTGCTCATGCCTCGTCCCCTTCGTCTTGTTCCCGCGGCCGCCGCAGCCATGCTTCTCGCCGGTTGCGCCACCTTGGTCCCTGGAAATCGAACCGCATTCAGCCCGGTCGGCCAGACTCTTCAGGTCATCGCGGCGAACGGCGCGAGCAGCCGAATGAGTTTCCGGCCGGACGGAGTCGTGACCGCAAACTTCGGGAGCCAGGCGGTCAACGGCCGCTGGGAAATGAGCGGCCAGGATCTGTGCTTCAACTGGGGCAGCGCGCCGCGTGAATGCTGGCCGATGCAGGGACCCTTCGTTCGCGGCCGCACCCAGACGATCACGAGCACGCGCGGCAACAGGGTCCAGGTGACCCGCCTCTAACCGCCATGCGCAAGACCGCGCTGGCCCTGTTCCTGACGCTTCCGCTGACGGCTGCCGGCGCGGCGTCCCAGGCGGTCGCGCCATCCTGTCCGGGCGCGTCCGGAAGCGGGGTGGCGATGCGCGACCTCGGCGCTCGCGGACCGCACCGCCTGATCGACGCCAATTTCCCGGACCCGTTCGTCGCAAGCTTCGGCGGCGGCTTCTTCGCTTATGCGACCGGCAACCAGACCGGCGGGGGCCAGATGAACGTCCAGGTCTCCCGATCGTCGGACCTGTCGCGGTGGAGCCCTTCGACGGAGGCGTTCCCTGCCAGCCACTTCCCCACATGGGTCGACCGGTCTCACCCGCAGGTCTGGGCGCCCGAGGTTCTGGCCCATAACGGCCGCTACGTCCTCTATTACAACGCCCGCCACGCAACGCTCACTCGGACCGAAGGGCCAGCGGAGGCGCCCGTCGTTCGCCAGCGCCACTGCATCGGGGTTGCCGTCTCCGCGAGTCCGCAAGGCCCGTTCACGGGCATCGACGAGCCGCTCGTCTGCGCGGACTTTCCGGACGGGGTGATCGACGCCGGAATCTTCGAGGACGGCGACAGCCTCTATCTCCTCTACAAGGATGACGGAAATTGCTGCGGCCGAGGCACCGCCATCTACAGCCAGGGACTGAGCTCCGACGGTCTCGCGACGATCGGTCCCCGCCATCGCCTGATCGCCAACAACGACAGCCCGGAAGCCTATGACGATTGGGAATGGCGGGTCGTCGAGGCCCCGACGATGGTCCGGCGAGGCAGCGACTA
This sequence comes from Pseudomonadota bacterium, assembly GCA_023416515.1. Lineage (GTDB taxonomy): Bacteria > Pseudomonadota > Alphaproteobacteria > Sphingomonadales > Sphingomonadaceae > Allosphingosinicella. Next base: position 11,577 of record JAEZHP010000106.1, on the reverse strand, counting down.
CGTCCTGTTCTATTCCGGCAACTTCTTCGGCAACCGCAATTATGCCGTCGCCTATCTGACCTGCGCCTCGCCGCGCGGCCCGTGCCGCGACAATGGCGACAATCCCATCCTCCGTTCTCACGAAGGCTCGCCGCTGATCGGCCCGGGCCACCAGTCAGTGCTCGAGGCGGGCGGCCGAACCTATCTCTTCTTCCACGGCTGGAACGCAGACCCGGACGGCCGCGAGCAGCCGGGAGTCCACAAACGCTGCCTCTACGTCAGCCAAGTTCAGTGGCAGCTTCTTCCAGGCGGGGGCGAGCGTCCGCGCATCCCAGGCGGAACGCCCGACCAAAACTAGGCCGAATCGCGCACCAGGCGGTTGGCGACCAGCGCAAGCGCAAGCGCGATCGCGGCGGCAGCGAACAGCGCGGACAGTCCGGCTGCCGGATAGGCCGCCGTACCGGCCGCCGCGCCGGCGACGAAGCCGCCCCACAACATCAGGTACCAGGGCCAGTCTCCCGCCGGCCTGCCGAGCACCATGCCGGCAAGGCCCTGCCCAGCTCGAACCAGGCTTCCGGTCATGTAGGTGAGGCCGATCCGGACTTCGCCCTCGTGCTCGAAGATCGCGTTCTCGGCCCCCATCGCGACCGCGGTGAGGGCGAGCGCGGCAAGAGGCAATCCGGCGATGCCGAGCGTCGCGGCGACGAGGAGGAGCAGGCCGATTGCCGACAACACTGCGCCGGCCCGCCGCTCCCCCGCGGCATGGCCGACCAGCGATCCGCCCGCGACTCCCGTTACGAAGGCGAGGATGAGGCCGCCCGCAAGCGCGGCATGGGACAGCGAGGCGGCGAGACCGACCCCGAAGCGGGTCGAGTTGCCGCTCATGAACGACACGAAGAAGCCGCCGGACTCGACGAAGCCGATCGCATCGACAAAGCCTGCGAGCGCCGACAGCGTGGCGGCAAACAGCCGCGCTCGCTTCTGGTAGCGGTTCATGGTCCCGAGCTAGCGGCCCGGCGCCGCGCTTGGAAGCTCAGCCGCGCCGATCGAGATCAGCTTGTCGCGCGCGCCGGCGCCGCGAAGCAGCTCGAGCGACGATCGCGGCTGCCCGAGCGCCTTCGCCAGAAGAGCGATTATCGCCTCGTTGGCGCGGCCGTCCTCCGGCGGTGCGGTCACTCGGACTCGAATCGCTTCACCGTCGTCGGGAAGCAGCATCGCGTCGGCGGATGCGTTCGGAGAAGCGCGCACGGCAAGACGGCCCTGGACGTCCGCAAGAGCCAGGATCGCCTCACGCGGCGGCAGCTTCGGACGCGGTTTGGCCATGCTCTCCTATGTTGCCTCGGACCATTGCTCGCGCCCGGGCAAGGGCCCTGTACCTGGCGAGCCCGCGCCATGGAACGCCTCGCCGCTCCGGACGCTGTGCCAGTCTGGCCTCGATTAGGAGCAGCGATCATGGCGCAAGGCGAGCAGGCGACACTCTATCGGATGGTCCTCCCCGACCATGTCTGTCCCTATGGCGTCCGCGCCAAGCAGATGCTCGAGGAGAATGGCTTCGACGTCGACGACCGCCACCTCACCAGCCGCGCCGAGGTCGAGGCATTCAAGGAAGAGCATGGCCTGAGGACCACTCCGCTCATCTTCATCGGCGACGATCGCGTGGGCGGAAGCGACGATCTGGAGCGGCGCCTTGCCGGCAGCTGAGGTCCGCCGCCGCTCGTGAAAATCGCGACCTACAATGTGAACGGGGTCAACGGGCGCCTGCCCGTCCTGTTGCGCTGGCTCGAAGAGACCCGGCCCGACATCGTCTGCCTCCAGGAGCTGAAGGCGCCGGACGAGAAATTCCCGAAGCAGGCGATCGCCGATCTCGGCTACAGCGCCGTCTGGCATGGCCAGAAAAGCTGGAACGGGGTGGCGATCCTGAGCCGCGTCGGCGAAATCCACGAGACTAGGCGCGGCCTTCCCGGCGGCGCGGACGACGTCCAGAGCCGCTACATCGAAGCCGCCGTCGCCGGAATCCTGATTGGCGGCCTCTATCTTCCCAACGGCAATCCGCGGCCCGGCCCCAAGTTCGACTACAAGCTCGCCTGGTTCGACCGGCTGATCGATCACGCCGCGGAGCTTCTCGGAAGCGGACTGCCGGTGATGCTCCTCGGCGACTTCAACGTGATGCCTACCGAGCTGGACGTCTACAAGCCGGAGCGCTGGCTGGACGACGCGCTGTTCGCGCCGGAAGCGCGCGACGCCTATGCGCGGCTCCTCGCCCAGGGCTGGACCGATGCCCTTCGAACGCTCCATCCGGGGGAGACGATCTATACCTTCTGGGACTATTTCCGGAACGCCTTCGGCCGCGATGCCGGGCTTCGAATCGACCATCTCCTGCTCAGCCCGGCGCTCGCTCCGCGGTTGATCGACGCCCAGGTGGACCGGCACGTCCGCGGCTGGGAGAAGACCAGCGACCATGCCCCGGTGTGGGTCGAGCTCGCCGACTAGGGCCATCGCGCTTTCCGGATGTCGCCGCTCCTGCGCGGTGCATCGTTTGCCATCGGCCTGCCTCCATGGATAAGTGCGGCAAGCCCGCATGACGCGGGCTCGAGCGGCGCGAGCAAGTCCCGAGGTACTGCTGAAATCATGGCATCCGGCCGCTTCCGCTTCGAGGAATTCCACTTCGACCTTGCCGATCGCCAGCTTCGGCGCGGTGATTCGGTCGTCGAACTGAACGCCCGCTATCTCGACGCGCTCGCGCTTCTGGTCAGCGAGGCGGGACGGCTCGTCTCCAAGGACCGCTTCATGGACGAGGTGTGGCGCGGCGTCCCGGTCACCGACGAAGCGCTCACCCAATGCGTTCGGACGCTTCGCCGGCAGCTCGGCGACGACGCGGCGAGGCCGCGCTTCATCGAGACGGTGCCCAAGCACGGCTATCGTTTCATCGCCCCCGTCGAAAAATATAACGGCGATGCGGAGCCTGCGGCCGAGACCGTGGCGGCCGACGAGCCTTCCGGTCCGCTCCCTTTTTCCTGGCGGCAATTCCTGCTGCTCGGCGCTGCGGGGACGGTCGGCGGCCTGGTCGCCGGCTTCTTCGGCGGGCTGTTCTACGGCTTTGCCGGCTCCTCCCAGCCGCTGGCTCCGGGCATGGGCGCCGCCTCGGTCCTGATGGTCATGCTGTGTGTGACGATGGCGGTGGCGCTGATCGGCGCTGCCGGTGTCGCCTTCGGCATCGCCGCGTCAGGCTTCGTTTCCGACCGGCCCGGTCCCTGGACCATCGTCGGCGGCGGCCTCGGCGGAATGATCGTGGGGGCCGTGGTGAAGCTGATCGCGCTCGACGCGTTCAACCTGCTGCTCGGCCAGTCGCCCGGCGACATCACAGGCGCTCCCGAGGGCGCGATGCTGGGCGGCGCCGTCGGGCTCGGCGCGTGGCTGGCCGGACGTCATGCCGACCTGCCGTCGCTTCGGCAGAGCATCGCTGCCGCGGCGGCGGCCGGAGGGATCGGCGGAATGCTCATTCCACTGGCCGGCGGGCGTCTGCTCGGCGGAAGCCTCGACCTCCTCGCCCGCAACCTCCCCGCCTCCCGCCTCGGCCTCGGCGAGATCGGCGCAATGCTTGGCGAGAGCGGCTTCGGACCGGTGACTCAGGTCGTCACCGCCGGCCTCGAGGGCGCGCTTTTCGGCACCTGCCTGGTCGCCTTCATGCTCCTCGCCCGGGGGCGGACGAGCGGTCCTTCGCGGCCTTAGCCGGCGCCAGGGCCGCGAATTGCGACAGGGCGACTCGCTCTTGCGCCCGGCGGCGCTTACCGCACCCTCCTATTCGCGTAGTCTGTGGCGGCCCCAGTAGGAGTATCGCCATGGGTTGGCTTGTCAGTCGCCAGGAAGTCACGTCGGAACCCGAGGCCGCGCGCCGCAAGGTCCTCGCCCTCCTGGCCAATATCGAGGATGTCCCGGATCCCGAGGAGATGCTGCTCTCAGTCCTCGTCGACGCAGTGATGCTCGTCGAGGCCTATCGCGGCGCCCGCCACGAGATCGTCCGCCTGCCCGAGCTCCAGCACAGCGTCGACGCCTTGCTCCGCGATCTCACCGTCAGCGAGCGGATAAACCAATGGTCCCGGGAGCCGGTGTCCGAGAAAGCCGCCGCCGCCCGCTAGAGGTGACGGCTCTGGACAAGACATTGTGTTAGCGCTCGCTCTGCGCCATTCTCCCCATGCCGAGCTTGGGGGAGCAAAGGGTGGCGCAAGCTGCAGCCGAAGGACCGAGGAAAGTGTCGGGCGGGGCGATCGCCATCGCCCTGATCATCCTTGCCGCAATCGCATTCATCCTGTTCAGCGCCTTGGGGCAGGCCGCCTCGACCGGGATCGACACCACGTCGGGGAATGATTTTCCCTGTACGGTCCAGAGCGTCTACGACGGCGACGGGCCGATCAACTGCGCCGAGACGGACATAACCGGCAAGCAGGTCCGAGTGAGGCTGCGCGGAATCGAGGCGCGCGAGACCGACAATAGCTGCCGCTACGAGAATCTCTGTCCGGAGGCGTCCGGGGCCGAGGCCAAGGCGCAGCTGACCCGGCTGGCGGTTGGGCGGCTCGACTGCACCTCCTTCGGTCCATCCTACAACAATGTCGATGCGAGCTGCCGAAATCCGTCCGGCCAGGACATCAGCTGCGAGATGCTCCGCAGCGGCGCCGCGGTTCGCTGGCCGCAATATGACCCCGACGGGCGCCTGATCCCGTGCGTGCCGGCGCGTCCCTGATGCTCGCGATGATCGACCAGCTTCGAACCAAGTTCCGCGGCACCGCGCTCGGCCCGACCGTGGTGATCTGGACGTTCGGCTATATCCTGGTCGACTTCATCGCCTTCCTGATCGGACGAACGCCGCCGGGGCTGATGCTCGCAGCCTCGATACCCATGTTCGCGCTCGGCGTGTCGCAGACCCTGACGCTCAACTGGCTGCGCACGAACGATCAGCCCGCGGGGCTTCTGTTGCGTTGGCCGCTGCTTCTTATCGCGATCGCGGCAGCGACGGCGTTGCAGACCCTGTTCGATGTCTACTGGCTTCGCTGGCTCGCCCTCCATGTGCAGCCGGCCTGGCAGGAGTGGGCGCTCGATCTGTCGTTGCAGCGGCTGCTCGGGGTTGCGTTTCTCTATCTTTGGACCTTCTGCCTCGCCCTCACCTTGCTCTGGGCGATGCGGGCGAGCGGCCTCGCCGAGGCGAGCAGCGCCCGCGCCGCGACTGCCGAGGCGGCCGCGGCCAAGGCGGTGGCGGCGGCGCTGCGCCTCCAGCTCAACCCCCATTTCCTGTTCAACACGCTGAACTCCATCTCCAGCCTGGTGACACTCGGACGCCGCGAGGAAGCCGAAGAGATGATCCAGCGCCTCGCCGACTTCCTCCGCGCCTCGCTCAACTCGGACCCGATGGAGGACGTGCCGCTTTCCCATGAGATCGAGACGATCGAGGCCTATCTCGATCTCGAGGCGGCGCGCTTCGGCGAGCGGCTCAGCATCAGCATCGAGATCGCGCCCGACGCCGAAGCGGCGCAGGTCCCCAATTTCATCCTCCAGCCGCTTGTCGAGAATGCGATCAAGCACGGCGTGTCCGCGCTCAAGGGCCCGGCCGACCTGTCGGTCGAGGCGACTCGCGAGAACGGGCAGGTGGTGCTCAGCGTGTTCAACACCTCCCCCGACGGCGAGCAAAGCTCGCGGCCGCGAACCAGCACCGGCATCGGCCTCAGCAACAGCCGCCAGCGGCTCGCCCAGCGCTACGGCAAGGGCGCTCGCCTTGAGACCGGGGCGGTCGAGGACGGCTATCGAGCCACCATCTGGCTGCCGTTCATCCCCGATCCGCTCGGGGGTTAGTCGACCTCTAGCCTCTATCGGTGCCGGCAACCCTGGTTGCTGCTTGGGCTAATGCGCAGGCGGTGTTAGAGGGCCGCCATGCTGAATTTGAAGGACATCACGGTCCGCCTTGGCGGGCGCACCATCCTTGACGGTGCCAGCGCCGCGCTGCCGCCGCGCGGCCGTATCGGGCTCATCGGGCGCAACGGCGCCGGCAAGTCGACTCTCGTGCGCGTGATCGCGGGGCTGCTGGACCCCGATACCGGAAGCGCCGAGATGCCGCGCGCCGCGCGCCTCGGCTATATCGCCCAGGAGGCGCCGGGCGGGACCGCGACTCCGTTCGAGACCGTCCTTGCCGCCGATACAGAGCGCGCCGCTTTGCTCGAAGAGGCCGAGCGAAGCCACGATCCCGACCGGATCGGCGAGATCCACGAGCGTCTGAACGCGATCGACGCCCATTCCGCCCCATCGCGCGCCGCCCGGATTCTCGTCGGCCTTGGCTTCGACGAGGAGATGCAGCACCGGCAGCTCGAAAGCTTCTCCGGCGGCTGGCGAATGCGGGTCGCGCTTGCCTCCCTGCTCTTCTCGGAGCCGGACCTGCTGCTGCTCGACGAGCCGTCCAACCACCTCGACCTCGAGGCGGTGCTGTGGCTCGAGGATTTCCTCAAATCCTATCCCGCGACGATCGTCATCGTCAGCCACGAGCGCGACTTTCTCAACAATGTCGTCGATCACATCCTCCACCTCGATCGAGGCAAGCTGACGCTCTATCCGGGCGGCTACGATGCGTTCGAGCGCCAGCGGGCGGAACGCCAGGCGCAGCAGGCCGCGGCTCGAGAGAAGCAGCTCGCCGAGCGTGCCAAGCTTCAGGACTATATCGCCCGCAACAGCGCCCGCGCCTCAACCGCCAAGCAGGCGCAGTCCCGCGCGAAGGCGCTGGCGCGGATGCAGCCGATCGCGGCCGCGCTGGAGGATCCCTCACTGTCGTTCGATTTTCCCAATCCGGACGAGCTGCGCCCGCCACTGATCACCCTGGACATGGCAAGCGTCGGCTATGGTGCCACTCCGATCCTGAGCCGGCTCAACCTCCGGCTCGACCCGGACGACCGGATCGCGCTGCTCGGCCGAAACGGTAACGGCAAGACGACCCTTGCGCGCCTTCTCGCAGCCCAGCTGAAGCCGATGGATGGCGACATGGCAGCAAGCGGCAAGATGCGGGTGGGCTATTTCACCCAGTATCAGGTCGAGGAACTGAGCAGCGACGACACGCCGCTCGACCACATGACCCGGCTCATGGCGGGTGAGAAGCCCGCTGCGGTGCGCGGCCAGCTGGGCAGGTTCGGCTTTTCCGGCGAGAAGGCGACGACCAAGGTCGGCAAGCTGTCGGGCGGGGAGCGGGCCCGGCTCGCGCTGGCGCTGATCACCCGCGAAGCGCCGCACATGCTGATCCTCGACGAGCCGACCAACCACCTCGACGTCGATGCGCGCGAGGCGCTGATCCAGGCACTCAACGCCTATACCGGCGCGGTCGTCATCGTCAGTCACGATCGCCACATGCTCGAGATGACTGCGGACCGCCTGGTGCTGGTCCATGACGGCACCGCCCAGGAATATGACGGAAGCATCGACGACTATATCCGCCTGGTCCTAGCCGGCGAGGCGAAGGCTCCCGCCAAGGGCGAGAAGGTCAACAAGAAGGAGGCGCGAAGGCTCGCCGCCGAGGCCCGCGAGAAGGGCGCTACCTTGCGCAAGCAAGCCAAGCAGTCCGAGGCGGAGCTCGCCCGTCTGACCAGCCTTCGAAGCGCGATCGAGCGGGCGATGTTCGATCCGTCTGCAGCGGACTCGACCCTGTCCGGGCTGACAATGACCGACCTGATGAAGCGGCGCGCCGACGTCGAGAGAATGATCGGAGAGGCCGAAGGCGCGTGGCTCGAGGCGAGCGAGGCGCTGGAAGCGATCGCGGCCTGACCGGGCCGCTGCTCGGTCAGCCTGGGCAGCGCACCCGGGTCGCCGAGCTTCCGCCGATTTGGACGATCAGACGGCCGTCGCTGTCCAGGCGCAGCGAGCGGGTTTCGGTGCGAGTCTCGCCTTCGCCGCTGGTGCGCAGGTCGACTGCCACCGTGTCCCCAGCCAAACGTACGCCGGTCACCCCGCCGACACTTTCGTAGAAGCGCATGCTGCTCGAAGCGACCACCAGCCGCATCTCGCCGGCGGCGCGGGCGCAGGCTTCGCGGCTCGAATCCCAGCGGCCCTGGAAGCGGGCCGGGATGGTTGCCGCCGCCGTCTCCTGACGGGTCGGCGGGGCGACCTCGTTGGTCAGACTGGCGAGCGCCTGGTTGCGGTCGTAGACGATCGCGGCGTTGGATTGCGCGAGCACGTCCTCAGGCGCGCGCACCACATTGTCCGCGGCGGCCCTGTCGGCAGGCGGTGGAGCTCCGCAGGCCGCCAGCGCCGTCAGGGCGAACGCCAGCACTCCGCCGCACGAAACCTTTGCCACAGCCCGCATCACCTTACTCCAAGGACGCGGTCGACGCTTTCGGTGGTCACGGCGTGGTAGGTCGGCCTGGTCTGCGCATAGACACGCCGCGCGATCGCTCTTCCCCAGTCGCCCTCGCCCCACAGGGTCTGGAACAGCGGAAGCACAAACTTGCGCCGGCCCATGCTTGCGAGGAAGCGCTCGGCCGGAGCGACCGCGGGCTCGTAGCGGTTGGCGAGCGCGAGGTTGAGCCAGGCGAACAGCACTTCGTTATTGCCCTGGCTCGACAGCGAAAGCGCTCTGTCGAGCTCGGTGAGGCGCGGCTGCGCGAGCTCGCGCGGAAGGCGGTTCAGGAAGCGAAGCCGCTCGGCCGTCGTCCAGCGCCCGAACGCCGCCGCCGGCGCCGCGCCACCGCGGGTGAACGCTGCGACGGCCTGGTCGACCTCGGCAAACGCGGCCGGATCGGGGCGCGCGACGTTCGACGGCAGGCCGGGCTGATAGACCCATTGGTCGAGCATCAGCCGCTGTTCCAGAGGGGCGTCGCCCTGAACGAGGTTGGCACGAAGGTCCGCGAGGAAGCGTGCCGAGGTCATCGGCTGGAAGGCGTGGCGATCGAAATAGGAGCGCAGATAGGCGTCCCATCGTTCGCGCCCGACGATCCGCTCGATGGTGCGCAGGAACACCGCGCCCTTGTCGTAGACGATGCCGCTGACTCCGCCCTCGGGGGTGCCGTCGGCCGCGGTCAGGTTGAGGCGCGTGGTGGAGTCGGTCATCCCCTCCTCGTTGAGCGCCGACATCATGTCGTCGAAGCTCAATGCGGCTTCCTGGGCGGCGCGGCGCGGGCCGTAGATCGCCTCCATGATCCGGTTCTCGAAATAGGAGGTGAAGCCTTCGTTGAGCCAGGAGTCCGCCCAGGTCGCGTTGGTGACGAGGTTGCCGGACCAGCTGTGCGCGAGCTCGTGGGCGACGAGGCCGACCAGGCTCTTGTCGCCGGCGATGAAGGTCGGAGTGAGGAAGGTGAGGGTCGGGTTCTCCATGCCGCCGTACGGGAAGCTCGGCGGAAGCACGATGACGTCGTAGCGGCCCCAGCGATAGGGACCGTAGAGCGCCTCTGCGGCCTCGACCATGCGCTCGGTGTCAACGAGCTCGGCGGCGGCGCGCTCCATCATCGCCGGCTCGGTCCACACGCCGGTGCGGCGGCCGAGCGGGCGAAATTCGATGTCGCCGGCGGCGATGGCGATGAGATAGGGCGCGACCGGGTGATCCATCCGGAAGCGATAGGCGCGGCGTCCGGCGCCGGCCGGCTCGCCCTCGGGGGTCAGCCGCTCGCCGGACATGACCACTTTGAGCGGCTCCGGAGCGGTGATGCGCGCGGTCCAGGTCTGGCGGATTCCGGGGCTGTCCTGGGTCGGGATCCAGGTGCGGTTGAGCGTCGGCTGGCCCTGGCTGAGGAGGTAAGGATGGCGGCCACCGGCGGTCTGCTGCGGGGTCAGCCACTGGAGGGCGGCGGCGTCGGCGCCGCTTCGGTAGCGGACGATGATGCGGCGCGCGTCGCCCATCCGGATGGTGACCGGAGCGCCCTTGCTCGGGTCTTCGGCGCCGACGACGAGCGGGAGTGCTCGGCCGTTGGCGTCGGTCACGCCGGCGATCTCCAGGCCCTTGCTGTCGAGGACGATCTCCTGCGCTCCGGGCGCGGCGAGGATGTCGAGCGCCGCGGTGCCTTCGACCCGCTTGGCGGCGAAGTCGAGCGCGAGGTCGAGGTCGACATGGGTGACTCGAGCCACCTCGGGCCGGGCGTAGCTGTGCGTGTCGCGGGCGTCCGGGGTGGTCAAGATCGGAGCGACCATTCGGCTTTCCCGATTGCTGTCGCCGACGGTGGTGCAGGCGGTTGCGATAAGGGCGAACGCGGCGAGGAACAGGCGCAAATCAAGCCTCCAGGAAACGGACCTGGGGCGTCCCTAACCCAGCGAAGATGAACCTGCAAAGACCCGCTCAGTAGCTCTTGAAGCAGAGCCGGCTAGGCTCGAGGCTGCCTTCGCGGACGGTGATGCGGGCTCCGGCTGGGTTCATCAGGGTCGAGCCGATGTCGGCCAGCGCGAAGGTGCGGTCGGCGAAGGGGCGGTCCCAGCGGATCTCGCGGGAGTGGCCGGGACGGGCGTGGAGGTCCCAGGCGGCGAGCTCGGCTCGGCCGGCGCCCGGCGAGTTGGCGGTGACGGTGAGATGGGTGAAGGTGCCGGAGCACGCCTCGCCGCCGCGGTGGACCGCGAGGAGGACCTGGCCGGGGCCGAGCGCTCCGCCCTGCCAGGGACGGCGGCTGCCGTCGGGGAGCTGCTCGGCGAGGGTGAAGCAGGACTGTTCGGACTCCTCGACCGCGACGGCCTGGGCCATGTTCATGTCGGTGATCGCGGTCCCGGCGGGCGGGAGGGCGACTCCGGAGATGGCGGCGCAGGCAGCGTGAGGCGCGTCGCTCATTCGGCGGTCGGCGAGCGGGCCGACGACGGCGCAGGCGCTCAGCATAAGTCCGACGACGAAGGCTCCGCCCGCTTCGTATCGCATGTGCCGCTCCCCCTCTTCGCCCTTTGTTGCGCAAGCGGGCTCGGGAGGGAAGAGAGCAGTTAGCCGCGGGCGACCGCGGACGACTGGGCGACCGCGCCCGCCCCTGCCCCCGGCATCGGGCTGGGAGGCCCGCCGGTGACGAGGCCGAGCGCGAGGATCGCGGCGCCGGCCAGGGTGTAGATCGCCTTGAAGCTCATGCGGCCGTCACAACCGCAATCCGCTCCTCCGTTCACCCGCGAGTCGACGAACCTCGCGCGGGGATAGACGAATCAGCCTTCCGAGCGGCCGCTCCACACCACGACGCGGTCGCCGACTCGGGTGACGTCGAACAGAAGGGCGGCGAATTCGCGGGGGAGGCCGATGCAGCCGTTGGTGGCGAAATCGTCGGCGAGGCGCGGGCTGCCGTGGAGCGCGACGCCATCCCAGGTCAGCCGCTGCATGTGCGGCATCGGCGCGTTGTAGATGTTGGAAGTATGGTCGCGGCGCTTCTCGAGGATCGGGAAGGTGCCGGTCGGGGTCGGCTTGTCGGGGGCGCCGTAGAGGATCGAGGAACGGCCGATCTCGACCCCGTTCTTGTACACCGAGAGGACCCGGGCGCGCAGGTTGACGACGATTATCGCCTCGCCGGTCGCAGCCGCGGCGGCCTCGGCGTCCCAGGCGAACTCGCCGGGCTGGAGCCAGTTCTGGATGGGCAGCTCGCGGATGATTCGAAGGCTCTGCACGTCGATGGGGCGGGAGTCGCGGGC
>JAEZHP010000086.1 GCA_023416515.1 Pseudomonadota bacterium | reverse complement strand
GCGATCAACGAGGGCGGCTACCAGGCGATTCCGGAGCTGGTGTTCCCCGGCGGCGCGCTGATCGGCTGTTCGGCAGGGTTCGTGAACGTGCCGCGCATCAAGGGCAGCCATACGGCGATGAAATCCGCGATGCTCGCCGCCGAAGCCGCTTTCGAAGCCATTTCAGAGGACCGCGGTGCCGACCGACTGGAATCCTATCCGAAGGCGCTCCACTCGAGCTGGGTCGCGAAGGAACTCAAGACGGTCCGCAATGCCCAGCCAGCTGTTTCGAGGTGGGGCGGATTGCTTGGGACACTCTACGCCGGCTTCGACCTGTGGCTGGCGTATCTCGGTTTGCGCTTGCCCTGGACTCTGCGACACCGCCACGCCGACCATCAAACCCTTCGGCGTAAGGATTCGGTTCGGCCGATCGACTATCCGAAGCCCGACGGCGTTCTCAGCTTCGACCGGCTTTCCTCGGTCTTCGTTTCCAACACGAACCACGAAGAGGATCAACCGGTTCATCTGACGCTCAAGGACGCAGCCATACCCGTCGAGGTGAACCTCGCCGACTATGACGGGCCCGAGCAGCGTTATTGTCCGGCGGGCGTTTACGAATTCGTCGAGGAGGGAGGCCGGCCGCGCCTGCAGATCAATGCCCAGAATTGCGTCCACTGCAAAACCTGCGACATCAAGGACCCGACCCAGAACATCAACTGGGTCGTCCCGGAAGGCGGGGGAGGCCCGAATTATCCGAACATGTAGCAGTCTCGCCATTTTGGTCGCCTTGGCCGTCCCTTCGCCGGCGGTGGCGCGGGTGGGGACGATCCCGAGCGACCCGGCAAGCGCCTATGTCGCCGCGAGGGCGGCTTCGATCAGCGGCAACCACGCCGAGGCGGCCGGGATTTACGCGAGGCTCGCCGCAAGCTCGAATGACGCCGATCTCAAGCAGCGCGCCGTCAATGAAGCCATCAGCGCCGGGGATGTGAAGCTCGCGCTGCAGCTGATCGGGCAACAGTCGCCGGGCCAGCTTTCGGTGAACAGCAAGCTCGTCCTTGTCTCCGATGCGCTTCGGCGCGGAAACGATGCCGAGGCGGTGCGCCTGATGGGCAAGTCCGCCGGCGGGGCCGACCTCAGCTTCTGGGAGCCGTTGGTGAGAGCCTGGAACGCCGCCGAGCGCCGCAACGCAGCGCAAGCTGTCGCGGTGTTGGCTTCGGTTCCGCGAAGCAGTGCGCTGGCGCCGTTCGTCGACGAGCAAAGCGCGTTGATTCTGCTCAAGCTCGGCAAGACCGCAGAAGCCGAGCCTTATGCCCGGCGCGCGATAGGCGTCGCGGGCCCGCGCGAATATCGCGTGAGGCTCGCGCTAGCGGGCGGCTTCGCTGCGGCCGGGGACCGTCCCCGTGCCCTGGCGATGCTCGAGGGGATTTCCGGTGACACGTCGGCAGCAAGGCAGGCGCTCGACCAGGGCCGGTTGAAGAAGCTGATGATCGACACCGGAGCGAAAGCCTTTTCCGAGCAGCTCGTGGCGCTTGCGCTGGAAATGCGCCGCTCCCAGGAAACATCGTCGGGAACTCCGGTGAACATCGCGCAGATTGCGCGGTTCGCTGCGCCCGAGAACAGTTCGGCCGCGATCCTGCTGGGCAACCTCCTCGCGGAGGACGGTCGCCTTGGCGATGCGCTGAGCGTTTTCGCTTCTGTCCCGGCCGACAACCCCCTCAAGCCCGAAGCGGTCGATGCCCAGGCGCGGGCATTGATCGATGCGAAGCGCTACGACGAGGCTCTTGCGCTTGCGCAGGGAGCGGCCAGTCGATCGACCGCGACAGGCGACGATTTTGCCCGGCTTGGCGATGTCCTTGGCGAGATGGAGCGTCACAACGAGTCCGCTGCGGCCTACGCCCAGGCGGTCGATCGCTTCACCAGGACCGGAACGGCACGCGTGTGGCCGCTCCTGCTGCTTCAGGCGAGCGCGCTGGAATCGGCGGGCCGCTGGGCGGAAGCCAAGGCCGTCCTTGCGCGCGCTACGGCGATCGCCCCGAGTGAACCGCTGATCCTCAACTTCCTCGGCTACGCCAAGCTCGAGCATGGCGAGGACCTCGACGCTGCCGAGGCGATGATCCGCAAGGCGAGCGAGCTCGCGCCGGACGATGCATCGATCACCGACTCGCTGGGGTGGGCTCTCTACAAACGCGGGCGCGTCGAGGAAGCCATCGACGTGCTTCAGCGCGCCGCGATCGGGGATCCCGCGCAAGCCGAGATCCAGGAGCATCTCGGCGACGCCTTGTTCGCCGCCGGCCGGCGGTTCGAGGCGAGGTTCGCGTGGCAGGCCGCCCTCGCGACCGCCGAAGCCGCTGATAGCGCACGGATAAAGGCCAAGATCGAATCGGGCCTTACTCAAGCCACCGCGGCGCGTTGAGAGCGGATCGGGAAATTGCGTACGCCAAGGTGAATCTCGCGCTGCACGTTCGCGGCAAGCGCGACGATGGTTACCATGACATCGAGACGTTGTTCGCCTTTTGCGAGGAGGGCGACGTCGTGGAGGCAGAGCCGGCCGATTCGATCTCGCTGACCGTGGAGGGCGAGTTCTCCGGCGCCCTGGGAAGCTCCGAGAATCTGGTGGTGAAGGCAGCGACGGCGCTGCGAGATGCCGCCCGAACGGACGGCGGAGCCGCGATTCGGCTCGAGAAGAACCTGCCGGTCGCGGCCGGCCTGGGCGGCGGGTCGGCCGATGCGGCCGCCGTCCTGCGGTTGCTCAACCGGATGTGGGGTCTCGACTGGCCGCTCGAGCAGATGGAAGGCATCGCTCGGGACCTTGGCGCCGACGTGCCCGCATGCCTGCACTCCACGGCAATGCATGGGCGCGGCAGGGGCGACGAGCTCCACTTCGCTGACATCGATCTTTCCGGCACTCCGGTCCTGCTCGCCAACCCGCGTGAGACCCTGCCTACCGGGGATGTGTTCGCGCGCTGGGACGGATATGACCGCGGCCCGCTCGACGACTGGCGGCATGGGCGAAACGATCTGGAGCAGGCGGCCAGTACGCTCGCCCCGCAAATCGCAAGCGTGCTTGCCTGGCTCTCCGCGCAAGCCGGCGCACAGTGTGTCCGCATGTCGGGGAGCGGCGCTACCTGCGTCGCGCTGTTCTCGGACGAGGCCGCTCGCGACCAGGCGGCCGAAGGCGTGCCGCGGGAATGGTGGCGCCTGGCGACGCGGCTGCGCTAAAGGCTGCCCCGATGCCGGGGCGAGCGATATTGACCGCAGAAGCGATGCGAGCCGCCGAACAGTCGGCGATCGCCACCGGAACGTCAGTCGAGACGCTGATGGAGCGCGCCGGCGCGGCGCTTGCCGAGGCCGCGTTTCGATTTGCCGGACCGTTGCCGGTGCTGGTGCTCTGCGGACCGGGCAACAACGGCGGTGACGGCTACGTCGCAGCACGGCACCTTGTGGCGCGCGGGGTGCCGGTGCGGGTCGCGGCGCTCGGCGAGCCGAAGAGCGATGCTGCGAAATGGGCTCGGTCCCAGTTCGGTGTTGTCGAGGCGCTCGGGGAAAACACGGACCCTTCGGCGCTCGTCATCGATGCGCTGTTCG
>JAEZHP010000045.1 GCA_023416515.1 Pseudomonadota bacterium | reverse complement strand
ACACGAGCAACGCCGCGCGTCTTCGTCGGCAGATGCGGCTCAAGACGCGCGAACTGCTCGTCCGTCAGCCAGAAGCAGTCCGATCCCATCGGCGTTCTCCCTCGAGGACGCCTCTGAATCACGCTTCGCTCGACCTGCAAACCCCTTAATGGGTCCGGGCCCTAAGCCGGACAGCGGTCAGGCTCCGATTTGGGCCGTCCGCCGGGCGTGTTGATCCTCGAACTGGCGCGGGCTGAGGTAGCCGAGCGCCGAGTGAAGCCTCTTGGCGTTGTAGACGTCGTCGATGAAGGCCGGAAGGCTTTCGGCGACGTCGGCGAAGGTCTCGTAGGCCATCGGGTAGACCGCCTCGACCTTGAGCGTCTTCATGAAGCTCTCCGCTTTGGCGTTGTCGTAGGGGTTGCCACGTCGGCCCATCGAGCCGACCAGGCCATGAGCGGCCAGCACCTCGCGGTAGGCCTGGCTGGCATTGCGAGCCACGGTCCGAGTGGTGGATGCAGCCCGCGGGCGGACGTCGGCGCTCGATCGCCACGGCTCGCGCCCGCGAAGCCGGCGACGAGCCACTTGATTTGACGACGCGGCAGATCGAGACGCTCGCCGGCGAGATTTACAGGGCTTCTTGCGGTCCGACATCTACGCCGTCGCAGCGCTGGCCGCCGGGCTTGTGGTCGTGGCCGGATTCTATCTGGAGCTGCCGGAGAGCCTCGTCACCCTCGCGGGGGCCGCGACATGCGTATTCCTGCGCGCGCATGTCCTTGCGTTCAGGAACGATCCCAGCAAGTCCGTGTTGTCAAAGGCGGGGCTGATAACTCGTGCAGGAGGCGATCATGCTGACGCGCTTTGCTGGAACTGTACTGATTGCGACGTGTGCGCTCGCGACCTCGGCGGTGATGGGGCAGGCGCAGACCACTTCGACCGGAACGGACAGCGCCAAAGCTCCGGCCAAGGCCTCGGCCATTGCCAAGAAGCCGATGGCGAAGGTCACTTGCGAGGAATTTAACGCGCTCGACGAGACGTTCAAGCCGAACCTCGTCGCCTGGGCCGCGGGCTATCAGAACGGCCAGACGAAGCCGGACGTCGTCGAGATCGACGTCGAGGGCGTGGCCCGAGTGACCCCTATCGTCATCGATGAATGCAGAAAGGCCCCGACGGCCTCCTTCTGGAGCAAGGTCGAAGCCGAATTGAAGAAACTCTGACTGATCTGCGTCGGCAACGGCGAAGGCATTCAGCCTCCGCCCTCGTACTTGGTGCAGTACGAGGGTTATCAGCGTCGCGCGCGAGCCGATGACGCCGTTCTCGGCATGGCTCGTGAAGGGGCGCCGATCAAGGCGATCGTCCGGCGGACGGCGCTCGCACGCGGCACGGTGCGGCGGATCCTGCGCGGCGAGCATGCTGACGTCTTCCGGACGCGCCAAAGCTCGCTCGAGCCCTGGCTGCCGATCCTCGACGCCCAGTGGACTGAAGGCTGCACGAACGGCGCTGAGCTATGGAGGCGTCTGCGGAGGCAGGGCTTCCAGGGCTCGCTTCGCGTCGTCGCGGAATGGGCGACCAGGCGGCGACGCGCCGAGGCGACGGAGCTTCGTCAGATCCAGCGGGCGCCTTCCGCGAAGACGATCGCCAAAGCGATGACGACCGAGCGCGACCGGCTCACCAGGGGCGACGCGATCCTCGTCGCTTCGATCGAAGCCGCGGCCCCCGAGCTCGCTCAAGCGCGCGCCTTGCTCGACCGCTTCCACGCGATGGTCCGGCGCGACGCCAGCCAGGAGCTCGACTCCTGGATCGCGGACGCATCACTCAGCCTGCTCGCCCCGTTCACGCGCGGCATCGTTCGCGACCGTGCCGCCGTGCGCGCAGCGCTGGTCGAGCCATGGTCCAACGGCCAGACCGAAGGCCAGATCACCAGGCTCAAGCTCATCAAGCGCCAGATGTACGGTCGCGCCAAGCTGGACCTCCTCGAGGCCCGGCTCATTGGCGCCGAGTAGCAAAGCGCATCATCGAAAGTGCGTCAGACCCGAACTTTGACCCTCTATCGGCGTCCAATTCCACGCCGGATCACAGCCGACAGCGCCTATGGTGCGGCCGAGACGCTCGCCTGGCTGGTCCATGAACGCGGGATCGAGCCGCACATCCCGGTGTTCGACAAGAGCGCCCGGACCGACGGCACGTTCAGCCGTTCAGACTTCCCGTATGACCACGCCCGCGATCTTTACACCTGCCCGGCCGGGAAGGAGCTGAGACCCCGGCAGAGGGTCTACCGGACCTCGGCTCCGCTCGCCGGCGACGACGGCATGATCCGCTATCGCGCCAGCAAGTTCGACTGCGACGCCTGCTCCCTGAAACCGCAGTGCTGCCCGAACACGCCGGCGCGCAAGATCCCGCGCTCGATCCACGAAGGCGCCCGTGACATGGCGCGCGACATCGCCAGGACCGACGCCTACGCGACCTCCCGGCGCGAGCGAAAGAAGGTCGAGATGCTGTTCGCGCACCTGAAGCGTATCCTGCGGCTCGACCGGCTACGCCTTCGAGGACCATGCGGAGCCCGAGACGAGTTCCTGCTTGCCGCCACCGCCCAAAACCTCAGGAAACTGGCGAAGCTGGTCCCGACGCCGAGCCCGATCCCAGCCTAATAGCCCAACGCTTCGCTCGCCCCCGCCCTGCGATCAGTTCGAGCCGTGGGTGACGCCTTCCAACAGCGGACTTCTTCAACACAATCGGTCAGCCCCAGACCCACGCCCTACAGCCGGTTGGCGCCATTAGGAGACGTTGACGCTCGGCCGAAACAGAGACGGCCTTCCTGACCTACAACACCGTGCGCAGCACCGGGATCCTCGTTTTCGACAATCAAGCGCGAGTTTGACACGGCCCCACGGTGCCCAGTTTGGGCCCGACTTTCGGCCGGGGCGCGATGACGAATTCCTGGACTGCGTGGATCGCGTGGTGAGCAAGCTCGCGTCAACGAACGCGTGGCGTGCCTTATGCTCGGCAAGCACCTCTCGACGCGGCACAAGGTCCCGACGCGCCCGGAGCGAGTCATTGCTGGGGCTCATAAATTAAGTAGACCTACTTATGGGCGTCTACCTGGGATTGCATTGTGCCGTCCGCCGTCTCTATTATCGTCCGACCTATGGTCGGGGGGCCCAATGAAACATGTCGGACTGGCCGCGCTTGGCGTGGCGCTTGCGGGATGCGCGACCGCGCCGTCGGCCACGAAGGTTGAGGCCTTCGGCGTCGCTGTGACCGCCGGCTCGACCGCGCTCGACGCCGTCGCGGGGGCAGACAAGCAGATTGCGATCGCCATCGGCGAAGAAGACCAGGCGATGCTCTATGTTCGCGGCGGCCCGGCCACCGTGGTCGACAAGCCGGCGTCCTACACTGACGCTGGCCAAGTCGCGATCCGCCGCGAGGCGATCGCCGCAATCGCCGACTATGGCAAGGCGCTCAAGGATCTCAGCGCAGACGCCTCGCTAAAGAAAATTGAGGACGCCGGAGCGAGGGTCGGCGAAGCGGCGTCGAAAATCCTGGAGGCGTTCCCCGGCCTCGCCATCGCCGCGCCGATCGCGAAAATGGCGGGCCGCGGGCTCGGCATCGTGGTCGCCGACAAATACACTCGCCGCGCGCAGGAAATCATCCGCGAGCGCAATGCCGACATCAAGATTTTGGTCGCGTTTCTGAAGGAGGACCTCGGCGTCATCTACGGCAACGCCGTCACGCAGCTGGCCGCGTACCAAATCAACGTGGACCTCCAGCTCAGAACTTTTAGGCCGAGGGTGAACGCCATGGGACGGTACGAACGGTACAAGGCCGCCCGAAGGGAATTTCGGGCGCTCGCAGCCGCCACAGCGGCGGCGAGCAATTATGCCGACGTTCTCGACGGTATCGCCCGCGCGCACGACGCCCTGGCCAAGGGCGAAGAAGACCCGACGGTCGCCTCCGCCCGGCTTCTCGGGCTGGCAACGGGTCTGACGGCGGTTATCGCCGCCGCCAAGGTGACGCCGACGCCGCCCGCAACGCCGCCCTCTGTTATCGGGCCCATTGATCCGCCGCCAGCTTCGGCCAACCGGGGAATGCATTGATGACTGACGACCCCCGAGCGGAATTCGACACCGAGACCGCGGCCTATGATCGCGAGGTTCTCGCGCACCCGATTCCTGCGCAATCCACGATCTCTTCGCTCATCGAAGGCTTTCACACGATCACCGGAAAGCTCGCACAGATCGCCGGCGCGGGGTCGACCGCAAAGGCCCTTTCGCTGAGGCAGGCGCTTGTCGGGCTCGACGCAGCCCGCGACATCCTGGTGAAGGTCGCCCACGGAGCTGACGACGCCGCGCTGAAGCAGTACCAGAAGCAGATGAACGCCCTGAGGGACGAACGGATCGCGACGGCGAACGCCCTGCTCGCCGCGAACGCCGGGCAATACGCGCCCTTCACCGCGAAGTTCAGGCAATCAGCCCAGGACATCAGAGCCACGATCGCCAAGGCCAAACAGTCGGCGGCTGCCCTGGGCGTCACCGCGGACCTTCTGACTGCTGCGGGGAACCTGATGGCCGTCGTCTGACGTCCCCAACAGACATATCGACGAAGAGCGCGACCTTTCACGTCCGCCTTGCGGGATCGAGCCGCCACGAGGCACCGGCAGTTGAGCTTATGCCAAATGCAGGACGGCAAAGCCTCCGCTGCTTCGGCTTCAGCGGTGCTTTCGGTTCGACGAGGCGACCGGCGTTCCATGGCTTTTGAGGTAAGCGGAACAAGTCAGGCTGGCGCATTGCCTCCTCCCAGAGGCAGCCCTCGACATGATCATATACCTGCCATCATTCGGCGACGCGCCAATAGCCGACGTCATGTGTCCGCCGACCGACGGATAGTCATGGTTCAGAACTCATGACAACAAGGCGACTTCCACTCACGGCGCAAATCGCGTGACCACGTAGTCGCGGCCTTTACGCGCGGCCTCGACGTCGACGATCACCGCGTGGTTGAGGTCAATCAGGTAGTCAGTCGCGTAGGCGAAAAAGGCGTGGCCCTTGTGCGCGCCGGTCCACTGCGCAGCCGGATCGGACCGCGAAACGAACTTCGGCGTCGTCGGGCTCGCCGCGCCCTCAGCCGCATCGTCAAGCGTGTCGAGGTACTCGCGAACAGAACGGCGGGAAGCCTGCGCCAACAATTCCTCCAGAGCCCGCTCGATCATCAAGTGACAAGACAATCCCGAAGCCTCGCGTCAGCTCATGGAGATCGAGCTCCAAAAGGTCAAACACGGCGACATCCCGGACCCGCCATCTGCCCCTAGGGCCCGGACCCATTAAGGGGTTTGCAGATCGAGTGAAGCGTGATTCAGAGGCGTCCTCGAGGGAGAACGCCGATGGGATCGGACTGCTTCTGGCTGACGGACGAGCAGTTCGCGCGTCTTGAGCCGCATCTGCCGACGAAGACGCGCGGCGTTGCTCGTGT
>JAEZHP010000030.1 GCA_023416515.1 Pseudomonadota bacterium | reverse complement strand
GTGCCATCCGCGTGAACCAGAACGGAGCTGACGGGCCTTTATGCAAATCATCGTTCGCGACAATAACGTCGACCAGGCGCTGCGCGCGCTCAAGAAGAAGCTGCAGCGCGAGGGCGTCTATCGCGAGATGAAGCTGCGCCGTCACTACGAGAAGCCGTCCGAGAAGCGCGCCCGCGAGCGCGCCGCCGCCATCCGCCGCGCCCGCAAGCTGGAGCGCAAGCGGGCCGAGCGCGACGGCGTCCGGTAAGAATAAGAGACCGTCACCCTGAACTTGGTTCAGGGTCCATCTCTCCGTCCGCGGCGTGGCTCGGGGAATGGATGCTGAAACAAGTTCAGCATGACGGAATTTGGGCGCGGGCGCTGTCCTGCGACCGAACTAGCCTTGGCATCCGGAAGGGGCGGCGATACATCTCGCCGCCTCTTTTCGTTTGCGCGAGTGCCGCGTTTCGCGCGGCGGCCATAGAGTCTTTGTTGTCGCGGTTGCCAGGCCGGCAGGTTTCACCTGCCTCGCAACCGCTCTTTGGGGGACTAGCCTAAATGTCGTCGGTCACCGCCGTTCCGCTCCAGCCGCTCAAGAAGGGCACGATCGCCAAGCTCTGGATCGGGCTTCTCATCGTCGTCCTGCTCGGCGTCGGCCTTGCCTGGATCGGCACCGCCAAGCAGCAGGTCACCGAGATCTCGAACGGCGTCCGCTACCGGGTCGTCGAGACCGGCAGCGGGCCGACCGTGACCCCGGCCGACCTGGTCGGGCTCGAGTTCGAGATCCGCAAGGCCGACGGCACGGTGCTCGACAGCACGGCGCGAAGCGGCCAGCCGCTTCCGGTCAGCGTCGAAAGCCCGTTCCCCGGCCTCCGCGAGGTGATCCTCCAGATGCGCGAAGGCGGCGTCTATCAGGTGTGGGCGCCGGCCCAGGTCGCGCTCGGCCAGGCGCTTCCGCCGGGCGCTCCGGTCGCCAATGACGAGGTGCTCGAATTCCGCCTGCGCGTCGGCTCGATCCTGGAAGGCATGGCGGCGATGCAGCAGATGATGGGCGCAGCCGGTGGCCCCGGTGGCCCGGGCGGTCCTGGTGGCCCAGGCGGCGCGCCCGGTGGTCCCGCCGGTGCTCCGGGCGGTCCCGCCGGACCTGGCGGTCCAGCGCCCGCTGGTCCGGGCGCTGGTCCTGCTCCGGGTGCGCAGGCGCCGCCAGCCCAGCCCCAGACCGCTCCGGGCAACCGGCGATAAGACCTAGTCAGCTCCTCCCCCCGAAGGGGAGGGGTTGTAGTTTAGCCGGCGGGTGCCTCGTCAGGGTGCAGTGACGTGCCCGCCCGGCCGCCGCGAATGGCGGTGAACCAGCTCACCGGGTTCCACCAGTCGGAGCTGCCGTCGAGGCTGAAGGTGATGAACTCGGCGCGGCCGCCCAGATTCTCCCACGGAACCGGCCCGCCGAGGCCGAGATTCTCGATCGAGGCCCGGCTGTCGGCGCTCTCGTCGCGATTGTCGCCCATCAGGAAGACATGGCCCTCCGGCACCAGGACCGGGCCGAAATCGTCCGACTGAGGATAATAGCCGAGGTCGACGGTGTCGTAGCTCCGGCCGTTCGACAGGGTCTCGCGGACGATCGGAAGGCTGCACAGGCTCGATCCGTCGGCCCGGGTGATGATGACTCCCGAACATTGGATATTGGGGTCCATCGGGATCATCATGTCGGGGCGCCGCTCCTGGCGGACCGCTTCGCCATTGATGAAGAGCTGGCCGCGGATGAGCTGGATTCGGTCGCCGGGCAGGCCGATGACCCGCTTGATATAATCGGTGCGCGCGCCCGGCGGAGTGACGATCACGACGTCGCCGCGCTGAGGCATCGATCCGAACAGCCGCCCCTCCATGCGCGGAAGGACGTGGAAGCTCGGGCTGACCCAGGACCAGCCATAGGGATATTTGCTGACCACCAGCCGGTCGCCCTTGAGCAGGCCAGGCATCATCGATTCGGACGGGATGTAGAAAGGCTTGGCGATGAAGCTGTGGAAGGCGATTACGGCGAGGATCAGCCAGAAGATGGCGCGTCCCTCCGCCCACCAGTCGGTGGCTTTCTTCGGCTTGGCCAGGTTCGGCAAAGGCGTGGAGTCGCTCAAGCTCATTCAGTCCTCGGAACGGCGGTGATCACGACAACGGCCATCGCGAACGGATGGTCGTCGGTCATCGTGAGATGGATCTGGGCGGCGTGACCCTCCGGGGTCAAAGCGTCAAGCCTCTCCCGGGCGCCCCCGGTGAGCGCCAGAGTCGGTTCGCCCGACGCTTTATTCACGACGCCTATATCCTTCATGAACACGCCGCGCTTGAAGCCGGTGCCGACCGCCTTGGAGAAGGCCTCCTTGGCGGCGAAGCGCTTGGCGTAGGTGCCGGCGCGGGTGAAGGGCCGCTTCTCCGCCTTCGAACGCTCCGTGTCGGTGAAGACCCGGTTGATGAAGCGCTCGCCGAAGCGGTCGAGCGAATTCTGGATCCGCTCGATGTTGCACAGGTCGGAGCCGATGCCGATGATCGTCACCCGCGGGCCTCGTCCATGAGTGAGCGCATTCGGGCGATGCTGTCGGACAGGCCGGTGAAGATCGCCTCGCCGATCAGGAAGTGGCCGATGTTGAGCTCGGCGATCTGCGGGATCGCGGCGATGGGCACGACATTGTCGTAGCTGAGGCCGTGGCCGGCATGGGGCTCGATCCCGTTCTTGGCGGCGAGAGCGGCGGCGTCGGCGATTCGGCGGAGCTCCTCGGTCTGGGGCGCGCCGGAGCGGTGGGCGTAGCGGCCGGTGTGGAACTCGACGACTGGGGCGCCGAGGCGCATCGCGGCCTCGAGCTGCTGCGCGGCCGGCTCGATGAACAGGCTGACCCGGATCCCGGCATCGGCCAGCCGCGCGACGATCGGCGCGAGCAGGTCGAAATGGCCGTGCACGTCGAGCCCGCCCTCGGTGGTCCGCTCCTCGCGCTTCTCCGGGACGATGCACGCGGCGTGCGGGCGGTGCTTGAGGGCGATCGCGAGCATCTCCTCGGTCGCCGCCATTTCGAGGTTGAGCGGGATGGAGAGCTCGGCCTTGAGGCGGGCGATGTCGTCGTCGCGGATGTGGCGGCGGTCCTCGCGCAGGTGGGCGGTGATCCCGTCGGCGCCGGCCTCGGCAGCGGCGAAGGCGGCTCGCACCGGGTCGGGATGCTCGCCGCCGCGCGCGTTGCGGATGGTCGCGACGTGATCGATGTTGACGCCCAGCCGAAGCATCAGGCGGCGAGGCCGCGGCTGCCGGGCTTGATCGCGGGGATCGCGGCGAGCTCGGGCGGAAGCGAGTCCTCGGCATAAGCCGGGATGTCGAGAGTGCACAGGCTGACGAGCGGGAGGCCGAGATCGGCTTTGCCGCCCGAGCGGTCGATGAGACAGCCTTCGCCGACCAGGGTGCCGGGATGCTTGCGCACCGCTTCGATGCATTCGCGCGAGGAGAGGCCGGTGGTGACGATGTCCTCGACGATGACGACCCGCTCGCCGGGCTTGATCTCGAAGCCGCGGCGAAGCTGGAACTCGCCGTCGACCCGCTCGACGAAGACGGCGCGGCAGCCGAGCGCACGCGCGGTCTCGTAGCCGGGGATGATCCCGCCCATCGCCGGAGAGACGACGAGGTCGACCTCGCCGAAGCGGTCGCGGATGACGTCGGCGAGCGCTCGGCACAGGGTCTCGGTGCGCGCCGGATCCTCGAACACCCGCATTTTCTGGATGAACAAGGGCGAGCGAAGGCCCGAGGAGAGGATGAAATGCCCCTCCATCAACGCGCCGGCGGCACGAAACTCGCCAAGCACCTCGTCGCTCGTCATCCGCATCATCCTCTCGGTCCCCCTCTAGCCTTCAAACTGCGGCCCCGATATGGCCGCGGCACGCGCCGCATCAAGGCATATGAAAGCGGGCTGAACATGCTTGAGACGCGCCGACGGGCTGCCTATAAGGCCGCGCGAATGCGCGACCCGGCGCAACCACCTACCGTCCGTCCGGGCGGTCTCGAGGGGCTTAGATGAAGACCTGGCTTAAGTTCATTGCCGTCGCCGCCGCATTCGGCCTCGGCCCGGCGGCCCTGGCGCAGCAGGCGCCGGCCCAGAGCGCGCCCGCCGCGCAGGCGTCCGATACTCCAACTTCGGCACCGGCTCCCGCCGACTCCGCCGTCCAGCCGCAGGCCGGCGCCAACGCGCAGGCCGCGGCGTCCCCGACTCCGGCCGAGGCGACCCCAGCCGGCCAGCCGGCTTATTCCAGCTCCGTCCTGCCGCACCCGACGATCGGCCAGCCCGACGGCCGCATGGGCCTCCAGGACCAGGTCACCCCGATCGGCCGCGAGGCCGCCGGCTTCCACAATTACATCCTGATGCCGGCGATCACGATCATCACCCTGATCGTCCTCATCCTGATGATCTACGTGATCCTGCGCTACCGCCGCGCCGCCAATCCGGTGCCGTCGCGCACGACCCACAACACCCTGGTCGAGGTGATCTGGACGCTGGTTCCGGTCCTCATCCTGATCGTCATCGCGGTGCCGTCGATCCGGCTGCTCGCGAACCAATATTCGCCGCCCAACGCCGACCTCACCGTCAAGGTGATCGGCAACCAATGGTATTGGACCTACGAATATCCGGACCATGGCATCGAGCTGACCTCGAACATGCTTCCGGAGCAGGCCGACGCAGAGCCCGGCTCGCGCTTCCGCACCGACGCCGACGGCGCTCCGCGACTTGCGGTCGACGAGCGGATGGTGGTCCCGGTCGGCGCCACGGTGAAGCTCATCGTCACCTCCGCGGACGTCATCCACGCGTTCGGCGTTCCCGCTTTCTGGGTGAAGATGGACGCCGTCCCCGGCCGTCTCAACGAGACCTGGTTCCGAGCCGAGCGCGAGGGCCTCTATTTCGGCATGTGCTACGAGCTGTGCGGTGCCCGCCACGCCTATATGCCGATCGCAGTCGAGGTGGTGAGCCCGGCCGCGTTCCAGGCATGGGTCGCCTCGAAGGGCGGCACGATGCCGGGTGCGCAGACCGCTGCCGCCAACCCGGATTCGACCCAGGCGAACACGCTCGGCAACGCTCTGGCGGCCGAGCAGGCGAACGGCAGCGAGCCGGTCCAACCCACCAACGAAGTTCAGGCCACCACGAACCAGGCGACGGTTCGCGAGCGGTCCCCGGAAGGCATGTAAGGCACAGATCATGACGGACACCACGGCCAACGCCGCTCACTTCGAGGCGGCCCACGACCATCACGATGCACATGCCGACCATAAGCCGGGCTTCTTCGCCCGCTGGTTCATGTCGACGAACCACAAGGACATCGGCACGCTGTACCTGATCTTCGCGATCATCGCGGGGATCATCGGCGGCGGAATCTCGGGCATGATGCGGGTCGAGCTCGCCGAGCCCGGAATCCAGTATCTCGAGGGCTGGGCGAACTTCTTCGCCTCCTGGGTCGGCGCGGGTCCGCAGGACTTCAACAACGCCAACCACTTCTGGAACGTGCTGATCACCGCGCACGGCCTCATCATGGTGTTCTTCATGGTGATGCCGGCGATGATCGGCGGCTTCGGCAACTGGTTCGTTCCGATCATGATCGGAGCGCCGGACATGGCGTTCCCGCGCATGAACAACATCAGCTTCTGGCTGCTTCCGCCGGCCTTCCTCCTGCTCCTCGCTTCGGTGTTCATGCCGGGTGGAAGCGGGCTCGGCGCGGGCACCGGCTGGACGGTCTATGCGCCGCTCTCGACGAGCGGAAGCCAGGGCCCCGCGGTCGATTTCGCGATCTTCTCGCTCCACCTTGCGGGCGCGAGCTCGATCCTCGGCGCGATCAACTTCATCACGACCATCTTCAACATGCGCGCTCCGGGCATGACGCTGCACAAGATGCCGCTGTTCGCCTGGTCGGTGCTGGTTACCGCCTTCCTGCTTCTGCTGGCTCTGCCGGTGCTCGCGGGCGCGATCACCATGCTCCTCACGGACCGCAACTTCGGAACCGACTTCTTCAACGCGGAAGGCGGCGGCGACCCGGTCCTCTACCAGCACCTGTTCTGGTTCTTCGGCCACCCCGAGGTGTACATCATGATCCTGCCGGGCTTCGGCATGATCAGCCACATCGTCGCGACGTTCAGCCGCAAGCCGGTGTTCGGCTATCTCGGCATGGCCTACGCCATGGTCGCGATCGGCGTGATCGGCTTCATCGTGTGGGCTCACCACATGTTCACGGTCGGAATGGACGTGAACACGAAGATGTACTTCACCGCGGCGACGATGGTGATCGCGGTCCCGACCGGCATCAAGGTGTTCAGCTGGATCGCCACCATGTGGGGCGGCTCGCTGACCTTCCAGACGCCGATGATGTGGGCGCTGGGCTTCATCTTCATGTTCACCGTCGGCGGCGTGACCGGCGTCGTCCTCGCCAACGGCGGCATCGACAACTACATGCACGACACCTACTACGTCGTCGCCCACTTCCACTATGTGCTGTCGCTGGGAGCGGTGTTCGCGCTGTTCGCCGGCTTCTATTACTGGTTCCCGAAGATGTCGGGCCGGATGTACAGCGAGATCCTCGGCCAGCTCCACTTCTGGATCTTCTTCGTGGGCGTGAACATCCTGTTCTTCCCGATGCACTTCCTCGGGCTGGACGGAATGGCTCGGCGCTATCCGGACTACACCCCGGCCTTCCAGCCGTGGAACGAGCTCGCCACCACCGGCTACATGATCATGGCCTTCGGCATGATCTTCTTCTTCCTCAACATCATCTACACCTTCGTTGCCGGGAAGAAGGCGCCGGCCAATCCTTGGGGCGAAGGCGCCACGACGCTGGAATGGACGCTGTCCAGCCCGCCGCCGTACCACCAGTTCGAGACCCTGCCGGTGATCGAGGACACCAAGCATCATTAAGGCAGGCCGCTCAGGCTGAAACGCGAAGCGCCCGGGGCAAACTCCGGGCGCTTCCGTTTCTGGGGAATGCATGAATGCAGGGCACCCAATCCTCGCTCGCCCTGAGCCTTCGAAAACGCCCTTCGACTTCGCTCAGGACGAGCGGGAAGGGTTGAGCTGCCACCGGCAGTTTCCGGCCCGGACCAATGCGGTAGCGGGCAAATGGCCCTTCTCCCCAGGGGGAGTCCGGCCTATAGGGCTGGGCCAATCATGATCGCCGCCGACCGCTCACCGACCCTTCCCGCCGAATGGCGCGATTTCATCGCGCTGACCAAGCCGCGGGTGATGACTCTCGTCGTCTTCACGGGCGCGTGCGGGCTGCTCGCGGCGCCGGGCACTCTTCACCCCGTTCTCGCCTTCACCGCAGTCCTGTGCATCGCCCTGGGCGCGGGCGCCGCCGGCGCGCTCAACCAATGGTATGAGGCGGAACTGGACGCCAAGATGAAGCGCACCGCCAAGCGGCCGCTTCCGGCGGGCCGGATGGACCGCGATTCGGCGCTGTTCTTCGGGGTCGCGCTGTCGGTTTTCTCAGTGCTCCTGATGGGGCTCGCGACCAACTGGCTTGCGGCCGCGGTGCTGACCGTGTCGATCCTCTATTATGTCGTCATCTACACGATGTGGCTGAAGCCGCGGACTCCCCAGAACATCGTCATCGGCGGGGCGGCCGGCGCCTTCCCGCCGGTGATCGGCTGGGCGGCGGTGACCGGCGACGTCGCGCTTCTGCCGGTGCTTCTCTTTGCCCTGGTGTTCGCCTGGACGCCGCCGCATTTCTGGGCGCTGTCGCTGTTCGTGCGGACCGACTATGCGAAGGCCGGAGTGCCGATGCTTCCGGTGACCCACGGTTTCCGGGTCACCCGGCAGCAGGTGTTCATCTACACGATCATCATGGCCGCGGTGGCGGTCGCCCCGTGGCCGCTCGGCGAGACCGGAGCGATCTACGGAATTGTCGCCTCGGTCCTGTCGCTGGTCTTCATCGCTCTCGCCTGGCCGGTGCTTCGCAACCGATCCGAGGATCCGGCGGCAATGAGGCCGGAGAAGACCTTGTTCAAATATTCCGTCCTCTATCTTTTCGTGCTGTTCGGCGCGCTCGTCGCCGACCGCATGTTGCTCGCATGACCGACCTCGACCACAAAGAAGTCCGCCGCCGCCAGCGCGCCCGATCGATGGTGATGGGGGGCGCCCTCGCAGCCTTCGTGATCCTTCTCTACTTCATCACCATCGCCCGGATGGGCGCGCAATGACGAGCCTCGCCGAAAAGCAGCGGCTCGCGCGCAAGAACGGCCGGACCGCCGCAATCGCCGCACTGATCGTTGTGGCGATGGTCGGCCTCGCATTCGCGAGCGTGCCGCTCTACCGGATCTTCTGCCAGGTGACGGGCTTCGCCGGCACCACGATGAAGGTGGACGAGGCGGTCGCCGCGCAGGTGCGGCCGGTGCCCGGTCAGTCGGTCAGCATCCGCTTCGACGCCAACACCGACCGCAACCTCCAGTGGCGCTTCCAGCCGGTGCAGACCCACCGCACCGTTCCGATCGGCCAGCGCAACATGGCGCTCTACCGCGCCCGCAACATGTCCACCCACGCGCTGACCGGCACCGCGACGTTCAACGTCACTCCGGTCCAGGCCGGCAAATATTTCAACAAGATCCAGTGCTTCTGCTTCACCGAGCAGACGCTCCAGGCGGGGCAGGAAGTGCAGATGCCGGTGATCTTCTACGTCGATCCGGCGATCCTCGACGATCCCGACGCGAGGGACATCACCGAGATCACGCTTTCCTACACCTTTTATCCGGTTGAGCAGCCGCAAAGCGGAAGCTAGAGGCAACCCAAAGACGGCGCGAGCCGGAACGATCGACAGGGACGAAACGCATGGCTGGAGCCAAGAACCACCAGTATCACATCCTCGAGCCGAGCCTGTGGCCGCTGATCGGATCGATCAGCGCCGGAGTGCTGTTCCTCGGCCTCGTCATGTGGTTCCACCCGGACCATTTCGGCACCGGCGGCCCCTGGGTGTTCGGCGCCGGAGTGATCGGCGTCCTGTTCACGATGTTCAGCTGGTGGGTGGACGTCGTCCGCGAGGCCCATCGCGGCGACCATACCCCGATCGTCCAGCTCCACCTGCGCTACGGAATGATCCTGTTCATCGCCTCCGAGGTGATGTTCTTCGTCGCCTGGTTCTGGGCCTATTTCAACGCGTCCCTGTTCCCGTCCGCGGTGGAGAGCGTCGGCGGAGTGTGGCCGCCCGAGGGCATGCACGTCCTCGATCCGTTCACTTGGCCGCTGCTCAACACGATGATCCTGCTCTGCTCGGGAACGACCGTGACCTGGGCCCACCACGCGCTCATCCACGGCGACCGCAAGGGGCTGATCCAGGGCCTTTGGCTGACCGTCGGCCTTGGCCTCGTCTTCACCGGAGTCCAGGCCTACGAATATATGCACGCGCCGTTCGGCTTCGGCGACAACGTCTATACGTCGGTCTTCTTCATGGCGACCGGCTTCCACGGCTTCCACGTCATCGTCGGGACGATCTTCCTGATCATCTGCGCGATCCGTGCGCATAAGGGCCACTTCACGCCCCGGCAGCATTTCGGCTTCGAGGCTGCCGCCTGGTACTGGCACTTCGTCGACGTGGTGTGGCTGTTCCTCTTCCTGTGCATCTACGTGTGGGGCGGTTGGGGCGCCCAATATCATTGATCTCAAATCTCCCCTCCCGCTTGCGGGAGGGGATCAAGGGGTGGGCCTTCAGGAGCCGCCGCGCGCGATGCCCGTGACCCCACCCCCGACCCCTCCCGCAAGCGGGAGTGGAGCGTTCCAGGCGGCGCTCCGCGGCCTGTGCCCGCGCTGCGACAACAAGACCTTGTTCGCCGGGCCGGTGCGCTTCGCACCCCATTGCCAGGCCTGCGGTCTCGATTTCTCCGCCTTCAACGTCGGCGACGGGCCGGCGGCCTTCCTCACCCTGGGAGTGGGCGCGCTGCTCACTGCTCTCGCGGTGTGGCTCGAGCTTGCCGCCGAGCCCCCTTTCTGGGTTCACCTGCTTCTGTGGGTGCCCATCGGCACCGCCGCAGTGATCGGAAGCCTTCGCATCGCCAAGGCGCTTCTGCTTATCCTCGAATATCGCCGCGGGGCCGCCGAGGCCCGGCACGGGGATAGGCGGTGAGGCGGCTTCCGATCGTTCCGACGATCCTCGTCGCGGCCGCGGTAGCGGTGATGATCGCCCTCGGCGTGTGGCAGCTTCAGCGTGCGCAGTGGAAGGAGCGGATGCTCGTCGAGCTCGCCGCCGCGCAGAGCCAGCCCGCGATCGATCTCGATCCCTTGCTCGGGACGGATATGCCGGAACGGCCGATCGCCTTCCGCCGAGCGCTGGTGAGCTGCAGAGCGCGCGACGTCGAGGTCAGCGCCCGCGCCGGCCGAAGCCTCGCCGGAGCGAGCGGCTATGCTTTCTACGTGCCGTGCCGGCCGGGCGAGCCGGGATGGGCGGGGCGGCTCCAGGTCAATTCCGGCTGGTCGCAGCGACCGGATGCGGCGCGCCGGCTGACCCTTCCGGCGACGGTCGCGGGGGTGGTCGGGACGACCGAGCCGGGCCACCCGATCATCCTCACTGCCGCCCAGGCCGCGCCCGGGCTCGAGACCAGCGCTCCGCCGCGGGTCGAGGACATCCCGAACAACCACCTCGCTTATGCCGTCCAATGGTTCTTCTTCGCGCTTGCCGCCGCAGTGATCTACGTGCTCGCGCTTCGGCGGAGGAAGCCGGGGGGAGCGGCGTGAGTCCCCGCAAGGGCTATGTGATCTGCGGCGAGGCTCGGTCGGGAAGCACCTTTCTCGCCCGCCTGCTCAAGTCGACAGGCAAACTCGGCAATCCCTGGGAATTGTTCGCTCGGCCGGATGTGGTCGAGCAAATGCTCCGCGACCCGGCGGTGCTCGCCGACAAGCTCGACAAGGCGAGCAGCGACAACGGCATCTACGGGTTCAAGGTCTTCTCGCCCCATTTCGACCTGGCGGAGCGGACGAGGTGGGCGGAGCGGCTCCCGGGCCTCCATTTCATCCACCTGCGCCGCAACGACCTCCTCGCCCAGGCGATCTCGCTGGTCCGAGCCCAGCAGACTGGCCAGTACAAATCGACCGTTCGGGCCGGCGGCGAGCCGCGTTACGGCGGGCGGCTCATCGCCGACCGGCTGACCCGCCTCGCCCACGGCCAGGCGCGCTGGGAATGCTATTTCGCCCGCAACGGCATCCGGCCGCTTCGCCTGGTCTACGAGGAGGTCGCCGAAGACCCGCAGAGGTCGATCGATGCCATCGCGGGGCTGCTCGGCCTCTCCGGAGTCAGCGCCGACCTTTCCGAGGTGGAGCTTGACCGCCAGACCGACTCGGTCAGCGCGGATTGGGCGCGGCGCTTCGTCGCCGAGATGGGCGATCCTTCCTATCTCGACGGCGGCCTGTTGTTCAGCGGGCGGCGCGGCGGGGGATCGGCAGCGCGGCTCGTGCTCGGCCCGAAGCGGGGTCGCCGCCGCTCGGTTGCGGGCGGCGCCCCGAACTCTTAAGTTCCGCGCCTCCATGATGAAGCTCACCACCCTGCCCAACGGCCTTCGCGTCGCCAGCCGAGCGATGCCCGGCTTCGAGACCGTCGCGGTCGGCCTCTATGCCGAAGCGGGGTCGCGGCACGAGCCGGCCGCGCTCAACGGAATCGCCCATCTCTACGAGCATATGGTGTTCAAGGGCGCGGGCGGGCGAACCGCGCGCGAGATCAGCGAGGCGATCGAGGATGTCGGCGGCGACCTCAATGCCGCCACCGACCGCGAAGGGACGAGCTTCAGCGCGACCCTTCTCGCCGAGCACCTGCCGCTCGGAATCGAGCTTCTCTCGGACATGATCCTCCATCCCCATTTCGCCGCCGACGACCTCGCGCGCGAGAAGGAGGTGGTTCTCCAGGAGCTGGGCGAGGCGCGCGACACGCCGTCGGACATCATCTTCGACGAGCTGTGGACCGCGGCCTATCCCGACCAGCCGCTCGGCCGCTCGGTGCTCGGCGACGAAGGAAGCATCGCCGCGATCACCGTCGACGACCTCCATGGCTGGCGGACGTCGCAATATCGCGCCGGAAGCGTGACCCTGGTCGCCGCCGGCAAGGTCGATCACGAGCGGCTTGTCGAGCTTGCCGCCGTACGGTTCGGAGCGTTGCCGGCGGGCCTGATCGACCATGCCGAGGCCGCCCATTTCGGCGGCGGAGTGCGGGCGAGCCGGGCGCGCGCGGACCAGGCGCACCTCACCGCGGCCTTCGCCGCTCCGTGCCACCCGCATCCCGATTATTATGCTTCGCGCCTGTTCGCCGACGTCGTCGGAAGCGGGGCGTCGTGCCGGCTGTTCCAGGCGGTTCGCGAGGAGCGGGGGCTTGCTTATTCAGTGTGGGCCTCGCTGACGCCCTATCGCGATAGCGGGATTTTCTACGCTTATGCGGCGACATCGCGGCGCCAGGCGGCGGCCGCGTCGGACCTCATTCTCGACGTGCTCGCCCGCGCCGCGAGCGACCTCAGCGAGCGCGAGCTCGAGCGCGCCAAGGCCCAGGCGAAGGCGGGGCTATTGCTCAGCCTGGAGAGCAGTTGGGGCCAGGCCAATTACGTGGCGAGGACGCTGTCGACCTATGGCGATCTCCGCGAACCCTCCGAAACGGTCGCCGAGATCGACGCTGTGACTCTCGACCAGGTGCGGGCGGCGGGCGCGCGCATGCTTGCTGGGCCGAAGGCGCGAGCGACGATCGGAGTCCCGGCGGTCCGCGCGGCGTGAAGCTCGACACCCTGATCGCGGAGCCCTGGGCCGATTACGGCCTGGTCGACTCCGGCCATGGCCGCAAGCTGGAGCGCTACGGCCCCTATCGTTTCATCCGCCCGGAGCCTCAGGCGATGTGGGCTCCCGCTTCGGCCGAGTGGGACGCCGACGGCGAGTTCATCCCGGGCAGCGACGAGGACGGCGGCGGGCGCTGGCAGTTCGCACGGCCGGTTCCGCGCGAGGGTTGGGAGCTGAATTGGGAGGAAGTGCGCTTCCGAGCCCAGGCGACGCCGTTCCGCCACCTCGCCTTCTTCCCGGACATGGCGCCGCAATGGGCGTGGATGCGCCAGCGGCTCGGCGAGGGCAGCGAGGCCATGAACCTGTTCGGCTATACCGGCGTCGGAACGCTTGCGATGTCCGCGACCGGGGCCCGGCTCACCCATGTCGACGCGTCGAAGAAGTCGGTCGAGGCGGGCAAGGCCAATGCGGCATTGAGCGGCATGACCGATCGGCCAATCCGCTGGATGATCGACGACGCCGCCAAGTTCACCGCGCGCGAGGTTCGCCGCGGGCGGCGCTATGACGGGATCATCCTCGACCCGCCCAAGTTCGGCCGCGGGCCGACCGGCGAGGTGTGGCGGCTGGAAGAGGGCCTGCCGGGCCTCATCGCCGATTGCCGCAAGCTTCTCGACACGGACAGCCGATTCCTCGTGCTCACTGTCTATGCGGTGCGCATGTCGGCGTTGGCGATCGGCGAGCTACTCAACCAGGCGCTCGGCGACCTCGGCGGCAGGGTCGAGTGCGGCGACATGGCGGTGCGCGAGGAAGCGCGCGGACTGCTCCTTCCAACGGCGATCTTCGCGCGGTGGAGCCGCGACGGGTGAGGCTCGCCGCTCTGGCACTGGCTGGAGCTTTGCTGTCCTGTTCCGGCGAGCAGCCCCAGGCCAACGGCCAGGCGGACGACGACGCCTTCACGGTGACCCTGCAGTCGGAAGATTCGATCGACGGACGGCGGCCTCTGCTCAACCTGTTCTGCGGAGCGCGCCGCAGCTGGTTCTGGCTGGAGCTCGTGCATGCGCCGGCGGGCCAGCCGGGGCCCTCCTTCGGCTCGTTCAAGGTCGACGATGGCGCGCCGGCGCGGCTGCCGCTGACCTGGCTCGGCGGCGACAAATGGCGCCTGGCCGTCGATGAGGAAGGCGAGGGTCGGCTGGTCCGAGCGATGATCGCCGGCCGCAACATCTATTTCACCGGGCCCGAGGGCACGACGGACAGGGTCTATCGCTGGGACCTGGCCCGGCTCGGCGACAGGATCGGCGAGGTGCGCGAGGCGTGCTCGCGCCGAACTACTCCCGCCCGGCCCTGATCGCTGCGCCGGCGGCGAACGGCGCGCCGGCGACGAGGAGCAGGGACGCGGCGGCGAGGAGCTGAAGCGCGCCATTCTCGTTGCCGCGCTCGACCAGGCCTGCGCCGAAGATCAGCAGAGGCACCGCGAGCGGGAGCATGAGCAGGCCGGCAAGAGCACCGCTTCGGCGGAGACTCGCGGTGATCGCCGCCACCCCCAGAGTGAGGGCGGCAAGGCCTGGCGTCCCGACGAGAAGGCCGAGCTCCAGGCGCCAAAGCACTTGTTCGGGCAGGCCCATCAGAGCCGCCGCGGGGAAGGCGGCGAGCATGAGAAGGGGGCCGAAGCTCAGCCAGTGACCGATCAGCTTGGCCAGCGCGATCATCTCCTCGCTGATGCCGCGAAGCGCGAACTGGTCGAGCGTGCCGCTGGCGAGGTCGGGCTCGACGAGGCGGTCGACCGGCAGCAGCGCCGCGAGCAACGCCGCCATCCACAGGGCGCCGCCGCCGGTCCGAGCGAGCAGCGGCCCGTCGGGCCCCACGGCGAACGGGAACAGGGTGGCGACCAGAAGGAAGAAGATCAGCGGCAAGGTCGCGGCGCCGCCGCCGGCGGCCAGCCTCAACTCACGCGCGACGAGGAGCATCATGCCAGCTCCACCCGAGCGCAATCGGGGAGATGAAGCGGCTGGTGCGTCGCGACGAGGATGGCGCCGCCGCGGATCCGGTGCGCGGCCATGCCTTTCTCGAGCCGCTCGCGGCCCTCGGCGTCGAGGCCGTTGGCGGGCTCGTCGAGAAGCCAGAGAGGCGCGTTGCATGCGAGCACCCGCGCAAGCGCCGCACGCTTGCGCTGGCCGGTCGACAGCATTCGCACCGGTATTTCGGCGAGATGGGCAATCCCCATCGCCTCCATTCCTGGAATCGCCGAGACGCCGTCCAGCCGCGCCCAGAAGCCAAGGGCCTCGGCCAGCGTCCGCCTGGGCTCGAGCGCAAGGCTCTCGTCGGCGAGCGCAGCGTCGGCGCGCGTGACCGTGCCAGCGCGTACAGGGAGCAGACCGGCGGCGATGCGAAGCAGGCTCGACTTTCCGATGCCGTTCGGGCCGGTGACCATTGCCGCCTCGCCCGGGCCGAGGCGAAGATCGAACGCCTCGAACAGGAGACGGCCGCCGCGCCACCCCTCGACGACCTTCATCTCCAGCAAAGGCGAGCCGCCGCCGCCGCTCACCCGGCCTGGTCCTCCAGCGCGTGCATGTCGTCGTCGCTGAGGCCGAAATGGTGGCCGACCTCATGGACGATGACGTGGGTGATGAGGTCTTCGAGGGCGACCCCGGTCTCGACCCATTCGACCAGCAACGGGATTCGGTAGAGGTGGATCATCGGCGGATGCTCGCCGGACGCCCAGCTGCTCGCCTCGCGAAGGGAGCGGCCGGAATAGAGGCCGGTCAGCTCATAGACGCTTTCCAGCCCCATCTCGGCGACGAGGGCCTCGTCGGGCTCCTCCTCGATGCGCAGGACGACGCCCTCGATCAGGGCCCGGAACTGTTCCGGCAGCCGAGCAAGCGCGGCCTCGGCGAGCCGCTCGAACGCCGCCGCGTCGGGCGCGAAGGTTTGACGATCCGTCACGATCGGAGGACATAGAGGCAAAGAGCCATTGGGAGGAAGGGGTGGCGGCAAAGCTCAGCGACCAGGAGCGCTCGGAGGCGCTTGACGGTCTCCCCGGCTGGGACTGGGATCCTGCACATGGCGCAATCCGAAAGCGCTTCACCTTCCGCGATTTCAATGAGGCGTTCGGCTTCATGACCCGTGTCGCCCTGGAGGCGGAGAGGGCGAACCATCACCCGGAATGGTCGAACGTATGGAACCGAGTCGACATCGCGCTCACTACCCACGATGCGGGCGACCTCAGCGCCAAGGACATCGCGCTCGCCACGCGAATAGAGGCGCTTGCCGCCTCGCCGTCGCGCGACTAGATAGCCGGCCTTCCAGAGCAATGCGGAGCGGTGGCCGAGTGGTCGAAGGCGCTCGCCTGGAAAGTGAGTATACGGCAAAACCGTATCGAGGGTTCGAATCCCTCCCGCTCCGCCACCTGGCTTTCCAGCCGCATCCGACCGCATCCGGAATCGCTGAGAATTCCTCAACTTTCTGGCGTTATGCTTTCCAAGGGCGTCCGATCCGATCCGGTCAAATCCGGAACGGCTTGGGGGCATTTTGGGGGCATCTGCGTACGGGAGTGGGGGCATGCTGACAGATGCCGCAGTTCGAAAAGCGAAGGCCGCTGACCGGGACTACAAGCTTAGCGATTCCGGCGGTTTGCACCTGTTCGTGACAAAGTCAGGCCACCGCTCTTGGCGCCTGAAGTACCGCTTTGGGGGCAAAGAAAGGAGACTGGTCCTCGGGGCCTACCCGGAAATTGGCTTGGTGGCGGCACGGCAGATGCGGGACGATGCGAAGCGCCTGCTCCGCGAAGGGCGTGATCCCGCCTATGAGCGAAAGAAGGCTAGGCTCGCGAACGTTGCTCGCCATGAAAACACATTCGAGCGGTTCGCCCGCGAATGGCATGAACTTCAGAAGGATAGGTGGACGAAGGTTCACGCTGATGACGTGCTTACGAGCCTGGAACGTGACGTATTTCCGGCCATCGGCTCTCTCGCCGTCACCGACATCGACGAGGCTTTGGTTTTGGCAGTCCTCAGGCCGGTCCAACAGCGGGGCGCCATAGAGACGTCCCACCGACTGCGCCAGCGCATGTCGGCGATATTCAAATTTGCTAAGCCAAACGCGGGGAACGGCAATCCCACTGACGTTGCTGAGTCACTGAAATCTGTTCCACCCGGTCGGCGTTGGCCGGCGCTTACCAAGCTGGATCAGATCCACGATCTCATCGCTGCGGTGGACTCAGCCGGAGCGAACCCCGTCACCAGGCTCGCATCGCGCTTCATGGCGTTAACCGCGCAGCGTCCAGGGATGATCCGGAGTGCTCCTTGGAAAGAATTAGAGGGGATCGACTGGCGGTCTCGCTTTGGCTCGGCAGCGTCGACGATTTCGCGACCGGAAGGGTTGACCATCTATTTCGCGGTCGCCGCTGCGCGAAGCGAGGGGGAGTTCCGGCGGCGGCTGGCCGCGGAAATGGGAGCGGGTCTTGCCAACCGCGCGCGCGTGGCTCGCGGCATCGACGCCCCAGTGCCGTCCTTGCCCTTGTTCGTGACGCCGGCTTTGAGGGAGGTGCTCACTGCATTCGAAAGAGGCGAGGGTCCGGCGGCGTTCAGCTTCTTCGCCCGCCATCATGCCAACTACTCTTGAGATGCCTGCGAGCGCGGAGGCCTCGTCGATAAGCACGCGACCGTCTCTAAGCGAGGTCACCCGAAACGGCCGTATCCGCGGGGAAAACGATCAACCAGAGTTTCCCGAAACCGAAGATAACGATCTGTTGGCGGGCACCCGACATCGAGCCACTCTCTGCCAACGTGGACCAGACCAATGAATAATGATCGCGAGGACCGGTTCGGCTTTACCCTGGACGACATCAAGGCCGTCATGGAGGAGCATCGCGGTATGATCGGCATGGGTTGTTACATCCCCACGCGCGAGGAAGTTGCCACTGCGGAGCCCGTTACGCTCTGCTCGGCTCTTCACGATTGGTGGTGGGAAAGTCCAACCCGGCTCATCCCGAGCGATGAACAGATTAATGCGGTCATCGAGGTGCTGCTCCAGCGCGCTGATGCTGATCACCCGGACATTCAGCGGCTCATCGCCGACCGGCCGTAGCGACGGCTGACCCGAGCAGCAGGTAACCGCGTGACGCCGGGGATCGGGTGCCCAGGCGCCCTGATTAGAGACCGCCTCATCGGCTTGATGTCCGCTTTGCGCCCATAGCTGCCGCTCCTAGCAGCTTGACCGCTACCCGAAAACGGACACGCGGGAGAAGTCTGGTCCGGACCTCGCCTCCTCGTGAAAAGGCTCTGAGGTTGAGGGGTTGAACTCGGCAAGCTCAGGCATTAGCTGCGCGTTCCACTGTATTAGCACGTTGGAACAATGTGAATGCCGGACGCTCCTCCCTTGGCACCCACGAAAGATATGGATCGGCTCACCGATGACCTCTGCGCTGCTTTGTTGACGCCGGAGACCGGAGAGGAAATGCGACGCCTGCTGGTCGATCTTTGCACGCCTGCGGAGATCAAAACCCTCGCCGAGCGGTGGCAAGTTGCGCGGCTGCTCGATCAGGACGAGCTTTCCTACCGGGAGATCCAGGAGGCGACGGGGGTCAGCACGACGACCGTCGTCCGGGTGGCGCGCTTCCTGAAGCAGGAGCCCCATCGGGGCTACCGGCGGGCCCTCGATGCGATGGAGGGCAAGAATGCTCGCTGACGCCCCGCGCCTCCACATCGCCATTCAGAAATCGGGCAGGCTGTCGGAGCTCAGCCGCGCGCTGCTTCGCGATGCAGGCCTCAGGGTCCAGAACGGCAAGAACGAGCTGACGGCGCGGGTCGAGAATTTCCCGGCCGACCTCATGTTCGTGCGCGACGATGACATCCCCACCTTCGTCGCCGACGGCGTGTGCGAGCTTGGCGTGGTGGGCGGCAACGTGCTTCGCGAGTTCGAACTCGGCGAGCTGGAGCCCCGCTGCGATGTGGTCGCCCAGCTCGGCTTCGGGCGCTGCACGCTGAAGCTCGCCGCTCCGGAAACAGCAGAGTGGCAAGGCATAGGGTCGCTCGAGGGCGCTCGGATCGCGACCTCCTATCCGCGCACCGTTCAGAACTTCCTTGACGACCGCCAGATCAGGGCAACGGTGGTGAAGATGAACGGCGCCGTCGAACTGGCGCCGCGGCTCCAGATCGCGCCCTTCATCTGCGACCTCGTTTCGACGGGCGCGACCCTCGAGGCCAACGGCCTTCGTCCGGTCGAGACGGTGTTCGAGAGCGAGGCGGTGCTCATTCGTACCCGCAAGCCGGTGTCCCCAGCGGGGGAAGAGCAAGTCGCCGGGCTGCTCAGCCGCATCGACGGGGTACTCGCGACCAAAGAGTCGAAGTACATCATGTTGAACGCGCCCGAAGAGGCGCTGCCGGCGATCAGCGCGCTGCTGCCGGGCGCGGAGGCTCCAACGATCCTGCCGCTCCACCAGCGGCCGGGCCATTTCGCGGTCCACGCGGTCTGCCAGGAATCGGTCTTTTGGGAGACCCTTCAGAAGCTGAAGGCGACCGGCGCGTCGGCCATTCTCGTCCTCCCCATTGAAAAGATGATGATGTGAAAATCCTCGATTGGAAGACATTGGGCGCTGCCGAGCGGCGACGTGCGCTCGCGCGGCCGGAGGAGCGTAGCGACCGCGCGCTCAAGGACGTTGTCCGCTCGATCATCGATCGGGTTCGGGGCGGCGGGTGGCCCGCGCTGTGCGATGAGGCGCGGCGCATCGACGGCCAGGATCCGGGCCTGGAGAAGGTCGCGCCGGCGGCGGCCGGAGCTCGGCGCCTGCTCGATGCCGAGCAGGTGGAAGCGATTGCGTTCGCTGCGCGGAACATTGCCTTGTTTCACGAGCGCAGCCGCCCTGCGGACATCGAGGTGGAGACGATCCCAGGTCTCACCGTCCGCAAGACGTGGCGCGCGATCGATCGAGTTGGGCTCTATGTGCCGGGCGGAGCGACTCCGCTTTTCTCCTCGCTCCTGATGCTTGCGCTGCCGGCCCGCGCGGCCGGCGTGCGAGACTTTGTCGTGGTCACACCGCCGCGAGGCGAGGGCGGCCTCGACCCGGCGGTGGCGCTGGCGGCGGAGCTTTGCGGCATCGAGGCAATCTGGACCGTCGGCGGCGCCCAGGCCGTCGCGGCGCTCGCCTTCGGCGCGGGCGATATCGCGCCCGTCGACAAGATCTGCGGGCCGGGCAATGCCTGGGTCGCTGAGGCGAAGACTCAGGTCGCGGCGCTCGAAGGCGGGCCGGCGATCGACCTTCCCGCCGGCCCAAGCGAGCTGATGGTGATCGCCGACGACAGCGCCGATCCCAAGATCGTCGCGGCCGACCTGCTGAGCCAGGCCGAACATGACGCTGCCGCCCAGGTGGTGCTGGTGACGGACAGCGAGAGTTTTGCAGCCGCCGTGCTTTGCGCGGTCGAGGCGCAGGCGGCCTTGCTGCCGCGCGAGGACGCCGTTCGCGGCGCGCTCGCCAATGCGCGTGCTATCCTCACGGAAAGTGTGGACGAAGCGATCGAGGTGGCGAACGGCTACGCTCCCGAGCATCTCTCGCTCGCCGTTCGGAATGCAGACTCGGTGGTGGAGCGAATCCGCAATGCCGGGGCGGTCTTCGTCGGGCGCAACGCGGCGGAGACGATCGGCGATTATCTTGCGGGGTCGAGCCACGTGCTTCCGACCGACGGCGCGGCGCGGGCGTGGAGCGGCGTCTCGGTCTACACCTTCCTCAAATCGATGAGCGTCCAGACGCTGACCGACGCCGCGGCGGAGCGGGTCGCCCGCCCGGCCGCGCTCCTGGCACGGCTCGAGGGGCTGGAGGCGCATGCGCGGGCGGCCGAGGCACGGCTCGAGCAGGTGCCGGCATGAACTCGCTCGCATTGCGCCTTGCGCGACCAGAAATACTCGCGCTTCCTCCGTTCGACATCGGCGCGCGCGCGACCGCCGGGCTAGCCGACGTAATCAGCCTCGACGCCAATGAGAATCCGTTCCCGCCGCTGGGCGCATCGGCCCTCGACGCCGGGATCAACCGCTATCCGGAGCCGCAGCCGGCCCGTCTTCGCCAAGTGATGGCGAGCCTCTACGGCGTCGCTCTGAACGAGCTGGTCATGACGCGCGGCGCGGACGATGCGATCGACCTGCTCGTCCGCATCTTCTGCCGGGCTGGCGAGGATGCGGTGCTCGTGGCGACGCCGACTTTCTCCGCTTACGCCCACTTCGCCCGGCTCCAGGGAGCACGTGTCGCGGAGGCGAGGCTGACGTCCGATTTCGATCTGGACAGCGACGCCTTCCTGGCTGCCGCGCGGGCCGAGCCGAAGCTGAAGCTCGCCTTCATCTGCTCGCCGAACAACCCCACCGGCAACCCGGTGGCACCCGCCCAGGTGCTGGAGATCGCCGACGCGCTGCCGGACACCCTCATCGTCTTGGACGAGGCCTATATCGAGTTCGCCGATGTCGTGAGCCTCTCCGAAGAGGCGGCAAGACGGCCGAACCTGGTCGTTCTGCGCACCCTCTCCAAGGCTTACGGCCTTGCCGGCGCGCGCATCGGAGCTGCGATAGCGAATGCCGAGCTGATCGGCCTGCTGCAGCGGGCGCTGCCTCCTTATCCGCTGCCGACTTTGTCGATCGAGGCCGCGCTTGCTGCGCTGGCGCCGTCGCGGCGCGCCGTGCACGAGGAACGGATCGAGC
Organism: Pseudomonadota bacterium; assembly: GCA_023416515.1. Lineage (GTDB taxonomy): Bacteria > Pseudomonadota > Alphaproteobacteria > Sphingomonadales > Sphingomonadaceae > Allosphingosinicella. Next base: position 45,777 of record JAEZHP010000030.1, on the reverse strand, counting down.
GGATCCGGACGGAACGAGCACGGTTGGCGGAGCGCCTCCTGGCTTCGCCGTTGGTGCGCAGGGTACGAAATGGCGGCGGCAACTTTCTTTTCCTGGAGGTGGAGGACGCGCCGGCGCTCGCTCGCCGGCTGGACCACCTCGGCATCAGGCTACGCTTCCGCGAGAATGCGGCGCCGGGCGGCGTCCGGCTGACCATCGGGACTCCCGAGGAGAATGACTCGGCGCTCGCCGCGTTCTGGGTTGGCGAGGCTCGAGCGCCGGGCCGTCGTGCGGAGCTGGCGCGGGATACGCGCGAGACTCGGATCGCGGTGGCAGTGGATCTTGATCGCGCGGAACCCCGGCGAATTGCGACCGGCATTCCCTTCTACGACCATATGCTTGACCAGGTGGCTGCGCATGGCGGTTTCTCGCTCGTCCTCACCTGCGACGGCGATCTCGCCGTGGACGGGCATCACAGCATCGAGGATTGCGCCATCGCCTTCGGCTCCGCCTTGTCGAAGGCGCTCGGCGAGCGACGAGGCATCGGCCGGTTCGGGTTCGCACTGCCGATGGACGAGGCGCAGGCGCAGGTGCTCGTGGATCTTTCCGGCCGGCCAAGCAGCGTCTTCGAAGGACGGTTCGAGGCGAGCCATATCGGTGCCTATCCGACCGAGATGACGGCTCACGTCTTCCGCTCGATCGCCGACAGCCTCGGCGCCTCGGTCCACGTGCGCGTGACGGGCGAGAACGACCACCACAAGACCGAAGCCTGCTTCAAGGCGTTAGGCCGGGCGCTTCGCGAGGCGGTCCGGATGGACGGCGACACCCTGCCCAGCACGAAGGGCATGTTGTGACCCTGGCCATCGTGGATTTGGGGTGCGGCAACCTGGGATCGGTCGCCATCGCGCTCGAGCGGTTCGGCGCGACGCCGCTGGTGACCGACGACGCCGACCGGATGGCCTCCGCGGAACGGGTCGTGCTGCCGGGTGTCGGAGCCGCGGGCTTCGCCATGGAGCGGATCGAAGCGCTTGGCCTCGGGGACGCTCTTCGGTCCCTTCGCCAGCCCGTGCTCGGCATTTGTCTCGGCATGCAATTGCTGTTCGATTCGACCGAGGAGGACGGGGTTCCGTGCCTCGGCATCGTCCCCGGTCGTGTCCGCAAGCTTGAGCCGGCGTCGGAGCGGCCGGTGCCGCATATGGGATGGAGCCGGCTTGCCGTATCTGATCCCGAAATCGGGCTGCGCGATGGCGACTATGTCTATTTCGCACACAGCTTCGCCTGCGACACCGGCGCGGCAACGCGTGCGTCGGCAGATTATGGCCGCGAGATTCCCGCCGTGGTCGCAAAAGGGAATTACTGGGGGGCGCAATTCCACCCGGAGCGTTCGGGCGAGGCCGGCGCGCGCTTTCTTCAGGCCTGGCTCGCCTCATGATCCTCTATCCTGCAATGGACCTGATGGGCGGCCGCGTCGTGCGCCTTCGGCAGGGGCGGTTCGACGACTCGACTGCTTATCCGGTCGACCCCGCGGAAGCTCTGGCGGAGTTTGCCGCGGCCGGCGCCGAATGGGCACATGTCGTCGATCTCGACGGCGCAAAAGCCGGCGAGCCTGTGCAACATGCGCTGATCACGCGCCTGGCCGGCGCGGCGGAGCTGAAGCTGCAAGTCGGCGGCGGGTTTCGAACCCGCGGTCAGATCGCGCAGATGCTGGATGCGGGCGTGTCGCGCGTCGTGATCGGCAGTCTCGCGGTCAAGCAACCGGATCTCGTGCGAGCCTTGCTTACGGAGTTCGGCGCGGAGCGGATCACCCTTTCGCTTGACGTTCGAATCGATGGCGGCGCGCCGTGGGTGGTCGCTTCCGGCTGGACCGAAGCCTCGACCTTGTCGCTGTGGGACGCGGCGGCGCTATATCCGGAGGCGCGCCAAATCCTGCTCACCGATGTCGGGCGCGACGGCATGCTTGCCGGGCCCAATTTCGCGTTGCTGGAAGAGGCGGCCCAGCGCCTGTCCACGGCGGAGATTCAGGCCTCGGGCGGTGTTGCCTCGCTTGACGATCTGCGCCGCCTGACCACTGCAGGCGCCATCGTGGGCAAGGCGGTCTGGGAAGGGCGCTTCACGCTCGCGGAGGCGCTCGATGCCTGCGCGTAGGATCATCCCTTGCCTCGACGTGAAGGACGGCCGCGTCGTCAAAGGCGTTCAGTTCCGCGACCACCGCGACGCCGGCGGCATCCTCGATCAGGCGTTGCGCTACCGCAAGGAAGGGGCCGACGAGCTCGTTTTCTACGACATCGGCGCGAGCCCCGAGGGCCGAAGCCTCGATCTCGACTGGGTGCGGCGAATCGCACGTATCATCGACATCCCGTTCACCGTCGCCGGCGGCATTCGCAGCCGAGACCAGGCCGCGGCCTGCCTCGACGCCGGGGCCGACAAGATCTCGATCAATTCGCCGGCGCTGGAGCGGCCGCAGCTTATCGAGGAAATCGCGCGTGACTTCGGCAGCCAGTGCGCGGTGGTCGGCGTCGACAGCCTCGCCGTCGGCAACGGCCATGTCGTCCAACAATATACCGGTTCACCGGACGCCACTCGCGATGCCGGACGCTCGACTCTGGACTGGGTTAGAGAAGCAGCGGCCCGGGGCGCGGGCGAGATCGTGCTCAACTGCATGCGGCGGGACGGCGTGCGCGGCGGCTACGACATCGCCCACACCAGGGCGGTCGTTCAAGCCGTGTCGGTCCCGGTGATCGCCTCGGGAGGAGCCGGCACGCCGGAGCATTTCCGGGACGCGTTCGTCGACGCGGGCGCGAGCGGCGCGCTTGCGGCAAGCGTTTTCCACGACCGGCTCATCGCCATTCCCGATCTGAAGGAGTTTCTCGCGACATGCGGGATCGAAATGCGCCGCTGACGGCTGAAGACGCCGGGTTGTTGGCCTGGCAGAAAATGGACGGCCTGTTGCCGGTGACGGTGCAGAACCGGAACTCCGCGCGGGTGTTGATGCTCGGATACATGAACCGCGAAGCGCTCGATGCGACTTTCGAAAGCGGGCGCGTTACCTTTTGGAGCCGGTCGAAGCAGCGGCTGTGGACCAAGGGCGAGACGAGCGGCAACGCGCTTCGCGTCGCTTCTGTGCATGCCGACTGCGACGGCGATGCCTTGCTCGTCCTCGTCGATCCCGAGGGGCCGACGTGCCACCGCGGCACCGCCAGCTGTTTCGGCGAGGTTGTGTGTGACGGGCCGGAATGGCTTGCCGAACTCTCGCGCATCGTCGCCGACCGGGCCGCCGGCGGGAGCGAGGAGAGCTACACTCGGAAGCTGCTTGCTCAGGGACCAGCGCGCATTGCCCAGAAGATCGGCGAGGAAGGCGTCGAGGTCGCGCTGGCTGCCGCCGGCTCGTCGCCGGAACAGTGCACAGAGGAGGTCGCGGACCTGATGTATCACGTGGCCGTCCTGATGGAAGCGCGGGGTTTCGGCTGGAACGAGGTCGTCGCCGTCCTTCGTTCCCGGCATGCGGTGGAAGGAGAGAAGGTTGAGTGATCTTGCGGCCTATGCGGCCTTCGCCGAGGATGTCGCCGACGCGGCGCGGAATGAGGCGTTGCGCTGGGACTCGTCTGAATGGGGTGTCGAGGACAAGAGCGGCGGCGCGGCCTTCGATCCGGTGACCCGGGCGGATCGCGCGGTCGAGCGGGTGATGCGAGATCTGATCGCGCAGCGCTGGCCCGATCATGGCAGCGAGGGCGAGGAGTTCGGCCCGACCGCCACATCGGGCCGGTATTGCTGGAGCCTGGATCCGATCGACGGCACCCGCTCCTTCATCTGCGGCCTGCCAAGCTGGACGGTGCTGATCGCGCTGCTGGATGAGGGGCGCCCGGTGGTAGGCGTGATCGAGACGCCGCGCCTCGGCGAACGTTTCGTGGGACATGGCGAGGTCGGTCATCTGATTACCGAAACCGGGCGAAGCGTGCTTCGCACCAGCGGCTGCCGCAGCCTCGCCGAAGCGCGGCTGTCGACCACCGATCCATACCTGTTCACGGCAAGCGAGCGCGGCGGCTTCGAACGCGTGAGGGAGCGGGTGCGGCTGACCCGCTATGGTCTCGACGGCTACGCCTACGCACGGCTCGCCGCCGGCGGCCTGGACCTCGTCATCGAGAGCGGTCTGGCCCCTCACGACATGAACGCCTTGCTGCCGGTCGTGACGGCAGCAGGCGGAGTGGTGAGCAACTGGTTTGGCGGAGAAGATCTTTCGGCGGGTAAGTTGGTGGCTGCGGCATCCGAGGAATTGCTTAAAGAGGCTGTCGCTCTTCTCTCCCTCTCGCCCAATGTTTCTCAAGCGGTTAGGAAGGGTGAGTGAGCGCGCTCGACGACAACTTGCCAAACGGTGCCGAGTTCGAGGCGCTTCTCGGCTCGATTCGTCATACCCCCATCGCCACCGTGATCACCGATGCGCGCCAGCCGGACAACCCGATCGTCGCAGCCAATTCCGCGTTCTGCCGCCTGACCGGCTATACGGAGGGAGAGATCATTGGGCGCAACTGCCGGTTCCTGGCGAGACCGGAGACCGAAGCCCGTCCTCGCGCCGAGCTCGCGCGCGCCGTCGCCGCGGGGGAGCCGGCGCTGGTCGAGCTCACCAATTATCGCAAGGACGGCTCTGAATTCCGCAACGCGGTGATGATCGCGCCGGTGCGCGACCAGGCCGGCGACCTCGTCTATTTCATCGGCTCACAGATGGACGTGGGGGTCGGCGCCGATCTCGCCAGCGCTAGGGCACGCGATGCGAGGACGCTGGTGTCCTCTCTCACGGTCCGCCAGCGCGAGGTTCTGGAGTTCCTCATCCGCGGGTTGCGCAACAAGCAGATCGCCGGGTTGCTCGGAATCGACGAGAAGACCGTGAAGATGCACCGCGCCCGCCTGCTCGACAGGCTCAACGCGCCCACGTCAGCTGACGCCATCCGGATCGGGGTGGAAGCTGGCCTTCAGCTCAACGATCCCGAGTGATCGCATAGCGCGCGATCGCCTCGAGAGGGGCCGCGCTCCGCCCAAACGCGTGGAGGTGGGCGATCGCCTGCTCGACCAACAGATCGGCCTGCCGACGAGCACGCTCCTCCCCCAACAAGGTCACAAAAGTGGCTTTCCCCTGCGCGGCATCTTTTCCAAGTCGCTTGCCGACTGCGGCTTCGTCGCCGCTGCAATCGAGAAGATCATCGGCAATCTGAAACGCCAGCCCGACGCATTGGGCATAGCCGCGGAGGCTTAGGCGGTAGTCGGAGGGGGCTTCGCCGAGGATGGCGCCGGCGTCGGCGCACCAGCTGATGAGGGCACCGGTCTTGAGGCGCTGGAGGCGAGTCACGCCGTCGAGGTCGAGTTCGATTCCCTCTGCGATAAGATCAATCATCTGGCCGCCGGCCATCCCGGACGCTCCGGATGCGCGGGCCAGCTCGACCGTGAGGTGCGTCCTGACCTCGGCGGACGGGTGGGTGGCCGGATCCGCCAGAATTTCGAAGGCAAGAGCGAGCAGCGCGTCGCCGGCGAGGACCGCCGTCGCCTCATCAAACGCGCAGTGGACGGTCGGCCGGCCGCGGCGCAGATCGTCGTCGTCCATGCACGGTAAGTCGTCGTGGATGAGCGAGTGGACGTGTACGCATTCGACGGCCAGCGCAGCCCAAAGTGAGTAGGACTCGGGTACGCCGAACAGGTTTGCGGACGCGATTGTCAGCAGCGGTCGGAGCCGCTTTCCTCCGACGGCAGCGTAGCGCATCGCATCGAATAGCCGCGCGCTCTGGTCGTCGGGCTCCGAAAGCAGCGCGGTGAACATCGCGTCGATGTCCGCACGAATGCGATGGGTCGAGGACGGGAGGCTTGGGGCGGGTCCGCGGCTGCTCATCCGATCGCCACCCGCTTGAACTCGGTGCTTTCCTCGGCGCCGCCGACGTCCCTGACCCGAAGCCGATAACGGCCGGCCAGCGCGTCGATGACTCCGGCGACGCTCAATTCGGGAGTCGACGCGGCGGCGGTTACCCCGACCACGCCGGACCGGGGCAGGCGCGACCAGTCGAGCTCGGAAGCGTCCGGCACCAGCTGCACCGACCGGCAGCGAAGCGATGCGACCTCTGCAAGACGGCGGGCATTGGACGAGAAGGTTTCGCCGACGACGATCACCGCAGTGGCCTGGTCCGCAATGACACGGATGGCTCGCTGGCGGTTCGTAGTGGCGTAGCAGATGTCGCTGGTGGGCGGCTCGACGAGGTCGCTGAAGCGCGTGCGCAGGACATTGACTATCTCCTCCGCGTCCTCGACCGAGTAGGTGGTCTGGACTGCCACCGCGCTCGGGGCATCGGCCCGCAGGGGCAACGCAGCCGCCTCATCCACCGATTTCACAACATGGGTGCTTCCCGCCGGAAGGCGACCCGTAGTTCCCTCGACCTCGGGATGGCCCTGATGGCCGACCAGGATGATCTGGCGCCCGTCGCGGTGAAAGCGTTCCACCTGGCGATGGACCTTTGCAACCAGCGGACACACCGCGTCATACGCGCGCAGGCCGCGAGACCTGGCTTCTTTTTGGACTGAGAGGGGAACGCCGTGCGCCGAGAGGACGACAACGGCGCCGTCGGGAACCTGCGCAAGTTCCTCTACGAAGATCGCGCCCTCACCCTCCAGCTCGCGGACGACGGCGAGATTGTGAACAATCGGCCGGCGCACATAGACCGGCGGCCCGTGAACCTTCAGCGCGTCGCGGACGGCGTCGATGGCACGGCGCACTCCCGCGCAGAAGCCGCGCGGATTGGCGAGAAGCAATTCGATCTCGGGACGGAAATCGTCAGTACCTGCCGCCGCCTGCGCGGAAATGGTGGATGGAAGATCTAGCATCGTAATCCTGCATCGCACCCCCGACTTCGGTGGTACGTGCAAAGATCACGCGAATCCACATGGCCTAAAGCATGTATTGCATGCGGACGGACAAGCGGGTGAAGCCCGCCGGGATGCTGACGCGCACATCCCTGAAACGCGGTGCTCCAAAGCGGATGCGCGGATTCCGCGAGAAGCCGAAGCCTTCACGTGGTATCCGCAGCATGGTGTCGAGCTCCCGGTCCCTGTTCTCGTCGTGGAACACCGAAAGCGCATATTCGCCGGGCGCGACATTCAGGGTCACGCGGCTGGTCGACGCCGGCACGGTACGCTTGATCGCCGCCGGATCGTTGCGGCAGTTCGGAAAATGCCGCTCTTCCCGGGTCAGGCAGAGATGAACGTCGCCACGCCCGTTCCTAAGGCCTTCGATAGAGACCTCGACCTGGCCAGTATCCTGCGCGGCGGTCAGCAGCAGGAGCGGCGTCGCAGCCGCGATCTTGAGGATATTCATAGGGTTGGACCGTACGCGCCCAACGCCGCGCTCGCCATACATCCTTTGGGCGAGGATTTCGGATGAGAAGCTCGCTGATCATCGTCGGCGGCGGACTTGCCGGATCGCTCCTTGCGCTAGCCTTGACCCGGCATCGGGCGGAAATCGATCTGTTGCTCGTTGAGCAGGGCGACAAGCTTGGTGGGAACCACGTCTGGTCTTTCTTCGACAGTGACCTCGACGCCGACGGCCGAGCCCTCGTCCAACCGCTTGTCACGCGGCGCTGGCCCAATCACGAGATCATCTTTCCAAAGCGACAGCGGCGCCTGTCGGTTGGCTATAACAGCATCCGGTCGGAACGATTGGACAGGGTGGTCCGCGCCCGACTCCCGGCCGAGCGCATTTTGCGTAGCCAGGTCGTCGAGATCACCGCCGAATACGTGCGGCTGGAAAGCGGCGAAAAGCTCGTCGCGGACGCGATCGTCGACGCGCGAGGCGCCGCCGACTTTCCGGGGCTGGAGCTGGCCTGGCAGAAATTCGTCGGCCGAACGTTCAGGACATCGCGCCCGCACGAGCGTTCGACTCCGATCATCATGGACGCCACCGTTCCCCAGGAGGACGGCTATCGCTTCGTCTACACGCTTCCGTTCGACGAAGCGGAGCTGATGGTTGAGGACACTTATTATTCCGACGGCCCGGTTCTGGACGTGCCCACGGTTCGCGAGCGGCTCGACGCCTATCTGGCGGGCTGCTTCGATGGTGCGGCAGAAGTCATCGGTGAGGAAGCGGGAGTCCTGCCGATCGTGCTCGACGGTGCAGTGGAACCGTTGTGGCCGGAGGCCGAGCCGCTGCCGCGCCTTGGGCTTCGCGGCGGCTTCTTTCACCCCACGACCGGTTACTCGCTTCCCGACGCCGTCGCCAACGCGCTGATGCTGATGAGGCAGCGGGACCTGTCGACTGCGTCCTTGCATGACCTGCTTCGCCGGCGAGCGATCGCGTTGTGGAACGAGCGCGGCTTCTTTCGGCTCCTCAACCGAATGCTGTTCCGGGCCGCGCCTGGTCCGGAGCGCTATCGAATCCTCGAACATTTTTACCGGCTTCCGGAGGCGACGGTCGGCCGATTCTATTCCTCATCCCTGTCGCGGATGGACAAGATCCGCATCCTCTCGGGACGCCCGCCGGTGTCGATCCCGCGTGCGATCGGCGCGATCCGGAGAAGCGCGGCATGACCCGAAGCGCTGCAGTGATCGGGGCCGGCTTCGGCGGACTGGCGCTCGCCATTCGGCTTCAGTCGGCCGGCATCGCGACGACGATCATCGAGGCTCGGGACAAGCCGGGCGGGCGCGCCTATTTCTGGGAGAAGGACGGGCACGTGTTCGACGCGGGGCCGACGGTGATCACCGACCCCGCCTGCCTGCGCGACCTGTGGGCGCTGAGCGGCGCGGATATGGCCGCAGACGTCGAGCTGATCCCGGTCTCGCCCTTCTACCGCCTGTCATGGCCCGACGGAACGCAGTTCGACTATCTCGACGATGAGGGGCGGCTCGACGAGCAGATCGCCGCGCTCGATCCGGCCGACGTCGAGGGCTACCGCAAGTTCCTGCGCTATTCGGCCGGAGTCTATGCCGAAGGCTATGAGAAGCTCGGTGCGGTACCGTTCCTCGACTTCTCGTCAATGCTTCGAGCCGCCCCTCAGCTTGCGCGCCACCAGGCGTGGCGTTCCGTCTATTCGATCGTGTCGAGCTTCGTTCGCAACGAGAAACTGAGGCAGGCGCTCTCCTTCCACACGCTCCTGGTCGGCGGAAACCCGATGACGACGAGCGCGATCTACGCGCTCATTCACAAGCTCGAGCGCGAGGGGGGCGTGTGGTTTGCCAAGGGCGGCACCAAAGCGCTGGTGGCTGGAATGGTCCGCCATTTCGAGCGGCTGGGGGGCTCTGTCCGCCTCGGCGATCCTGTTGCGGCGATCGGGACGGCGAGCGGTCGGCTAAATAGCGTGCGGACGCGCAGCGGCTGGTCCGGAAGCTTCGACGCCGTCGCCTCGAATGCCGACGTGGTGCGGACCTACGAGATGGTCGAAGGCAAGCGCGGCGCACGGGCGGCGAAAAGGCTTCGCCGCAAGCGTTTCTCGCCCTCCTTGTTCGTGGTGCACTTCGGAACGGAAGGCGCTTGGCGGGACGTGCCGCACCATTCGATCCTGTTCGGACCGCGCTACGAGGGGCTGCTGAGCGACATCTACCGCGGGCACGGGCTCCCCGACGATCCTTCGCTCTATGTCCATCATCCGACTGCGACCGATCCGAACATGGCGCCGCCGGGTCATTCGACCTTCTACGCGCTGGCGCCGGTGCCGCATCTCGGCCAGGCGAAGGTCGACTGGGCGGTCGAGGGGCCGCGCTACCGCGACCGAATCCTGGAGGTCGTAGAGGAGCGGATGCTGCCGGGCCTGTCCGGGCGGCTGGGGCCGGCCTTCCATTACACGCCGCAGGATTTCGAGAGCGATCTCAACTCGCATTTGGGATCGGCGTTCAGCCTCGAGCCGCTGCTCACCCAGAGCGCCTGGTTCCGGGTCCACAATCGCGACGACGAGATCGAGAACCTCTACTTCGTTGGAGCGGGAACCCATCCAGGAGCCGGGATCCCCGGCGTGGTGGGAAGCGCCAAGGCCACGGCGGGCCTGATGATCGCCGATCTGGCCGCCTAGTGCGAGCCGCTGCTCCTTTGCCCGATCGCGCCGAGCTCGTCGCAACCGCGAGCCGGACGATCCGGGAAGGGTCGCGCTCCTTTCATGCCGCAAGCCAGCTTTTTGACCGGTCGACACGCGAGCGCGCCTGGCTGCTTTACAGCTGGTGCCGGCATTGTGACGACGTCTGCGACGGGCAGGAGCTCGGCCATCGCTCCGAGCAGCCGGTCGGCGTTCTCGAAGATATCGAGGCGCTGACCCGACAGACGCTGGCGGGCGCGCCTCCGGACCAGTTCCACTACCAGGCGCTCGGAGCGGTGCTCGACGAATGCGCCATCCCACACCGCTACCTGACCGATCACCTGGCCGGTTTCGCGCTCGATACGAGGGGCTGGCGCCCGCAGGACGAGGGCGATCTGATCACCTATTGCTACCATGTCGCCGGGGCGGTCGGATGCATGATGGCCGTCGTGATGGGCGTCGATCCCCGCGACGAGCGCACGCTTGCAAGCGCCTCGGCGCTCGGCATCTCGTTCCAGCTTTCGAACATCGCCAGGGACCTTCGGGAGGATCAGGAGGAGGGGCGCTGCTACGTCCCGGCGTCCTGGCTCCGCGAAATGGGAATCGATCCCGCCGGTCCGCTTCCGCTGGACGACAGGGAAAAGCTCGCGAGGATCGCCGGGCAGCTCGTGGCACTGGCCGAACGCTATGAGCGGGAAGCGCGCGAGGGCGTTCCGAAACTGCCGTTCCGGGCGCGCTGGGCGGTGCTCGCGGCAGCGCGCATCTATGGCGAGATCGGCCGGAGGGTCGCGGCGCTCGGGCCGTCGGCGTGGGACGAGCGCGTGGTGATCCGACGCCGGGTCAAGCTGCGATTCCTGCTGTCGAGCTTCGTCGAGAGCCTTCGCGCAGGTCGGGCGGCCGATCAGAGCGTGCTGACTGAGAGTGCGCGCTCGGCAGGGAGCCTCCACCAGGGCGTCGCCGGCGAGCGGTGATGCTCATGATGATAGCCGAAGTGGAAGCAGGTCAGCAGCGAGAGCGCCGGGCCGAAGCCGTTGCTGCGCGCATTGTGCCTGTCCGGGAACGGCGCGTCGCCGGCGCGATGGGGCAGATAGGTGCCAAACAGGAAGAGCTGTAGCGAGGAGAGGATCGCGGGAAGCGCCCAGAATAGGAGCAGGTTCTCTAGGTCTGCGCCGAGGAGGAGCAGGTAGGCCGCCACGATCAGCGTGAGGACGCTGAACTCCCGGATCCCGAAATACTGAACGAAGAAGCGCCGATACCAGGGCCAGAAATGGCGTGGGTGATCGGCGTCGAAATCGGGATCGGCCGCGGTTCCGGCGTGCCGGTGATGGTCGAAATGCTTTGCAGAGAGCCGGCCGAAGGAGAAGCCGGCGTAGAGGAGCAGGGCGAGGCAGCCGACGTAGCGGTTGAGCGCCGGCCGTCCCGGCGCGAGCGCGCCGTGCATGCAATCGTGGGCGACGATGAACAGACCGACGCTCAGCCAGCATTGCAGCAGGACGAGCGGCGGCGCGAAGACAAGCGCAACTCCGTCGAGCGGCAGCAAGAAGACCGCGACGACATGCACGGCCAGCCATGAGGCGATGACGGCAATCGCGAGCAAGAGGCCGACCGCCGTCTGGCGCGCGCGGGTCACGGCGCCCCGCTCCGCTCCCTCAACTGCTTCTTCAGGCGGGCCAAAGTAGGCGCGTAGAGGAAGCCGAAGGAAACCGCGCCCTCACGTTCGCGCACCGCGTGGTGGAGCCGGTGCGCCTGGACGAGATGCTTGAGATAGCCGCTGCGCGGGACTGGAAAGAAGGAAAGGCGGCGGTGGACGAGCCCGTCATGGAAGATGGCGTAGATGATCCCGTAGCCGGCCATCCCCACGGCCACCCACCACAGGAGGGGCAAGGTCTCTCCGAGCACGAAGAGGATCACGCTCAGCAGCGCGAAGACCACCGCGTAGAGGTCGTTGCGCTCGAAGACCCCGTCGCGCGGCTCGTGGTGGGAGCGGTGCCAGCCCCAGCCGAAGCCGTGCATGACGTAGCGATGGACGAGGTTCGCGACGACCTCCATCGCCGCGACCGTCGCGATGGCGATCGCCACTCCGAGGGGCCAAGACTCGCTCATGTCACCGCACTAGAATTTGGGATCATGGCCGTCCACCTCGGCGAGCCGGCTACCGCACAAAGCGGGTAACATCAGTAGCGGCCTCAACCTCGGCTTCGGTGAGGCCGAACTGCTCCAATGAATAGAGATGGTTCGTCAGCTTGCGATGGCGTTTTTGCTCGAGGTAGCGCGCCATGCGCGCCTCGGCCTCGGGGAGGAGCGGCATCCCGAGCATGGCGTAGACCTTCCGCATCGCGGCCCGCCAGTCGGCGTTGATCTCGTCGAACGTCACGTCGACCTGCGGACCGTCGAAACGTGCTCGCGCCGAAGCGGTGCGGCGTTGGCGGAGGACCACTTTGCGCAGCCATTCCCGGCCGATCCAGTGCGGATCGACGGCGTTGGACTGGACCCGCATCTGGTTGTACACCAGCGAGGCCGACGAGGCGACCAGAGCCGACGCCGGCCGGTCAAGGCAGATGAGCCGAGCGTCGGGAAAGGTCGCGAGGATCGCGTCCAGGTCCTGGGTCATCTGCGGAAGCTTCAGGATCCAAGGGCGGTCGCCGGGCTCGCGGCGAAGCCAGGCGACGGTCTGGAGCAGGCGCCTGAACTCGCCATAAATTGGACGCGTGTCCATCGTCTCGCACGCCCCAGCGAAGCTCGGCACGCGCCACTGCGCCTCGTAGGCGGAGCCGAAGATGGCGATGTTGTGGAAACCGATCTCCTCGTCGGGCTGGGCGGTGCCGGTCGGATGGATGACGTCGAAGTCGGGATTGAGCCAGCGTGCGGCGCGAAGCGCGATCCAGCCGCGCAGGCGGCGGTCGTCGATCGCCAGGCGCCGGGTGCGGGCCGGCACCGGGTTCCAGCTCTCGAAAAAGCGCGTGTGAGCGAGACGCGGATCGCAGGCGAGAAGGCGCTGCACCCGCGTGCTTCCGGACCGCATCTGGCCGAGAATGATGATCGGGGCCCATACTTGCTGGTCGAGGATGTCCGGGTGACGCTGCCACAGCGCGTGCATCCGCGCGCGGTTGGCGAGGGCGGCGACGAGCTGGCCGTAGGCAATAACCTGCCCCAGCGAGCTCAGCCGCGCTTCATCATGAAGCGCCTGCGTGACAATCTGGAGCCGATCCGACCATCCTCGGTCCGCGCCAAGCGTTTCTAGACCGGTTCGCTTCCGCGCGGCAGCGATCAGAACGTCGGCGTCAAGAACGGGCCGCGGCAACCATCCCCGCCGCCAAGCCTTTTCCAAGAGCGCGTTCAGGCGGGCGTGATCATAGCGCGGCGCGGCGGAGCCCGGTGACGACCGGACGCCCCTACCTGAACTCGGCCTCGTCGACTGAACACCTGCTCGCATGGACGCCCAACACGCTACCTCGACGATCGTGCCTCGCAGGGTGTGTCCGCCGCGATCCAGATACGAGACCTACGGCAGCTTTCGTCTGCCAGCGCCCAAGAACGGCTGGTCCGCTTACGGCCAGACTCTCAAAGGAGTTGGACTTCCGCCTCGCCTATTTCTTCTCTGGAAAGATCACTCGGGCATTTCTCAGCGCCGTTGGACCGAGCGCGGAAAACATGTTGTTGGAGTGGCTGATTTCAGCGGCAGAGCGCCGGCCTGAGGCCAAGTCGTCCGCGTCAGCATCGCGAGCGGCCTGCTTCTCTCGAGCTCGTTCAGCGAAATTGAGACGACCTGCCTTCTTCATGGGCGCCACTATAGAGGCGCTATCGGCGGCGGGCCAGCACCACGGCCAGGATTAGCTGGTCTCGACCAGATCGCTCGAAGCGTCCCGCAGTTCTCGTCCTGGCCAGATTTTGGCCGTTGAGGAGAAGAAGCATGGGACATTCAATTTACGATCCCGGGCAGGATCATCGACCGGCATGGAATTTGGGCCACAAGCTCGGTGCAAAACGCCTCTGAAGCCAAAGCAGGTCTGGGCGATCCGCTTCTGGCTCGAACGAGCGCGCAGGCTCAGAGATCGCGCCCTTTTCCATCCGGCGATCGACAGCGAGCTCCGTGGCTGCAACCTCGTGAAGGTGCATATCAGCGATCCGGTGAGCGGTGGCCGCGTTTGGACGCGGGCGATGGTCATCCAGCAGAAGACCGGAAGGCCCGTGCAGTTTGAGCTTCTAGAGCCTGCACGAGCTAGTATTCTCGATTGGCTCGAGCGGCCCGGCGGCGCCCTTGAGGATTTCGCATTTTCGAGCCGCACGGACCAAGGCAATCACATCAGCACTCGCCAGTATGCGAGGCTTGTCGACGAATGGGTGACCGCGGTCGGCCTCCGCCGACAGGATTACGGCACGCATTCGCTGCGCCGAACGAAGGCAGCAATCATCTACAAGCAGACCGGTAATCTGAGAGCCGTCCAGATCCTGCTTGGGCACACCAAGATCGAAACAACGGTGAGATACCTGGGAGTGGAGGTCGAGGACGCTCTTGCATTGGCTGAAGGCACCGAAGTCTGATTGAACCGGGCGGGCATTCTCGAGGAAGCGCTCGCCCGTTGTTCTCGGCGAAGTGGCGCCCATTGCGGACGCTCAACGGCCTTTGCAGTAGCCCAAATGCCGACCTTGCCGGACGCCCAGGCTTCGACACTGGCCGAGGCTTAAACCCGCTCAGCTGAAAAAGGGCGCTCAACGAGACCGCTGGGCGCCCTCGGTTCACAGTCCGGCCCAACTGGTACGAGCCGCCAGCGAAACAATCGACGAACTCGGGTGCAGTTCCCCTACCAAACCAGCGCTACGCTCGACCGGTGCCGCGACGAGGTCGAAACGTCGCGAGCCGCTTCCCGGAAGACCACAACTCCACGCACTCGTCGGAAGATGTCGTCACTTTGCGCGCAGCTTCATCAAGGGCAGCCGCATAGCCGCTCGCCTCTAACCATTCCCAGCGCTCAAGGCGTGGGCCGTGAAAGAACAGGAGCCGATAAGGCGGCATTGCTTTTTTCCGGCTGCGGCTCCGAGCGCGGACCCTCGATCGGGTCAGCTTTCAGGTTGCTGGTCCACAAGAGCACCTTCGATCGTGCAACGATCTGCTTCGCGCGCTTCAGTGCCTCCCGCGCTTCCTTGGAGGCCCGCTCCGCCTCGCTGGCGGACGATGAGTCAGTCATACTGTTCCAAACGTCGACATGCACTGGTCGGTACCGGAGCTTAAACTCAATCAAAGTTTGGTGGTTGCGGTGACCAAAAAAAAGCGTTCGGCATTGGCTGCCGCGACCGGCATCCGGAGTTCAGTGACGCAGTCCTTCTCCGCGGACTGGCGACGGCGAAGGACGCTTCTCAACAGGAAAGCGGAACCGGTATAGTTGCGACAATCATCCCGCCCACCTAGCTGGAGGATTACGGGTGGAAGTCGTCTATTTTCCGCTGATTGTGCATCGAGCGGATGATGGGTTTAGCGCGTTCTTTCCGGACCTTCCCGAGTGCAGGTCGACGGGAGCGACCGTCATGGATGCCGTGCGCAACGCAGGGGAAGCGCTTACGGGCCGAGTCCGGGTTTCGGCAGAGTTCTACGATGGGATTCCCTCACCCAGTCTCCTCGACGACGTGCCGGCCGGGCCGAGCGGAGAAGAGGTGGCCCGCGTCCTTGTGCCTGTCGAGATTGATGATGCGCCCTAAGGCGGGCCCGCATCGGTGATCCCTCGCCCATTTTATTGCTGTATTTCAACAGCTTCCCTGCTACGTTCAAGGCAACCCACAGGGGCGGGACAATCATGGATTCGGATCAGATTCAAGATCTCCGTCGTCGCGCCCTGCAAGAGAGGTTGGCTGCCTCGCGAGCGCCGACTTCCGCACTGGAAGATACTTACCTCTCGCTGGCCGAGAGTTATGAACGCTTGGCTGACGCCCATGAGCGCCTGCTCGGGTTGAGAGGGGGCGCTTGAGCGATCCAGTCGTGGATCTCGCTGAGCTTCGAAACGGCGTCCACCTCGCCCGATGGGAATACGGAGAGGACTGGTATCGGTTGCCTGAAAATTATCTCTTCGGGTCAACCGCCCTCATGCAGGGCAATCTCTTCCTGCAACTCGACCATAAGACGCTCGATTGCCATCATATCATCCACGGGTTCCCAGCGCTTCGTAGCGCGGCTCATTGAAAGCAACTCCCGCCAGAAGCCGAGCGCGAACGATCGGACCGATTCTGATCGCGTACAGGGTTGTGCCGAGCCCAACGGTGCCGCCGAGCACCCAGCCGAGGGCGAGGACCGCCACTTCGATCCCCGTGCGGACGATCCGGATCGATCAGCCGCTGCGAGCCGCTAGGCCGGTCATGAGTCCGACACGAGGCTGGGGTGCCCCAACTTGGCGTGTTCCTCGAACACGTCAGCCCACAAGGATTTGACTTCGTTCTGGCTACCTTTCGCGTCTCGCGCTTGCATTGGACAGTGATGCCTTGAGGGTCGGTCGGTCGCTACGCTCCCGTCCAGCCTTTGACATCGGTAACAGTGCGATGTCCCCAAGTGCCGCCGCCCACGTCCCTCCCCGGACGAGCACAAAATTGTCGATCCCCGCCGCGGTCCTCGCAGCAGGGCCAAGTCACTGCAGCATGGTCCCGGTTTCGATGAACCGCTGATGCCATGAGAGCGCCTCACCCAGCAGGCTCGGAGACTGCTGCCCGTACGAGCTCGCGCGAGCACGGCGGTAATAGTCGGCAAGCATCGGCCGGTAATCGGGATGCGCGCAGTTCGAGATGATCAGGTCCGCGCGCTGCTTGGGCGAGAGCCCCCGCAGGTCGGCCAGACCCCGCTCGGTCACGATCACCATCACATCCTGCATGATGTGATCGACGTGGCTGGCTTGCGGTACAATCGCCGAGATCCTGCCGTCCTTCGCTGTCGAAGGAGTCATGAAGATCGAGACATAGGCATTACGGGCGAAATCGCCTGAACCGCCAATGCCGTTTTGGATGCGCGATCCCATGATGTGGGTGGAATTGACGTTACCGTAGATGTCGGCCTCGATCATTCCGTTCATCGCAATGCAGCCGAGCCGGCGGATCAGCTCCGGGTGATTGCTGATCTCCTGGGGACGCAGGATCATCTTGTCACGAAAGCGGAACATGTCCGCGTTGAGCTCGGCTGCCGCTTCGGGGCTCAGGGAGAAGGAGGTGGCGGAAGCAATCCGCAGTTTTCCTGCTTTGAGAAGGTCTAGCATGCCGTCCTGGATGACCTCGGTATAGGCCGTCATGTCCTCGAAGGGCGCGTCGACAAGGCCGGTCAACACGGCATTCGCGATGTTGCCGACCCCCGACTGGATGGGGAGGAGCGAGGAAGGAAGTCGCCCCTTCGTCACTTCATGACGAAGGAACTCCAGCAAGTGCCCGGCGATTGCGCGAGCCTTGTCGTCTGGCGGACTGAAAGGAAGATTGCGGTCCGGCGCATCGGTTTCGATCACCGCGACCACCTTGTCTGGATCGCAGCGAAAACCGGTCTGCCCGATCCGGTCGTCAGGTCGCAGCAGGGGGATGGGGACCCGGTTCGGTGGCAGCGCCGTGCCGTAATAGATGTCGTGCATGCCCTCGAGGGCCGCATTCTGCCAGCGATTCACCTCCAGGATCACCTTGCCCGCTCTGTCGAGCCACGTCTTGTTGTTACCGACGGAGGAGGAAGGAACCAGCGTCCCATCCTCACGGATTGCGGTCACTTCGACGACGGCGACGTCGAGCGCACCCAGAAATCCCTGCCAGGCCATCGGCGCGACCTGGGAAAGGTGCATATCGAAATATTCCATCTCGCCCCGATTGATCTGATCGCGGGCGACCGGATCGGAATTATAGGGGAGGCGAAACTCGATACCTTTGGCCTTGGCGAGCGCGCCGTCCAGTTCCGGGCCGGTGGAGGCGCCCGTCCAGACGCGAATTCGGAACGGATTGCCTGCTTCGTGCTCCGCCTCGATCCGCGCCGCCAGGGCAAGCGGAACCGCCTTGGGATAACCGGAGCCGGTGAAGCCGCTCAGACCCACCGTGCTGCCCGGTGGAATTTGTGCTGCCGCATCGTCCGCGCTTGTGACCCTGCCTTGCAGCGCTGCGCATGCGATCCGCCGCTCCATTACGATCTCGCTCCTTGCCACCAGGCCTCGCGGGAACGACGGGCGGCGCGTCGGATCGTTCCGAATGCAGGAAAGTTGCTTCTCACGAGGCTCACCTGGACGCAGACGATCCGCAAGCGGCCAGAACCCGACGTGCGGCAGGTGACGTCCGGCTTGCGTCCTTGGCTGCCGCGACCCTCGTTGCATAGGGAGTGTCCCATCCGAGCCTGCGCTGTTATATCGGCAGGTCTCAAACCTATGACATCAGAACCGCTCCTCGGCGTCTCGGACGCTGACAGTGATCCGCACGAAACAAGTTCATGGCGACGCATGGCGATCGGGGCCGCGGCCGCCGTGGGCAGCTTGGCCGTCGCATGGGGCGCTCGCCAGGCGCTTCAGCCATGGATCGGAGATCAGGCGCCGCTTCTTCTTTTCACGATTCCGGTTCTCGGCTGCGCGCTCTTTAACGGGAGGCTGTCGACCGCGATCGCGGCGACTCTGGCGCTTATCGTCGGGGTGTTCGAATTTTCCCTCGACGGCTCCGTGGGCACCGCCGACCTGGTGCATCTCGCCCTCTTCGCCATCGTCGCCATCGGCATGATCGCGCTCGCCGGCCGAGCGGTGAAGGCGACTCGGCTCGAGACGAAGAGGCGAAGGGGGGCTGAAGCGTCAGCGCATGTCATCGAGGGCACGACGAGGGAGCTTGAACGGCGGGAGCAGCACTTGCGCTCGATCCTCGCCACTGTTCCGGACGCGATGATCGTGATCGACGAGCGGGGCCATATCATCTCGTTCAGCGCCGCCGCGGAATCGATGTTCGGCTACTCGGAGAATGAGCTTCTCGGCGAAAACATCAGCGCGTTGATGCCTTCTCCGGATCGCGAGCGCCATGATGGCTATCTGGAGCGCTACCTTCGCACCGGCGAGCGCCGAATCATCGGCATCGGACGGATCACTACCGCTCGACGCCGCGACGGCGAGACGTTTCCGATCCACCTTCATGTGGGCGAGACCCGCGTCGGCGAGGAGCGGCTGTTCACCGGCTTCATCCAGGATCTGACCGAGCGTCGCCGCACCGAGCTTAGGATCCATAATCTGCAAGCCGAACTGGCACATGTCGGCCGGGTGAGCGAGATGGGAACCTTGGCGACGTCGCTGGCGCACGAGCTTAACCAGCCGCTGACCGCGATCGCCAATTATGTCGAGGCTTCGCGCGACCTGCTGGAGGATACCTCGCCTGAAACAATTGAGACCGTGCGCGAGGCGTTGACGGAGTGCGCAGCCCAGTCGGTTCGGGCGGGGCAGATCGTTCGCCGGCTTCGCGACTTTATCTCGCGGGGCGAAAGCGAGCGCCGGGTGGAGAGCCTGAGCCGACTGATCAGCGAGGCGAGCGCGCTCGCTCTGATCGGCGCCGGTGAGAGGGGCGTCGAGGTCGACGTGAAGCTGCGTAAGGGCACCGACAAGGTGATCGTGGACCGGATCCAGATCCAGCAGGTGCTTCTGAACCTCATCCGCAACGCCGTCGAAGCCATGACCGGGAGTGTCACCCGTCGTCTCGAGATTAGCTCCTTGAAGCGTGACGACGGCTTCGTCGAAGTTGTCATCGCAGACAGCGGACCGGGCCTTTCGCCCGAGGTCGGCGAGCGCCTGTTCCAGCCGTTCGTGAGTACGAAGGCCGAAGGCATGGGCTTGGGACTGTCGATCTGCCACACGATCGTGACGGGGGACGGCGGCCGGATCTGGGCGGAACCCTCGGCTCTCGGGGGCACCGCATTTCATTTCACCCTGGTCAACGCTGAGGAAGATGATGAGGACTGATTCGAGGATCGTTTATCTGGTCGACGACGACGAGGCGATCCGACGGTCCGCCGGGTTCATGCTGAAGACCTCGGGCTTTGCGGTGAAGAGCTTCGACTCGGGAGTGGAGTTCTTGAAGGAGCGCGAACTCGATCCGGGCTGCATCCTCATCGACGTGCGCATGCCAGGGATGGACGGGCTCGAGGTTCAGCGGGAGCTTCAGGCACGGGGATCGACTCTGCCGGTGATCGTGATGACGGGCCATGGCGATATCAACGTCGCGGTCCAGGCGATGAAGGGGGGCGCCGTCGACTTCATCGAGAAGCCGTTCGAGAAGGCGGTGCTGATGAGCGCGATCGATGAAGCGTTCGCGCGCATCGACAATGCCGACCGCCGCCGGGACCGGGCGGACGAGGCGCAGGTGCGGTTGAACGCCTTGACCCCTCGCGAGCTCGAGGTGCTGAAAGGCCTGGTTCGCGGTCACCCGAACAAGACGATCGCCTATGATCTCGACATCAGCCCGCGGACCGTGGAGATTCACCGCGCGAACCTGATGGCCAAGCTCGGCGTCGCGAGCCTCTCCGAAGCGCTTCGAGTCGCCTTCGTTGCCGGCCTCGGCGAGGACCAGGCAGACGGCGATTAGGCTTCAGGCCGTAACGGTGTCCGCGGGCCTGAGATTGGCGATCCGGAAGGGGAGTTGCTGGCCGTCCGGCTCCGTAAGGGTGATATATTCGCCCAGCCGGAGCGCGTGGGTTTCGAGATGGAAGACGGTCTCGTCGTCATCCTCACTCGGCCGATAGGAGAAGGCCCAGCCGCGCGGCGTGCGGATCACATAGCCGGACAGGTCGGCCTCGTTGGGCCAGAATCGCCGGACCGTCGCGCGGGCCGGTTCTGCCCCCAGCGCGGCTTCTTCGATCAATCCCGTGGCATCGATGGGCAGGCGCAGCAGGTAGCAGCGGCTCGGAGAACCGTTCGGAAACTCTGCTGTGCGGGCGAGCTCGAGTCGCAGGGAATGCCAGGTCATATGCCTGCAATGCCGGTTGCCCCGATAGCCTTCCCATACGTGTATCTACGGATGCGCCGGTGGACCATACCGATCCGGGAAACTGCGTAGTGAAGGGCCGAGCGTCGCCCCGTAACTTATGTCGATCACAGGGAGACGCATAATGAAATCGATCCTGCTCTACGCCAACGAGGATGAAGGCCTTGAAGCGCGCCTGCAGGCCGCATTCGACCTCGCCCGCGCGTATGAAGGTCACATCAACTGTGCCCAGGTCACGCCCTACAACGAGGGCTATATCCTCGCCGATCCCTTCGGCGGGCTATACGCCATCCCAGAGCTGATGGCGGAGCTCAACAAGCAGAAGGAGACCAGTCGCGAACGTCTGGAGGCCCGCCTTCGCGCCGAAGGGCTGTGCTGGAACTGGATCGAGATCGACGGCGACCCGGCACAGGCCCTGGTTCACTATTCGCGCATGGCCGACATCATCGTTCTGACGCAGCCGGGCACCAATGGCGCCTTCTCCCGGCAGGCGCTCGCCCTGGCGGGTGAGACGGTGACCCATGCGCGCACGCCGGTTCTGACGGTTCCGAAGGGCAGCCGGTCGTTCAACTGTCTCGGCCGCGCGCTGATCGCCTGGAACGGTTCGGCGGAGTCCTGCAACGCGCTACGTGCTGCCTTGCCGATGCTCCAAGCGGCATCCGCCGTGAACATCGTCACCGTCACCGAGGAACCTTCAGAGTTCCCGGCCACCCAAGCCGCCGAATATCTCGCGCTGCATGGCGTCACCGCCGAGGTGCGCGAGACCCAGCGGGGCAATCGGGAGGTCTCGGAGGCGATCGCCCATGAGGCCCAGCAGGTCGGTGCCGCTTATGTCGTGATGGGCGGCTATGGCCATTCGCGATTCCGCGAGGCCGTGCTGGGCGGCACGACCCGCAGCCTGCTCAAGCAGGACGACGTTCCGCTGCTGATCGGCCATTAAGGATAGGGCGGGTCAAGGGCGGCGCGCTCGTTTCCTTGCGGGGCGGACTCTTCGTTCGCTGAATCCCGCTCGGCCTGAGGGGCGATGGGCCGCCAAGCCGCGCTTCGCCCCGTAACCAGATGCGCCAGAGGCGATCACACGGCGTCGCCGGTGCGCATCACCAGAAGGTCGGAGCGGTAGCCGAGCAGGACGCTCTCGGCATAGCTGCCGAAGAACAGGCGGTGGAGGCCGCCGCGGCCATGGGTTCCAAGGATCAGCAGATCGGGCTCGGCCTTGCGCCAGGCACGATCGATAACCTCCATCACATCGCCCTCCTCGACGATGTTGTGGAGCCGCGCCGCCGACGGCGCCTTGCCGACCGCGGACAGGCTTCGGCGGACCCGCAGCGTCTGCACCTCCTGCTCCGTCCGGGTGTCTTCCATCACACTGCCGACGCCGATCAACTCCCGCCACGGAGACGGGAAGGCATGGACGACATAGACGTCGTGGGCCGGGGCAATCCTGAAGGCAGTCTCCAGCAGCCGGTCGTCCTCGTCGCCGACGACCGCGGCCATTACGGTGTGATAGGGAATGCTGTGGTCTTCCTGCACGACCAGCACCGGAATTCGCGAGTTGCGGATGACGAAAGCTGTCGTGGTTCCGAAAATTACATCCTTGAGACTGGGTTCGCCATGCGCGCCGAGCACGATCAGGTCGGCGCTAAATTGGCGCGCTTCTTCAAGGATCGCCTCCGGCACGGCGCCTGCCGCGATGGTGATAGCCGCGTCCAGCTTGGCTCCCGCGGGTGCGCCGACATGGCCTTCCACCTGTCCGAACAGCTTGCGGCGGGCCACCGCACGGTCATCGTCGGTCGCGCCAAAATGGGAAACGTGAACGAAGCGGAGTTCAGCCTCCTGCTTCGCCGCGATTCGGGAACCCCGCCCGATGGCGAACGCGGACCGCGCGGTGAGGTCGGTGGCGACGAGAATTCGCTTCATTGCCGTGCTCCGCTGCTCGATCTCGATCTATATTGCGGGCGATGCTAGTCCGCGGGCCGGCTAACCGGGATACGCAATGTCACTTAAGCCCGGCCGAGTGGGATCCTCCCTTAAGGAACATCCCCTAGCTTCGAGCCCCTCGTGTTCGGCTAGCTTCGTAGCATGAAGCGATTTCTCACTAGGTTCGCGCGCAGGATGGGCAGGCGGCCGTGATGCCGAGTTGGTCATTGCTTTCGGGGCTGGCAACCGCCCTCGGGGTGGGGCTCCTAATCGGTACGGAGCGCGGCTGGAGACTGCGCGACGAGCCGGATGGGCAGCGCGTCGCCGGCTTGCGGACATTCGGCCTGCTGGGCCTGCTGGGCGGCATTTGCGGCCTCATCAGCTTTCTTGCCACGGCCATCCTCGCCGCCGTGCTGATAGCTGGAATCGTCGCGGTGCTGCTCGTGTCCCACATGCGCGACATGAGCCTAGACGGCCATGTCGATGCCACCTCGATGGTAGCCGCCCTCCTCACGCTCGCCCTAGGAGTGCTGGTGACCATCGGCTATCCCGAACCTGCCGTAGCCGCCGCTGCCGTGGCGACCCTAATCCTCGCGCTGCGCGACAGGATCCACAGCTGGGTGGCGGCGCTCGGACCGAAGGATGTTCAGGCGACCGCCCAGTTCGCGATCATCAGCGCCGTCATCCTGCCGTTGTTGCCGGACGCCCGATACGGACCGTTCGGCGCGTGGAACCCGCGCGAGCTGTGGCTGGTGGTGGTGCTGGTCACCGGCTTCTCGTTCGCCGCCTACATCGCCACGAAGGTAGCCGGCGCGCGCAGGGGCACACTGGTGACGGCGGCGGTGGGCGGGCTCTATTCGTCGACCGCGGTGACCGCCGGTCTCGCCCAGCGGATCAGGACCGATCAGGGGGAGAGCGCCACCCTCGCAGCCGGCATCGCCCTTGCGTCGGCGTTGATGTTTCTTCGCGTTCTCGTGATGACGGCCGTCTTCGCGACCTCCGCCCTGCCGAGTCTCGCCCTCGCGGTCGGGCCGGCGGCAGTGCTCGCCGTCGCCATGAGCGTGTGGCTCGTTGTTGGCCAACGCGAAGCGCCTGAGCAGGAAGATCAGTTCGAGGTCCGCAATCCCTTCGAGTTGCTGCCGGCTCTCGGCTTCGCAACCATGGTTGCCGCAATGGCTCTCGCGGTTCGCTGGGCCGAGTCGCGCTTCGGGGAGGCTGGAGTCTCCACGCTGATCGTTGTGAGCGGCAGTTTCGATGTCGATGCCGCGATCGTGACGATGGGCGGGCTGCCCGTGGGAACGATCGAGCCGTGGAGGGCAGGGGTGATCCTCGCCGGCCCCGTCCTCCTCAACACGCTGTTCAAGGCCGGCGTTGCTCTTGCGTTGGCGGGCTGGCGCAAGGGCCTGCGCGCCGCCCTTCCGCTCCTCGTCAGCGCGGCCGCGATGGCGGTCGTCCTGACGTTCCTCGCCTTCTGATGGTCCGGACGCGCGAAGTCCCGGGACCGCTTACGGGCATTTCCGTATGGCCGTGATCGCACGGCCGGTACAACTTCGACGACGATCATCTTGGAGGCTGCGCAAATGGCTACTCGCTGGATCGTCGGAGGAACGGCCTTGGTCGGAGCCGCCTTGGGAGCACTGTCGATCGTCTCGTACCGGCGCGAAATCGACGCCGCGCGCGCTAGGCTCGATCGGGACAGCAAGATGGCTCCCACTGCAATGGGCCCGGTCGAATATGCCGAGGCCGGGAAAGGCCAGCCCCTGCTCGTCATCCACGGTGCCGGCGGCGGCTTTGATCAGGGGCTGATCATCGGTCGCGACTTTGGCGCGGGCTACCGGGTCATCGCTCCGTCCCGCTTCGGCTACCTCAAGACGCCTGTGCCCGAGGACTCGTCACCGGCGGCGCAGGCCGACGCTCATGCAGCCCTGCTGGACAGTCTCCGCATCGATCGTGCGATTGTCGTGGGAGTGTCGGCCGGCGGCCCGAGTGCCGTGGAGTTCGCGCTTCGCCATCTCGAGCGCGTCGCCGCTCTTATCCTGCTTGTTCCGCGTACCTACGACCCGGCCCAGTCGATCGGGCCGGACGACAGCGTCCAGAGCCAGATCGTCCTTCGGCTCATCGAATCGTCGGCGGATTTCCTGTTCTGGGCGATGACGAGGGTGGCCCGAGGCTCGGTCGTGCGCTTCCTCGGAGTTCGGCCGGAGCTCGAGGCTGCCGCACCGGAGGAGGAGCGCGCCAGGGTAACCGAGATCATCAAGAGCATCCTGCCGCTTTCCGATCGGGTGAGGGGAATCGCCGTCGATAGCAATATCAAGCTGACACCATGGCCTCTCGAAAGCCTCAGGGTGCCGGCCCTCATTGTCTCCGCCGAGGACGACCTGTTCGGAACCCTTCCCGGCGCCCGCTTCACCGCGGCCGGCATCGCGGGAGCCGAGCTTCATGTGCTGGAGTCGGGCGGGCACCTGATGATCGGGCAGGGAACTCGGCTGCACCGTTGGATCAGCGACTTCCTCAGCCGAAAAGTCGTGCTCGGCAACCCTCCGCCTCGTCAGGGATCCGAAGTGCCGCAAGGGCAGACGGAATCGGTATTGGCCTGACGCGTCGATTCAAATCGGCCGATATCAGGCGCAGCCTGCCCCGGGTCTCCGCCATTTCCGGGAGTGGAGAAAGGCCGCGTGACAGGCCCCCGCCTGATCATCATGCTCCCTCTCCGGTTTCGGCTCACGCGTCGGAATGTAGTTTGTGAAGGCGCCGCCGTTGCAGGTGGTGCCTTCGAGCACCATCACATTGGCCCCCGATGCCGGGCTGTGCTGGATGGCGAGGCAAAGCGCCGCCGCCACCGACAGGCACTGGCTAGACCGCCGCACTGAACCGACCCCCTCCATGGACGCGATGACGATCGAATAGGGCGGCGACCGAGCGCGCATAAGGAAGTCCCGATGGAGTGAGCCTGAGCCTGTTCCCGACCAGCCTTACGACGTCTCTCGCAACGAAGGGTTCGAGCCCGTCCGGCACCGCCTCGATCTGCGCTTCGCCCCGGCACAGCAGGGACTCGATGATCGCGCCGCGGCGCCGGTCGTCCGCGTCGCGGGCAATGCCTCGAACGGCGGCAAGACGGCCTGAAGAGGTCAACATGCGATAGCGGCCGCTATTCTTCTCGTTCTGGGCAAGCAGTCCGGGAGATTCGCTGATTGCGCTCGCGCCGAGGCCGATCAGGGTCTTAGAACCGTCATCGGTGAAGCCCTGGAAGTTACGGCGGAGCCGCCCTCGGCGCGCGGCCTGCGCAAGCGGGTCGCCGGGCAGGGCGAAATGATCGAAGCCGACCGGCCGGTAGCCCGCCTCGACGAGGAAATCGTAGCCGGCGGAGGCCATCTCGAACCTTTCGGCTTCGCCCGGCAGGTCGGCCGCGGAGATTCGCCGCTGGCGCGCCACCAGTTCGGGCAGGTGGGCATAGCCAAACAGGGCGATGCGATCAGCCCCGAAAGCCACGGACTGGGCGAGGGTCGACTGGAGATCGGCTAACGTCTGGCCGGGGAGCCCGTACATCAAATCGAAGTTGAGGGAGGCGACGCCGGCGCCCCTGAGCTGCTCCACAGCGTGATCGATAAGATGCGCCGGCTGGACCCGCCCGATCCGCCGCTGGATCTGGTCGCTGAACGTCTGAACGCCGAGGCTGGCCTGCCGAACCCCGGCGTCGGCCAGCGCGGAGACGAAGTCATCCTTGAGCTGGCGCGGGTCGATCTCAACGGAAAGCAATGAGCTGGCGGTGTCGAAGCGATTGTTCACCTGTTCGATCAGGTCCGCCATTTGCGCACCCGAAAGTGCGTTGGGACTGCCGCCGCCGAAGGCGATGCGGCCGACGCGGGCCGTGCCGGAGATCCGGTCGGCGACAAGGCCGATCTCTTCGATCAGCGCGGCCAGATAGGAGGCGAGCCGTCCTACTTTGTTCGCGGCACCGGTATTGCAGCCGCAATACCAGCAGATCTCGTGACAATAGGGGATGTGGAGGTAGAGCGAGATCGTCTCGGACGGATCGAGCGACGCCAACGCTTGCTCCATGTCGCCCGCGCCGACGTTCTCGTTGAACTCGGCCGCGGTTGGATAGCTGGTGTAGCGGGGGACTCGCCGCGCGAGCAGTTCGGGATGGTAAGGCCAGCTCATTGCGGATCCTCGTCGATCAGGATCCGCAGCGCCGCTCCGTCCATGTCTTCGAATTGTCCGGACTTCATCGCCCAGAAGAAGGCCGAGAGCCCCGCGAGCCCCAGGCCGAGCGCGATTGGGATCAGGACGGCGAGCCCCGTCATCGTGCGGCTCCGCGCAGGCGCAGCGCATTGGCCACGACGATGATCGACGATCCCGACATCGCCAGTGCCGCCACTAGGGGGGTGACCAGGCCGGCCAGCGCCAATGGAATCGCAAGCGCATTGTAGCCGATCGCGATGGCGAAGTTCTGCCTGACCACGCGCATCGTCCTGCGCGCCACCATCAGGGCCTTGGCCACCGGGGCGAGGCTGTCGCCGAGGAAGACCGCGTCGGCTGCATTCTGGCCGACGTCGCTTGCCGAAGCGGGCGCGATCGAGGCGTGACCGGCGGCAAGCGCAGGCCCGTCGTTGAGGCCGTCGCCGACCATTAGCACCTTGTGTCCGGCGGCTCCAAGCCGGGCGATCTCGCCGAGCTTGTCCTCGGGCCGCATCGCGGTCTGGGCGGTTAGTTGGAGCGCCTGCGCGATGGGAGCAACTCCGGCGACGCTGTCCCCGGATGCTATCGAGCTCGTGATGCCGAAGCGAGCGAGCTGATCGATGGTTTCGGCGGCGGCGGGCCGAACCGAATCTTGGAAGTGGATGAGGATTGGTGACTCGCCCTCCGCCTTGAACTCGACCGCCATCCGGTCCGTCGCTGCGTCGGGTCGCCCTAGACTGACAACTCGTCCGCTGTGGCGCGCGACGAGGCCAATGCCCGGCTTCTCGACGATGTGTTCCACGTCCGCGGGCGGAACTCCGGCAGATTCGAGTTCGCTGCGAATCGCTTGGCTCAGCGGATGGCTGCTGGCTCGGGCGAGCGACAGCACGATCGGTCGGAAGCGGTCGGGGAGCCGGTCGAGATCGACCGGCTCAGGGCTGCCGAGGGTCAGCGTGCCGGTCTTGTCGAAAAGGGCACGATCGACCTCCGCGAGCCGCTCCAACGCCGAGCCGTCCTTCACCAGGACTCCGCGCCGCATGAGGGTGCCGGCCGCGACGATCTGGGCAGCGGGAACAGCGAGCCCAAGCGCGCAGGGGCAGGTGATGATCAGCACCGCGGCCGCGATCAGCAACGCCTGATGCCAGCCGGCGCCCGCTGCCATCCAACCTATGAACGATAGGGCGGCCAGCGTGTGAACGGCCGGCGCGTACCAGCGCGCTGCTCGGTCGGCGAGGCGCACATAGCGCGATTTTCCCTGTGCGGCCTGTTCCATCAGGCGGGTGATGTCGGCGATTGCGGTGTCCGGGCCGGCGGCGGTGACTCGGACGGTGAGCGGCGCGTCCAGGTTCAGAGTTCCGGCGTGGACCGTGCCGCCAGGCGCGACCTGCTGAGGAAGGCTTTCACCCGTGAGGAGCGCGAGATCGATGCTGCTCGTCCCGGCTTCGATCACGCCGTCGGCCGCAAGCCGCTCGCCGGCCGGAACGATCATGCGCATGCCCGGCTGCAGTTCCTCGGCTTGGACCCAGTCGGTGCGGCCGTCTGGCTGCTCAACCCGGGCTCCGGGCGCTGTCTGCTTGAGCAAGGCGGCGACGCCGTCGCGAGCACGATCCCTCATCACGCTGTCGAGCAGCCGCCCAACGAGCAGGAAGAAGAGCAGCATCACCGCGCCATCGAAATACGCGTGGGGACCGCTGGTGAGCGCCTCGAACAGGCTTAGCGCAGTGACCAGCAGAACTCCGATCGTGATCGGAACGTCCATATTGGTCCGGCCAGCCTTGAGCGCGGACCAGGCGGAGCGGAAGAAGGGGCGGCCGGAATAGGCGACGGTCGGGATCGCGATCAGCGCCGAGATCAGGTGGAAGAGGTCGCGCGTCGGCCCCGTTGCCCCCGACCAGACCGACACCGACAGCAGCATCACGTTCATGGACGCGAAGCCGGCAACCGCGGTCGCCTTGGCGAGGCTCCGGCTTTCGCGCGTGTCGGTCAACGCGGCGGCGGAGCGGATCGGCTCGGCATCGAAGCCGACGCGGGCGATCATCGCCTTGATGTCGGGAACCTTCAGCTCGGGAAGGTGATCGACCGTGACCTGCTTGGCCGTGAAGTTAACCCGCGCGGAGACAATCCCCGCAAGCGGCGCCAGGCCGTTCTCAAGCTTCGAGATGCAGGAAGCACAGCGAAGGCCCGGCACCGCGAACAGGTGGCGGTCGACGGCGCCTGCGGCAGCGATGCTGGTGGCCGCGGTCATTGCAGCACCTCGATGAGACGCTTCTCCGCGCCGCCGGAATTGATGGTGAGGTGAATCTGCCATCGGCCGTGAGGCAGTGCGTCGAGGCTGCGGTAGCGGCCCGCCCCTACTTCGGCGAACGCCAGGGAAATGTCGTCGGCGCGGCCGACAGGATGCCTCGCCTCAGCGAGGATCCGGGCACCGCCGAGCGGCCCGCCGCTCGCAGTTACATCGAGCTCGATCCGACGCTCCTGGTCGAGCTGGACGGTCTCGTTCCATCCGAGTTGCTCCTGGGCCCGGGCCTTCTCCAGCCATCCGTTGAAGCGCTGAGTGGCAACATAGGAGTTTTCGACTACCTTGCCGCCGAACGTGCGGGAGGCGAAGATGGCCATGGTCACGTTGACGGAGATCACGACGCCGAAGAAGGCCATCATGATCAGGGTCATGTGGCGCCCGGTGAACCGTTGCTGACGTGCTTTGCTCATGATTCGGGACGCTCGAAGACTGCCTCGGTGCTGTCGCCTCCGCCCTCTGCGTCCAGCGCGCGGACGGCGAAGGTGAAGTCGTCCCGCTCCTCTGCCGCTCCGGGGGCCGCCACGAATATACGTAGTTTCGCGAGTTGGTCGGCCGGCACTACGGCGGCCACCCTGCTGGTGGCTTGTTCGCGAGAACCGCCCGGAGTCCAGATGACCGCCCCCGGCAGCCCGTCGATCGACACCTCCACGGAGCGCGGCCGCGCCTGCATGTTGCGGATCTTGACCATATAGCCGTTGCGGATGTGGCCGTCCGACAGGCGCACGAACACTGGGTTGCGGTCCTGCTGCGCGCTGATGTCGAGGCGCGTGCGGCTGCCAAGTCCGAACAGCATGACCAGGCCAATGCTGGCCCACACCGCGAAATAGATGATCGTGCGCGGCCTGAAGAGCTCTCTGGAGATCGGCTTGGGCGCCTCGCCCCTGCGCTCCAGCTCGTTATTCTCGAATGTGGTATAGTCGATCAGGCCGCGCGGCCGGCCCACCTGCTTCATCACCCGGTCGCAGGCATCGATGCACAGCGCACAGGTGATGCAGCCCACTTGCGGCCCGTTGCGGATGTCGATGCCGGTCGGGCAGACGGCGACGCAGGCGTTGCAGTCGACGCAGTCGCCGATCAGCCCGAGATCGGCAAGCGTCGCCTTCTTCGTCCCCCGATGGCGCGGCTCACCCCGCCAGTCCTTGTAGGTAACGGTGAGCGTCTTCTCGTCCATCATCGCGCCTTGGATGCGCGGCCAGGGACACATGTAGATGCACACCTGCTCGCGCATGAAGCCGCCGAGGATGAAGGTCGTGGCGGTAAGGATCGCAACCGTCGTATAGGCGACCGGCGCCGCGTCGCCGCTGAGGAAGTCCCGCGCAAGCGTCGGCGCGTCGGCGAAATAGAAGATCCAGGCGCCTCCGGTGGCGATGGCGATGGCGAACCACACCGCATATTTCGCCGCGCGCCTCGCGAGCTTGCCGAGGCTCCATGGCGCCTTGGCGAGGCGGATCTGCGCGTTGCGATCACCGTCGATAAATCGCTCGACATGCTGGAAGAGGTCAGTCCAGACCGTTTGCGGGCAGGCATAGCCGCACCAGGCGCGGCCCACCGCGCTCGTCACCAGGAACAGGCCTATACCGGCCATGATCAGCAGGCCGGCTACGTAGTAGAATTCGTGCGGCCAAATCTCGATTCCGAACATGTAGAAGCGGCGGCCGGCGAGATCGACCAGCACCGCCTGGTCCGGGGCATAGGGGCCGCGATCCCAGCGGAGCCAGGGTGTCGCGTAATAGATCGTCAGGGTGACGACCATGATCCCCCATTTGAGGCGGCGGAAATTGCCATCCACTGCCTTGGGGAAAACTGGCTCGCGCTTGGCGTAAAGGCTCTTCCTTCTGACGCCGACCAGGTGGTCAGGGCTGGCCATTGCGGTTCACTTCCACGTTGGCGGCGGTCCGCGCTGGCCGCGCCTCACCGCCGCCGAGCGAATGAACATAGGCGGAGAGCATCTTGACCGTGGCCGGGTCGAGCCGGTCGCCCCACCGCGGCATCACGCCGAAGCGGCTGTTTGCAATGGTCGTACGGATGCTCTCCGTGTCGCCGCCATAGAGCCAGATCGGATCGGTCAGATTGGGCGCGCCGACGTCGCGGTTGCCCCGCCCGGCCGGTCCATGACAGGCGGCGCAATTGTCGGCGAACAGCGCCGCGCCGCGCTGGGAGCCCGCGTCGGCCGGCTGCTGGCCGCTGATCACGCGGACGTGCGCTGCGAGATCGGCGATCTGCCGGGACTCGAGCATCGCGCCGAAGGCAGGCATCTGGCTGGTGCGGGTCTGATCGTGATCAGGATTGCGGATGCCGTGATTGATGGTGAACTGGATCTGGTCGATCCGGCCGCCCCACAGCCAGTCGTCGTCATTGAGGTTGGGATAACCGGTGGAGCCGGCGCCGCCCGAGCCATGGCATTGCACGCAATGCATTCGGAAGGCGGAGCGCCCGCCCTCGATCGCCTGGGCGTACAGCGCGGGATCGGCCTGGAGGCGGTCGATCGGCGTCCGTTCGATCGCCGCTCGGATCGGCGCCATCGCCGCCTGCTGCTCGGCAAGCTCCTGCTCCAGCTGTCCGCGGCTGGTCCAGCCGAGCACGCCTTGGGTTGCGCGGTCGACCAGCGGCCATGCGGGATAGAGGATTACGAAGACGAGTCCCCAGGCAATCGTCGCGTAGAAGCTCCACAGCCACCAGCGGGGAAGGGGAGTATTGAGCTCCTCGATACCGTCCCACTCGTGCCCGACCGTCTCGGTCCCGCTCGGCTCGTCGATGCGCTTGCTGTCGGCCATCGCAGGTCTAGTCCTTGAAGATCATGTCCGCGGCGTCGCGGTTGCGGTTGCGGTTGCGCGGCAGGAACGCCCACCCGCACAGGGCGAGGTAGAACAAGCCCATTGCGATCAGGCCCCAGCTGTCGGCGAAGTGGCGGAGCGCCTCATAGCTCATCGAGCGGTCTCCTGCGGCGCGGCAGCGCGGACATCGACGAGGGTGCCGAGCATCTGGAGATAGGCCACGAGGGCATCCATCTCGGTCAGCCGCGACGGGTTGCCGTCGAAGTCGCGAACCTGGGCGCGAGGGTAGCGGCTCTGGAGCGCCTCGACGTCGCCATCCGGGCTGGCCTGATTGCGCATGTCGGCTTCGGCCTGTTCGATGGCGTCGTTCGAATAGGGGACGCCTACGGCGCGCTGGGCCCGCAGGTGCGCGGCAGCACTGCTCGGGTTGAGCGGCCTCTCCGACAGGAAGGCGTAGCCCGGCATGATCGACTCCGGCACCACCGACCGCGGGTTGCGCAGATGCCGGACGTGCCATTCGTCCGAATAGCGGCCGCCAACTCGGGCGAGGTCCGGACCGGTACGCTTGGAGCCCCACTGGAAGGGATGGTCGTACATGCTCTCGGCGGCCAGGCTGTAGTGGCCATAGCGCTCGACCTCGTCGCGGAACGGCCGAACCATTTGGCTGTGGCAGCTGTAGCAGCCCTCACGAACGTAGATGTCGCGGCCGGCGAGCTCAAGCGGCGTGTAGGGTCGAACGCCCTCGACTTCCTCGACGGTGGAGTCGATCCAGAACAAGGGCGCGATCTCGACGATCCCGCCGATCGCGACGACGATGAAGGACAGCACGGCGAGCAAGGTGACGTTGCGCTCGATGCGCTTGTGATCGAGGATACGGGCAGCCATTCTTGTGGTCCTCATTCGGCCGCAGCGGGCATGAGATCGGGTTCGTTCGCGGGCCTGGCGGGCCGGCTCGGCTTGGCGGCCGCCGGAAGTGGCCGGTCGCCTTCAGGATTGAACGCGGCGTCGCTCATCGGCTTCTCGTCGCGCAGCCGTCCCTTCACCGTCATCCAGACGTTGAAGACCATGATCAGGGCCCCGGCGAGGTAGAGGAGACCCCCGGCCGAGCGGATCAGGTACATTGGGAACATCGCGGTGACGGTTTCGACGAAGCTGTAGACCAGGTATCCGTCCGCGCCGTACTCGCGCCACATCAAGCCCTGCATGATGCCCGCGACCCACATCGCGGCGGCGTAGAGAACGATCCCCAGCGTCGCGAGCCAGAAGTGCCAGTTCACCATGCGCAGCGAGTAGAGGCGGGTCCGGCCCCACAGGCGCGGCACCAGGAAATAGACCGCGGCGAAGGTGATCATGCCGTTCCAGCCGAGCGCGCCGGCATGGACGTGGCCAATGGTCCAGTCGGTATAGTGGGACAGGCTATTGACCGAGCGGATCGACAGCATCGGGCCCTCGAAGGTCGCCATGCCGTAGAAGGCCAGCGCCAGCACCATCATTCGGATGATGGGATCGGTGCGAATCTTGTCCCATGCCCCGTTAAGGGTCATCAGGCCGTTGATCATCCCGCCCCAGCTCGGCATCCACAACATGATCGAGAAGACCATGCCGAGGGTCTGCGCCCAGTCTGGCAGCGCCGTGTAGTGGAGGTGGTGCGGGCCGGCCCAGATGTAGAGAAAGATCAGCGACCAGAAGTGGATGATCGACAGCCGGTAGCTATAAACCGGCCGCTCGGCCTGCTTGGGTACGAAATAGTACATCATGGCCAGGAAGCCTGCGGTCAGGAAGAACCCGACCGCGTTGTGGCCGTACCACCATTGGGTGAGCGCATCCTGCACACCCGCGAACGCGGAGTAGGATTTGGATCCTGTCCAGCTGACCGGGACCGCCAGGTTGTTGACGATGTGCAGCATCGCGATGGTGATGATGAAAGCCAGGTAGAACCAGTTGGCCACGTAGATGTGGGGTTCGCGGCGCTTCAGGATGGTTCCGACGAAAACGGCGCCATAGGCCACCCAGACGACCGTCAGCCACAGGTCGACATACCATTCCGGCTCGGCATATTCGCGGCTCTCGGTGATCCCTAGCAGGTAGCCGGTCGCCGCGAGGACGATGAACAGCTGGTAGCCCCAGAAGACGAAGCGGGCGAGAGTCGGAAAGGCGAGACGGGCGCGGCACGTGCGCTGCACGATATAGAAGCTGGTCGCGATGAGGGCGTTGCCCCCGAACGCGAAGATAACGGCGCTCGTGTGGAGCGGCCGAACACGCCCGAAGCTTGCATATTCGATGCCGAGGTTCAGCGCCGGGAAGGCAAGTTGAAGGGCTATGAAAAGGCCCGCGGCAAAGCCCGCGATCCCCCAGAAGAGAGTAGCAATCACGCCCCAGCGGATCGGCGCGTCATCGTAACGGCCCTCGTCCGGCGCAGCCGGCGGCCGCAATTCGCTGTGTCCGGCATAGTCGGTGCGGGTGATCATCACGCCAAGCGCGATCAACGCCGCAACTGCGACGATCCCCATGTGGACGGCAAATCCCCAGTCGGCAGCCGCGGCAGCGGCGGCAACAGCCAACACCACGACCGCCAGCCAGCCGCCACTCTTCATCAACAAACTGTGCATCGATACCCCGCTCCCGCTATTCGGGCTTGGTACGGGCCTGTAGGAAGGTTGAGCTGGGTCTGCGGATACGGGAAGTTACGTAATTGGCAGACAAGTCCGGCATTGCGCCAAAATCGGAAATTCGACTTCTACTCGGGGTTTTCGGAAGGCGGACGACGGACGGCTGAATGGCCTTCAGCCTCGGTACCCGCTTTCTCGGGGTCGCTCGTTGGCACCGTGAATCCCGCCAGATACGTGCGAGGCCAGGCCGCTGGAATAATCCTCTTCCTATCGCCCAGCCTGTCCAGCGTCCCTTCGCAAGACATCGCCCTGCTCCTTAGAAGCCGGGACCGTTACAAGTCGCCCGGCTCGTAAGCTTCACTGCATCGCAAAAGAGTGTTCCCCCTGCCGCTCAAAGGTAGATCGCCGCAGCGATCCCCATTGCCAGAGCCGCGAAGGTAAGGAGAACCGGCACGATCAGCATCTGGACGAGCGCCGCCGGCCCAGAATTGTGACCGGTCAACGTTTGGATACCGTCGAGCATGAACCGGTCGAAGCTGGACCGTTTCTTAGCCTTCGGCTCGACCGCTAGAAAGATGCGTGGAACGGTGAAGAATGCGACTGCGAACAAGGCACTGATCGTCACCGCGAAGAGCGATTCCGCCGAGCCGACCGTGGCGATGGCGAAAGCGCCGATCAGCGCCGCGTAAGCGAGGGCGATCATTCCGCCGACGGCGGCCGGTACTTCAGGCGCAGAAGGCGTCGGCATCTGCGCCGCCGGTTCGCGCTCTTCAACCTCGGTAACCGGAAGCGGCGACAGCTGCGCTCCCGACGTCCATACGGACGGCGCTTCCACCTTGCTGTAGCTGGCTTTGTCCAGGGCCCGCTCGTGACGCATGTCACCCGCTCCTTTGCATGCGTTGAATGTCGGGCTGATCTAGCGGGATGCCGTCGCGAAGAAGTGAGCCAGATCAATTCGTCGTGGGACAGCCAGTGCAATCCGGCAGCGACTTTGAGGAGCATGGTCTTGGAGACTCGAGGCGAACGAATGCTGGCGCTGCGGCGGTCGCGTATGGCGGCCGCTCCGGCTTTCCTGAGGGGCGGGTTCAGACCGTTCTTCTTCGGCGGGGCTGTATGGGCGATCGTCGCTCTGACCCTGTGGCTAACCGCACTTGCCGGAGCGACCACAATTCCGAGCACGCTCGATCCCCTGGTCTGGCATCGCCACGAGATGCTGTTCGGCTTCGTCGGCGCTGTTGTCGCCGGCTTTCTCTTAACGGCGATTCCCAATTGGACGGGGCGGCTGCCGATCGCCGGCGTGCCGCTGGCTGCGCTGTTCGCGCTGTGGGCGCTTGCCCGGCTCGCGGTGCTGTGCTCGACCGAGATCGGACAGGGCGTCGCTGCCGCACTGGATGTTGGCTTCTATCTCGTCCTCGCGGGGCTCGGCGCGCGCGAGGTGCTCGCCGCCAAGAACCGCAACGTGCCGATCGTCGGGCTGGTCTTGCTGTTCGGCCTGGCCAATGCGCTCGACCATGCCGCGGCGGCCGGACTCGTCGCGGACGAGGGGATCGGTTGGCGATCGGGTCTTGCCTTGGTCGTGGTGATGATCTCTCTGATCGGCGGCAGGATCATCCCGTCCTTCACGCGCAATTGGCTTGCGAAGCGCGGCGTCAAGCAAGGATTGCCGGAGCAGCCGGGCAGCTTTGACGTGACGACAATTGCGGTGACGGCGGCCGGATTGTTCGTCTGGGTAGTACTGGTTGAGGGGCCAATGGCCGGCGTGCTGCTCGTATCGGCCGGACTGTTGCAGGCGCTCCGCCTAGCACGCTGGAGCGGACTTAAGGCGGTGGCGGATCCGCTCGTTTTCATCCTTCACGTCGGCTACTTCTGGGTGCCCGTCGGCCTCATTCTGCTCGGGGCTGCCATCCTCGGCGCGGCCGTACCGCGGTCCGCAGCCATCCACGCGCTGACTGCCGGCGCGATCGCGACGATGATTCTGGCGGTGATGACCCGCGCCACCCTCGGACATACAGGCCGTGATCTGCGCGCGAGTCCGGCGACAACCCTGCTCTACGTACTGGTGACTCTGGGCGCGCTGCTCCGGGTCACCGCACCGCTCGGCTTCATCGACTATACCTTAGGCATGGAAGTCTCGGCCGTCGCCTGGGGGGGCGCTTTCCTCATCTTCCTTTTCGCGTACGGCCCGATCCTGTGCGCACCGCGCGCCGACAACGGCCTATAGCAGGACGGCCGTGGGATCCGGGCCGATGATGCGCGGGTGGAGCCAGAGCAAGAGAAGATAAAGCGCAGTTCCGCCCGCCAGAGTCACCAGCGTCGCGCCCCGCCGCCAGCGCCTTGCCGCCCGGTGGCGAAACCAACTGGCGAACGGGAAGGTCGAGGTCGGTGCGGCGAGCCGCTTCCACTCGTCGCCGAGTTGGCGCCGCTTGCGCCGGTCGACGATCGTCATGCCTACCAGGGCGAACAGGCCGAAGCCCCCGAACATGATCAGCGGCACCAGCTCGCCGTTGGGCAGGATGTGCGCGATCGCCCACAAGGCGAAGCCCCACAGCAGCGGGTGGCGCGTCACGCCGACGACGCCGGGCGCGGCGGGCTCGTACCCTGCCGAGGCGAAGCTCACCGACAACGGGTTCGGGCTCGCCGCGCCGCCGACCATCAGAATGCAAGCCGGCAACATCAGGACGAACGCTACTCGATAATGCTCGAGCGTCGTGGGCCAGAGCGGCACCACCGGAGCGCGAGTTGCGGCGGCGATCAGCCAGGCGAGCAGCGCTAGAGACAGCAGGGAATAGCCGATCAGATAGGCGCGCTCACCGAGCCGCGCCACGAGCGCCGCTCGCAGGCCGCTACGCGCCGGGACGACATGCGCGGCGAGAAAGGCAGCCAAGGCGAGTATGAACTCGAGCATGTGGGCTGGTTAACCCGCACAGCAATGCTGCGCAAACGCCTCATCTTAAGCCTTGACCCGTCCCAATAGGCGCGCTAATGATAATCATTAGCAGGAGAAACGAGGTGATTTGTCCTGAATGTGGTGAAGTGGCGGCGCCTGGGCCGCTCGATACGCGCCGACCGAGCGCCCCTCGAAGAGCACCGACAGTTCGAGACCTGCTAAAAGCATGGCGCGGAACACTCGTATTGACGCTTGAGCCACACGGGGAACGTCAATGATGGAATATGGCGAGGCGATAACCCCGGAAGCGCTTCACAAGGCGGTGGAGATCGCGCGCAAGCGCCTCGGTGACGATCCGCGCTCTGTCGCGGCTGTTGCGTCCGAAGCGGTGTCGGAAGCTTTCTGCGTTTGCGTGGTTGATGGCGAAGATGCCGCCGAACGGCGGATGTCCGAGATTCACAGACGGCTTATCGAGGCCGTGGTCGATAGGCTGCGGACAAGCCGTGTTCCTGGCGAACAGGCTCTTCCGGAGGTCCAGCCATGGCATTGAAGCACGCGAAGCCGGGCGAGGTCATTCACCTTCAGGCGCCCGGTCGCGGCGGTGCGAACGAAAAGACTGCGGCGCTTGTGAAGTCGGATCGCTTCGAGGCGGTCCGTCTGGTCATCCCGGCTGGGACGTCAATCCCGTCCCACAAGGTGGACGGCTTCGTCACGCTCTACTGTCTCGAAGGTCATGTGCTTCTCGAGGCCGCCGGCCAGATCAAGCTTCGGGCGGGAGACTGGATTTACCTGGATCGTGGCGCCTCGCACGCGCTCCACGCGACCGAGGACTCGGCTCTGCTTCTCCACATCATGTTTGATTGATCGCTCGCGCTCGCACGCGGCAACTCGCTTCCGCGAGGCACTTTTTTCCCCACGCAATGCGATGGATCAATCCACCGCATATTGAGGAGTGCCATCCGATCGCCACAACATGTTGGGAGGATTAGGATGGGCTTCGATGTCGCGATCGCTGAGGAAATCTGGAGCGCCAAGTATCGCTACGTGCCGCGCGAAGGCGAGGCGGACGAGGATTTCACGGCGACCGCCGCGCGCGTCGCCCGAGCGGTCGCGGAGGCCGAGCCGGAGCAGGCTCGCGACGCGTGGCGGGCGCGATTCTTCGACTCTATCCGCGACTTCCGCTTCATCCCCGCGGGCCGGATCATTGCCGGCGCCGGCACCGGCCGCGCCGTCACTCTGTTCAACTGCTTCGTCATGGGCACCATTCCCGACAGCCTGGAGGGCATCTTCGCCCATCTGCGCGAGGCGGCGGTGACCATGCAGCAGGGCGGCGGAGTCGGAATGGATTTCTCGACCATCCGACCCAACGGCAGCGCCGTCGTCGGAGTTGGTGCCGAGGCTTCCGGGCCGTTGTC
The DNA here is from genome assembly GCA_023416515.1 of Pseudomonadota bacterium. Lineage (GTDB taxonomy): Bacteria > Pseudomonadota > Alphaproteobacteria > Sphingomonadales > Sphingomonadaceae > Allosphingosinicella. The sequence continues at coordinate 6,749 of JAEZHP010000030.1, read as the reverse complement.
CTTCATGGACTGCTGGGACTCGATGTGTCGGACGGTCCACTCGGCCGGCCAACGCCGCGGCGCAATGATGGGCTGCCTGCGCATCGACCATCCCGACATCGAGGCGTTCATCGAGTCCAAGCGCGACCCCAACCGCTTCCGCAACTTCAATATCTCGGTGCTGGTGACCGACGCCTTCATGGCGGCGCTCGCCGCCGATGCGGAATGGCCGCTGGTGTTCGGCGGCGAGACCTATCGCACCGTCCGGGCGCGCGACCTGTGGCACAAGCTGATGCGCGCCACCTATGACAGCGCCGAGCCGGGCGTGATCTTCGTCGACCGCGTCAACGAGGCGAACAATCTCGGCTATTGCGAAGAGATCAGCGCGAGCAATCCGTGCGGCGAGCAGATGCTGCCGCCCTACGGCGCCTGCCTGCTCGGCTCGATCAACCTCGCAAGCCTTGTCGAGCGGCCGTTCGAGGCGGACGCCGAGGTCGACGAGGCGGCGCTGGCCGGTCTCACCCAGACCGCCGTGCGCATGCTCGACAACGTGATCGACATCTCGCGCTACCCGCTGCCCGAGCAGGAGGCGGAGGCCAAGGCCAAGCGCCGGATCGGCCTCGGCATCACCGGCCTCGCCGACGCGCTCCTATTCTGCGGCGCGGCCTATGGCAGCCCAGCGTCGGTCGAGCTCACCCGCCGCTGGCTGGCGATCATCAAGCGCGAGGCCTATCGCGCATCGGCCCGTCTCGCGGCCGAGAAGGGGCCGTTCCCGCTCTACGACGCGGTCATGCTCGACCGGCCGAACCTGGCGGGCCTCGACGACGAGACCCGCGCTCTGATCGCCGAGCACGGGCTCAGGAACGGCTGCCTCACCTCGATCGCGCCGACCGGCACGACGTCGCTTCTCGCCGGCAACGTCTCGTCGGGTATCGAGCCGGTCTTCGCTTATTCCTACACGCGCAAGATCCGCCAGCCCGACGGCTCCACGCGCGAGGAGAAGGTCGAGGATTACGCGCTCCGGGTGTGGCGCAGCGTCAAGGGCGACGCGCCGCCGCCGGAGGAATTGTTCGTCAGCGCCCAGACGCTGAAGCCCGCCGATCACCTGGCGATGCAGGGGGCAGCGCAGGAGCTGGTCGACAGCTCGATCTCGAAGACGGTCAATTGCCCCGAGGATATCGGCTTCGAGGATTTCGCGGACATCTACGTCGAGGGCTACCAGCTCGGCTGCAAGGGCCTCACCACCTACCGCCCGAACGCGGTGACCGGATCGGTCCTGTCCGTTGAGGACAAGACGCCGGCCATTGCCGAGCCGGCGCCGATGGCGGAGCCGGTGCTGGCGCCGCGCGCCGAGGCGCTTGAGGGCACGACCTACAAGCTCAAATGGCCCGACAGCCCGCACGCCGTCTATGTCACCATCAACGACATCGACACGCCGAGCGGTCGGCGCCCGTTCGAGATCTTCATCAACTCCAAGAACATGGAGCATTATGCCTGGACGCTCGGGCTCACCCGGATGATCTCGGCGGTGTTCCGCCGCGGCGGCGACGTGTCGTTCGTCGCGGAGGAGCTGAAGGCGGTGTTCGACCCGCGCGGCGGCACCTGGATGCAGCGCAAATATGTGCCGTCGCTGCTCGCCGCGATCGGCGGGGTCATCGAGCGTCACCTCGGCCAGGCCGAGCCTTTGCTCCCGGTCATCGAGGAAGCCGATACGGCCGCCGCCCCTCGGCCGGGGCCGAGCTGCCCGCAATGCGGCGCGGCGGGGATGATCAAGATGGAAGGGTGCAGCAATTGCCTGGAGTGCGGCTTCTCCAAGTGCGGTTGATCAGCCGCACGCGCCGCCGGCGAGCTGCTCCAGCCGTTCGCGCCGGAGCAGCTCGACCCGATCGCCGGGGATGAGCGCGATCAGGCCGCGCCGGCGCAGCGCGGTGACGGCGCGGCTCACCGTTTCCTTGGTGAGGCCGAGATGGTCGGCGATGTCGGTCCGGGTCATCGGCAGCCGAACGATCTCCCAGTCCGGATTGCGGGCGCGGACCCGGTCGAAGCGGGCGAGAAGGAAGCTCGCCACCCGCTCGATCGCCGTCTTGCGGCCGAGCAGGACGATCTGCTCGCGGGCGGCTGCAAGCTCGTGCGCGGCCATGGCGTAAAGCTCGCGGCCGATCTCGGGATGCTCCTCCGCGAAGCGGTCGAAGCGCTCACGCGGGAATCGGCAATATTCGACCGGTTCGAGCGCCTCGGCGGTATAGGCGTGGACCTCCTCCAGCGTCAGGCCGAGGAAATCGCCCGGCTGGACGAAGCTCGCGATCTGCCGCCGCCCGTCCGGCAGCAGCCGGTAGAGCTTCAGCGTGCCGCGGGTGACGTTGAACACGAGCTCGGCCGTATCGCCTTCGTGGAACAGGCATTGGCCGGGCTCGGCGCGGGCGGTCGACCCAAGCGCCTTGAACTCGGCCAGCTCCTTCGCCTCGAGGGCGCCGCAGAAGGTTTCGAGCCGGACTTCGCACCGCCCGCAGGGATGGTCGCGGGGCAGCGTTGCCAAGCGAACGCCCTGGCCGCTTTTCACCGGCCACACCGCTCGGACACCAGCAAACGGGCGAGGCAGTCGAGGCTGAACTGTTGCGTTGGCACGATCCGCTTGGCTAACCTGCTCGCCGGCAGCCCCGTTGATTCAGATCAAAGGGCAGGTGGAACCAAGCGCTAGGCAGATCGTAATCCAGATTAGCCAAAGGTTCAGTTTGATGAGGACGGGGGGCGTGGGCGCACACTCGGCACTGATCGATAGCTTCGGCCGAAACATCAGCTACGTGCGGATTTCGGTTACTGACCGCTGCGACCTTCGCTGCCGCTATTGCATGGCTGAGAATATGCAATTCCTCCCCAAGCGCCACATCCTCACGCTCGAGGAAGTCGCCGAACTCGCCGACATCTTCATCGCCCGCGGAGTCCGCCGAATCCGCCTGACAGGGGGCGAGCCGCTGGTCCGGCGCGGCATCCTCGATCTTGTCGGCTGGATCGGGCGACGGATCGGCGACGGCCTCGACGAGCTCACGCTCACCACCAACGGCACCCAGCTCGAGCGTTTCGCGAAAGGGCTCCATGCGGCCGGTGTCCGGCGCATCAATGTCAGCCTGGACAGCCGCCGGCCCGAACGCTTCGCCCACATCACCCGCGGCGGAGACGTCGCCCAGGTGCTTCGAGGAATCGCCGCCGCGCGCGAGGCCGGCCTTCAGATCAAGATCAACATGGTGGGGCTCGCCGGCCTCAACGAAGACGAGATCGAGGAGATGCTGCTATGGTGCGCGGGGGAGGGGTTCGACCTCACGCTCATCGAGACGATGCCGCTCGGCGAGGTCGAGGAGGACCGCACCAGCCACTATCTGCCGCTCGACCGCGTTAAGCGCAGGCTCGAGGAGCGCTTCACGCTCGTACCCTCGCTGCGGAGGACCGGCGGACCAGCGCGCTATTACGACGTCGACGGGATCGGCGCACGGCTCGGCCTGATCACGCCACTCACCCACAATTTCTGCGACGGTTGCAACCGCATCCGGGTGGCGGCGACCGGCACAGTCTATGGCTGCCTCGGCCACGACCAGAAGGTCGAGCTCAGGCATGCGCTGCGCGAGGGCGGCGAGGCGGCGGTCGCCGCGCTGCTCGACCGGCTGCTCGCCGGCAAGCCGCGGCGTCACGACTTCCGCATCGTGGCTTCAGCGCCACCTGCAGTGCCCCGCCACATGAGCGTGACGGGGGGCTGAGCTTGAAGGTGCGAGCTTTGATCTATGTCACTGCGCGCGCCGCGACCGAGCCTATCCTTGCGCTGCGTGGTGAGCGATTCTCCCGATCCACCGCTCTCACGCCCCGACCGCCTCTCGCGAGGCCTCTGAGCTCCAGCCCCCGTCCCACCGGGGCCGGGGCTCAGATCGTTTCTGGGGACTTAATCGACGGCCTCCGCGAAATGATCTCGATCAACAGCCCGGATGCATCGGCCTGCCACAGCCCCGGCACCGGAACGTTCGAGGGAAGCCTTCCATGTCCGCTGCCGTAACCGACACCCCCGCCGCTGGCGCGGGACAGGTGCTGTGGACCAGCACCGTCGCATTCACCGTCTGCTTCGCGGTGTGGACGATCTTCTCGATCATCGGCCTTGGCGTGAAGGAAGAGCTCGGCCTCTCCGAGACCGAGTTCGGGCTGCTCGTCGGGACTCCGATCCTGACCGGCTCGCTGAGCCGAGTCCTGCTCGGCATCTGGGCCGACCAGTTGGGCGGGCGCAAGGTGTTTGCCGCGGTCATGGTGCTCGCCGCGATCGCGACGTTCCTGACATCGTTCGCCGACAGCTATGCCGAGTTGCTCGTCGCCGCGCTCGGTGTCGGAATCGCCGGCGGAGCCTTCTCGGTCGGGGTCACATACGTCTCCAAATTCTACCCAAAGAACCGACAGGGGACCGCGCTCGGAATCTTCGGGGCAGGCAATGTCGGCTCGGCGGTGACGAAATTCGTCGCGCCCTTCGTGATGGTGGCGGCGGGATGGCAGGCGGTCGCCCAGGTGTGGGCCGCTGCGCTCATCGTCATGGCGGTGATCTTCCTCGCGCTGACCCGCGAGGATCCCGACCAGGTCGCTCGGCGCCAGTCGGGCGTGAAGGCGGAGAGCCTGCGCAGTCAGCTCACCGTTCTCAGGAACATCCAGGTGTGGCGCTTCGCGCTCTATTATTTCTTCGTGTTCGGCGCCTTCGTCGCTCTCGCATTGTGGCTGCCGCGCTACCTGATCGGAGTCTACGGGCTCGACGTGAAGACCGCCGGCATGCTCGCCGCCTTCTACTCGGTGCCGGCCAGCATCTTCCGGATCTACGGCGGCGAATTGTCCGACCGCTACGGCGCTCGCTCGGTGATGTACGTGACCTTCGGAGTCAGCGTGCTGTGCACGTTCATGCTGTCCTACCCGCCGACCACTTACATCATCGAGGGTGTCCGCGGCCCGATCACCTTCCACACCGAGATGGGGCTGATCCCGTTCCTGGTGACAATCTTCGTGCTCGGCTTCTTCATGAGCCTCGGCAAGGCCGCCGTATTCAAGCACATCCCGGTCTATTATCCAAACCATGTCGGAGCGGTCGGCGGCCTCGTCGGAATGATCGGCGGCCTCGGCGGGTTCGTCCTTCCGCTGGCTTTCGGCGCCCTGCTCGACCTCACCGGCGTGTGGACCAGCACCTTTGTCCTGCTCTTCGTGCTGGTCGGAATTGCGCTCAGCTGGATGCACGTCGCGATCCGCCACATGGAGCGCAGCGCCGAGCGCAAGGGGATGAGCGCGCAGGTGCCGGAGCTTCCGGAAATGCAGGGTCTCGGCGAGCCGGGGATCACGGTCCCGCCGCGTCGGGCCGGACCAATCGCCGACTGGCGGCCCGAGGAACCAGGCTTCTGGCAATCGGGCGGCCGAGCGGTCGCGCGGCGCAACCTGTGGATATCGACCTACTGCCTGCTCCTGTCCTTCGCCGTATGGATGGTGTGGAGCGTGGTCGTCGCGCGATTGCCGGCGATCGGCTTCACGTTCACCACCGACCAATTGTTCTGGCTGGCGGCGCTGCCGGGCCTGTCGGGCGCGACCTTGCGCATCTTTTACGCCTTCCTGGTGCCGGTCTTCGGCGGCCGGTTGTGGACGACGCTGTCGACCGCGTCGCTGCTCATCCCGGCCTTCGGCATCGGCTATGCGGTGCAGAACCCCGATACCCCGTACCTCATCTTCCTCGTGCTCGCTTTGCTGTGCGGCTTCGGCGGCGGCAATTTCGCCTCGTCGATGGCGAACATCAGCTACTTCTTCCCCAAGTCGGAGAAGGGCAACGCGCTGGCGATCAACGCCGGGCTCGGCAATTTGGGCGTCAGCCTGATGCAGTTCCTGGTGCCGGTCGTGGTGACCTTCAGCCTGTTCGGCGCTCTGGGCGGCCAGGCGCAGACCGCCGCGGACGGCACTCAGATCTGGATGCAGAATGCCGGCTTCGTGTGGGTGCCGCTGATCATCGTCGGAACGCTCGCCGCCTGGTTCGGGATGAACGACATCCTCTCGGCCAAGGCCTCGTTCGCCGACCAATCGACGATCTTCGGGCGCGCCCATACCTGGATCATGTGCTGGCTCTATACCGGCACGTTCGGAACCTTCATCGGCATGTCGGCCGGCTTCCCGCTGCTCGTCAACCTCGTCTTCCCCGAGGAGAACGCGCTTCGCTACGCCTTTATCGGCCCGCTGCTCGGCGCGCTGTCGCGGGCTGGGACCGGCTGGATCTCTGACCGGCTAGGCGGCGCTCGGGTCACCTTCTGGGTGTTCGTCGTCCAGATCGTCGCCATCGTCGGCATGATCTGGTTCCTCGACGCGGGCAGCTTCTGGGGCTTCTTCGCGATGGTCCTGCTGCTGTTCTTCGTGAGCGGCGTCGGCAACGCGTCGACCTTCCAGATGGTCCCCGGGATCATGCGCCAGGCGGTCGACCGCGCCGAGCCCAACATGCCGGACGACAAGCGCCGGATTCAGGCGGAGCGGGAGTCGGCCGCGGTGATCGGCTTCACCTCGGCGATCGCCGCCTACGGCGCCTTCTACATCCCCAAGGCCTATGGATCGTCGATCGAGATCACCGGCACCGCCGACATGGCGCTTTGGGGTTTCCTGATCTTCTACGTCAGCTGCGCCGCGCTGACCTGGGCCGTCTATAGCGGTCCGCGCGGCGTCCTCCGGAACATCGAACGTCGGCCCGGCGCGGGCGCCCCGCCCGCCCGGGCCGGCGGGAGGGGGCCAAG
>JAEZHP010000186.1 GCA_023416515.1 Pseudomonadota bacterium | reverse complement strand
CTTCCCAGGTGGGCGCTCACGTCGCTCGCGAGCCCCTCGGGCAGGCCGGCGAGCATAACGACCACCTTGCCGCGGACGTCGAGGCCCCGATAATCATCATGGCCCTGGGTCGGCGCGTCGAGTCCGTAGCCGACGAACACCAGGGGGGCCTCGATGGCGATCGGAGCCGACTGGTAGCCGCCGAGGAAGGCAAAGCCCTCGCCCGACGCGAAATTCTGGTTGCCGACGCGCAGGGTCGCGCCCGGCTGAGCGGTCGAGCGGGCGAGGTGAACCTGCTGGTACCAGCTGCCGTCATTGCCCGGGAGAACGCCGAGCGAAGCGAATTGCGAGGCGACGTAACGGGCGGCGATCTCGTGCCCAGGCGTGCCCGCGTCGCGGCCGCCGAGAAGATCGTCGGACAGGAACATGACGTGGCTTCGGAAGGCGGCAGGAGTGAAGCCGAGCTCGGTCGCCCAGCGCAGGTCCTCGGCGGAGAGCTGGGCTGGGGCGGGGGGAGTGCCCGCCGGCGCGGCGGCGGCCGCCTGCTGCTGGGCGTGGGCGCCATGATCGTGCCCGTCATCGAACTGGGCCGCCGCTGGAGCTGCGATGAAGAGAGCGGCGGCGCTGGCAACGAGCAACGACTTGAAACGCATTTAGGAATCCCCCTCGGAGAAGTGTGTTGCGGGCATAATGCGGCTTCTCTATCGGATCAATCGCTCGTTGCGGGCGCTTGGCAGCCGGTGCTTGCCCTCATGTCTCCGGCTGCTATAGACCCCGCCGACCGGCGGCCCGGCGGGCGTGGCGGAACTGGTAGACGCGCTGGATTTAGGTTCCAGTATCGAAAGATGTGGGGGTTCGAGTCCCTTCGCCCGCACCAGCCTTCCGTTCGCGGAGCGCGTGGCGCCGACAAGATTTTCCGAGCCTTAATTGGCGCACTTAGAAAGCTAAGCTGACGATCATGCAGACTGTCGAGACGTTGAACGAGGGCCTAAAGCGGGGTTTCCGCCTCACCATCGCGGCCAAGGAGATCGATGCCAAGATCGATCAGGAGCTGAAGACCATCGCGCCGCAGGTGCGCATGCCCGGCTTCCGCCCCGGCAAGGTGCCGGCCAACCTCGTGCGCAAGATGCACGGTCCGCGCCTCGAGGCCCAGGCGCTCGAGACTGCGATCCAGGAAGGCGTGCAGAAGCTCCTCGTCGACAACAAGATCCGCCCGGCGATGCAGCCGAGCGTTCGCCTCGAGCAGGATCATGAGTCCGGCAAGGACGCCGTCGTCGAGGTCGAGGTCGAGACTCTTCCCGACGTTCCCGAGGCGAGCGTCGAGGGCATGAAGCTCGAGCGCCTTCAGGTCGAGGCGACCGACGCGATGGTCGACGAGGCCGTCACCCGCATGGCCGAGGGCCAGAAGAGCTTCGATCCCGCTCCCAAGGGCCGCAAGGCCGAGAAGGGCGACCTCCTGATGATCGACTTCGAGGGCAAGGTCGACGGCGAGCCGTTCGAGGGCGGCAAGGGCGAAAACATGTCGATCGAGCTCGGTTCGGGACGCTTGATCCCGGGCTTCGAGGACCAGCTGGTCGGCGCCAAGGCCAACGACCAGCGCACCGTCAACGTGAGCTTCCCCGAGGATTATCCGGTCGACTATCTCAAGGGCAAGGCGGCGACCTTCGACGTCACCGTCAACGAGGTCCAGGTTGCCCGCGAGGCGGCGGCCGACGATGCCTTCGCCAAGGCGATGGGTCTCGAGAGCCTCGAGCAGCTTCGCGGCCTCCTCAAGGGCCAGGTCGAGCAGGAATTGAACGGCCTCACCCGCACCCACATGAAGCGCCAGCTGCTCGACCAGCTCGCCGCCGCCCACGACTTCCCGGTTCCGGAGACGATGGTCGAGGCCGAGTTCGACCAGATCTGGAAGCAGCTCGAGCATGAGGCGACCCACGAGGCCGATCCCGAGGCCGCTCGCGCCGAGATGGAAGCCGAGCGCGACGATTACCGTCGAATCGCCGAACGCCGGGTCCGCCTCGGCCTCCTCCTCTCGGAGATCGGCCAGAAGAACGGAGTCGAGGTCTCCAACCAGGAGATGAACGCCCTGATCATGCAGGCGGCGCAGCAGTATCGCCCCGAGGATCGTCAGCGCTTCGTCGAATATGTCCGCCAGGAGCCGATGGCCGCCGCCCAGCTGCGCGCCCCGCTCTATGAGGACAAGGTCGTCGACTACATCTTCTCCAAGGCCGAGATCACCGACCGCTCGGTGACTCGCGAGGAGCTGGAAGCCGCGATCGAGGTCGAGGAAGATCACGTTCACGGCCCGGGCTGCGGCCACGACCACGATCACGACCACAAGCCCGCCAAGAAGGCTGCCAAGAAGGCCGACAAGGCCGAGGACGCTCCGGCGGCCGAGGAAAAGCCCGCCAAGAAGTCCGCAGCCAAGAAGGCGAAGGCCGAAGAGGCTCCGGCTGCCGAGGCTCCGGCTGCCGAGGCGCCCGCCAAGCCGAAGAAGGCCGCCAAGAAGAAGGCGGACTAAGCCCGAACCGGCTTTGCTGAGCTTGTCGAAGCACCCTCCTTCTTCTTAACTCGACGGGTATAGAAGAAGGGGCCTTCGACAGGCTCAGGCAAGCCGGGATTCTGGTTCATATGATGGCTTCGGAACAGGTTCTGGCCGGCAGGGCCTTGGAAACATTGCCAGACGGCATCCGAATCGCCGTCCTCCTGCCTTGCTACAACGAGGAAGCTGCGATCGCCCAGACGGTCGCCGGCTTCCGCGCCGCTCTGCCCGGCGCCACCATCTACGTCTACGACAACAACAGCCGCGACCGCACCCGCGAGGTGGCGGCCGCCGCAGGCGCCGTCGTTCGGACCGAGAAGATGCAGGGCAAGGGCCATGTCGTGCGCCGGATGTTCGCCGACGTCGAGGCCGACATCTACGTGATGGCCGACGGGGATTCGACCTATGACGCCGCCGCCGCACCGGCGCTCGTCGCCAAGCTCATCGACGAGCAGCTCGACATGGTCGTCGGCGCCCGCCAGTCCGAGATCGAGAGCGAGAGCTACCGGCCCGGCCACGTGCTCGGAAACAAGCTGTTCACCGGGATCCTCGCCAGCCTGTTCGGCCGCACCTTCACCGACATCTTCTCCGGCTACCGGATCTTCTCGCGGCGCTTCGCCAAGTCCTTCCCGGCGCTCGCCCGCGGCTTCGAGACCGAGACCGAGATCAGCGTCCACGCGCTCGAGCTCGCGATGCCGGTGGGTGAGGTCGTCACCGCCTATGGCGCCCGCCCAGAAGGTTCGCAGTCGAAGCTCTCCACCTATCGCGACGGCTGGCGAATCCTGAAGACGATCCTTCACCTGTTTCGGATCGAGCGGCCGGTGCTGTTCTACGGCGGCTTCGGCCTGTTTCTCGCCGCGATCGCTATTGCGATCACGGTCCCGCTCGTCATCACGTACGTCCAGACCGGCCTGGTGCCGCGCTTCCCGACCGCGATCCTCGCCACCGGCCTGATGATCGTCGCCTTCCTGAGCTTCGTGTGCGGACTCATCCTCGACACGGTCGTGCGCGGCCGCCGCGAGGTCCGCCGCCTCCATTATCTCGCGCTTCCGGGCGTTGCCGACTTTTCGCCGGCCCCGCGAGCGGAGCCGTCCACGGTCCGCGCCAAGCTCCAGGCATGAAAAAAAGGGAGCGGTTGGGGCCGCTCCCTTGTTCCAGCTCGGGTAAACTCGACTAGGCCGCGATCGGCAGCGGTTCGGCTTCGACCGTCTCGGTCTCGCGCTCGACCGGCGTCGCTGCCGGGTCGGCGGCCTTGGCGACCTTCGGGTTCGGCGCGATCAGGCGGGTCGTCAGGACGAGCAGGCCGAGGCCGATATAGAGGCCAATGGCCGCCTGCCAGCTGAAGAACAGCAACGGAGCGAACGCCACGCGAAGGATGTTCGGGTTGAAGCCGACATCCTCGCCGATCCCCTGGCAGACGCCGAAGAAGGTGTCGTCGCGAAGGAGGAGGTTGGTGTTCGCATTCTGCATCGACTTGATCCTTATCCCCAAAAGGGCCCCGGGCCCTGATGGACCACCCTCAGCACGAGCCGTGCCAAAAGCTGCATGTCCTTGTTTTTCCATGAACCTGCCCGCTGGCAGCGCGGTCAGGTCGAGCGATCCCTCGGGAGATTCCACCGCAAATTGGTAAATCCCGCCTGCTCGTGGGCAGCGAGTTAGGAAAGATCGCTTTCCGGACAAGATCGGTTCGACGAAATTATCGGCCGTGGCGACGAATGGCCCCCGGCCGAACCACCGCGCAAGGACGACCTGCGGCCTCGGCGGCGGCGGCGCACACGAACCCCAGCTGTCCGATTCCGTTCGCCTCGTGCCTCGCGCGAGCGCTCGATTTAGAACGTTGCGGTAAGCGGCAGGCCCCAATATCAATGGCTTAGTTATAAAGGGGCGCTCGAATGGGTATCACTGGAACGGCGATCGTGGTGGCTTTGCTGGCATCGGCGGAGCCGTCGACCCCCCAGCAGTCTCAGGCGAACCCGATGATATTGGCCCAGGCCCTCGATCGCTGCATGGCGACCCAGGCGGTTCGCCTGACCCATACGTCGGTCGCAGATTCCGAGATCTACGCCCAGGCGCGACGGTCTTGTCAGGGGCTCAACGACCAGTTCAGGGCGGCCATCGGCGCTCAGCTTCCGGCCACCGACGCCGCGACGATCCTTAGCTCGATCGACCGGCAGGCCGAATCTAACTTCATGACCATGCTCTCTCGAATCCGGGCGGACCGAGCGGGAAGAGGAGGGGAGTAGCGCTCGAGGTTTCGAGCTTTTCTCGGTCCTCCCGGAGGGCGTTCGCGAGCAGCCAGGAATTCGCACGCCGCCAAGGCTGGATCACCGGCTACTCCATCCTCCTCAAGGTCAACCGGCGCGAAGGCGAACCTGACCTCTACCTGATGGTCAACATGCCGCGCCTTCCGACGCCTCAGGAGCAGGCGGAACGCGACCGCGCGTTCGAGCGCGAGCTTCAGCAGACCGCCCGCCAGGCAGAGCAGGCGAGCGGGCAGCGAGTTACGCTTCGTCGTCTCGGCAGCAACATGTTGTTGCAAGAGCTGACCTTGCGCCCACGCCGCTAGGTCGCCGACTGCCGAAGCAAGCGGTCTCCGATGGCGGCACCCTCGTGCCCGCTGTGCGGAGATCGCCTGCCGCTTTGGGTCAGCGCGATTCCCTGGGCGTGCTACACGAGCGTCGATGACAGTCCCTGCGCATGTCCGGGCAGCGTTGATCCGAGCCTCCTTGCTCTGCGCCATCGCCGCGCCCGTCATTTACTTCGGGACGCAGATCGCCGCCCAGTCACTCACGCCCGGCTATGACTGGCGCGAACAGCTCGCGAGCGAGTTGGGCACGGCTGGGTCGCCGGCCGCCGTTCTTTTCAACATGGGAATGGTAGCCGCGGGGCTTGCGACCCTGATGGGTCTGCCGGGATTTTACGCAGGTCTCGGGGCGATATCCGCCTTTCGAACGCGCTGGATCGTCCTTCTTTGTTTGCTCGCTAGCGGAGGAGCGACCCTTTGGGCCGGGGCCCATCCCTTGCCGTCGCCGCTTCATGATCCCGGCTTCATTCCCCTGCTCGGGATCATATGCCTTCCCGCCGCATTAGCCCTGGCTTGCCGGGAAGCGCGCGTGGCGCCGGTTGCCGGCGCCTACTTTCTACTGTCATCCATCGCTGCCGCTCTGTTGCTGGCGACCTCGGGGTTCGGCCTTGCGGCGGAGGCGCCGGGCTGTTTTCAACGGCTCGCGGCGGCGATGGTCTATCCCCCGGTGGCGGTGGCCGGCATCATCCTCATGCGAGCCCCCCGTCCGAGATGAAAAGCGGCCTATGTTCGGCAGATGTCGGGGCGAGAAGCGCCAGCGCTTGGCCGTTTCGGCCTAGGTCGCGGCTTCGGCCTCCGAAATGAGCTTGGCCATGAACGACCCCGGTTTGGCGGCGCGAACGCGGTCCCTGTCGAGCTGCGACGTCCACAGGTGAACGGACACCGTGCGCTGAGTCACGACGGCGTCCAGGGACGCACTCGGATCGAATATCCATCCAGCGTTCCGCCACGGCACCGGATAGAGGACATCGCGCTCAAGGGCATGCTGCTGGAGGCCGTGGCGTGCCAGAAGCCAACTCAGCGCTCTCGGTCCAGAGGTTCCCCAAGGCATGAGCGCGACCCCGGTTCGTCCACTCCGGGCAAGCCGCCAACTTGCCGCCGTCCGCGACCGGAGCGGCAACCACGGCGGCACTTTTTCTTCGTCGAAGATTGCGAGCAGCTCGGCCAGGATCGGGGAGTCGCTTGGAAGCCCGATCACTCCATTGTTGATCAGCTTGCCGTCCTCCCAGCCGTACAAATAGCCCGACGAGCATTCGAGCGGCTTCAGGAAATAGGCGTCGCAATCGGTCCAGATGCCGGCGCCTCGGCGAAGCAGCTCGTACCGGAAGCGATCGGCGAACAGCGCCGGGCTCCCGTTCGGATAGCGGATCACCGCGCTCTCGGGCAGGATCGAGGCAGCGTCCGCAAGGGTTACGCCGCGCGGCACACCAGCGGGCTTGCCATAGCAGTAGAGCGTCAGCGAATGGCCTTGCCGAACCGCCGATGCAAGGCAGGCGGTTTCAACGGGGCCAAGCTCCAAACCCACCCACAAGGCGACGAGCGGTGGCAACGAGGCGCCAACAACAGCGGTCGAACTCATGACGGGGTCGTACCGTTCGGGGCGGGCGAGGCAAGGGAGGAAAGCGGGCGGCGATGTTGCAGCCCGGACGGGGCGTGCGGTAGGCCTGCGTGGAAAATGCTCGTTCGCTTCTGCGCCCGCTGCGCGGCCGAACGCGCTTGTCGTGAGGGGGGCAAAGATGTGGCAAACCGCAGAACGTCGAGCGGCTTCATGAACAGTCGTTCCGGGACAACATGTTACGCGTCCGGCGCGGGGTCTCCCTGGCGGATCGAACTTGTGCGGTTTCCCGCCCGGGAGTTGCCTTGAACGTCTCGGTGATCGTCCCGGTCTATCGCGATTGGGAGAGGCTCGAGCTGTGCCTCGCCGCTTTGCTCGCGCAAACCTCTCCCTGCTTCGAGATCATCGTCGTCGCCAATGACGGCCGTCGATTGCCCCGGGCCATGGAGGACGAGCGCGTTCGCCTGCTCGAAGAGGCCCGGCCCGGCTCCTACGCCGCCCGCAACGCGGCTGTGGCAAGCGCTCGCGGCCAGGTGTTGGCATTCACCGATGCCGACTGCATTCCAGAGCCGGACTGGCTGCGACAAGCCTTGCGGGCGCTGAGGGAGAATCCTGGCAGCCGAGTCACGGGGCCGGTGCCGATCTTCCAGGTCGACGGAGCGAACCGGCTCGCCTGGCTCCACGACAGCTTCTTCGCGTTCGACGGGCCGGAGGATGCCGCTCGCGGGATATGCCCGACCGCCAATCTGATCGTGCCGAAGTGCGCGTTCGATCGGGTCGGGCCGTTCGACTCCAGCTTGTTCTCCGGCGGGGACGTCGAGTGGAGCAAAAGGGCGACCTCGGCGGGCGTCCCGCTGATTTTCGATCCAGACGTGCGGGTGAGTCACCCGGCCCGCCAAAGCGTAAGGGAGCTGGTCAGCCGCCGCAGAAGGATTGCCGGCGCTCATCCCTTCAACCCCGACATCCAGTTCCTGTCCTATGTCCGCCACGGCCTTCGGCCGCCGCTGCGGGCGCTCGCAAGGCTTCCCGGCCGCGACGCGCTGCGGTTCAGGGACCGCGCCGCTTTGTTCCTGCTGCTGTGGCTGCTCAATCTTGCGGGGCTTGTCGAATATCTCCTGCTGGTCTCCCGCCTCAAACGCCCGAATCGCGCGTGATCCGCGGGTGAACGTGCTCCCCCGACGACAAGGCCGATGCAGTTGGCGGCGCCCGCGCGGCCTTCCCTGCACCGGCAACTCGGCTAAGGAGCCCGTATGGGCGGCGACATTCCCGAGTTCCTGAGGGCGGGGCCGCCGGTCCCAGCCACGCGGAAAACGCTTTCTTCGGCACTTGCCGAGCTTCGCTCCGCGGTTCGCTGGGACGAGTGGTATCTGTCCAAAGTCCCCTTCGTCTGGATTGCCTGCGCCTGGGCTGCCGCGGGCTCTGCACAGGACGACTCGGCTGTCCTGGCGACCTGCGCAGCGATGATCCTCTTCACCTGCCTGTGCGGCGCGTTCGGGCATGTCGCCAACGACCATGCCGACCGTGCCTGCGATGGTCTCGCAGGCCGCACGTCGCTGATTGCACAGGCCCGGCCCGCCACCATTTGGGCGCTTCTCGCCCTCCTTTCCGCCGGCGCGATCGGCATCGTCGGGCTGCTGGGGGCAGGGTGGGAGACGATGGCGCTCGCCATTTTGACCCTTTGCTTCGCGGCCGGCTATTCGCTCCCGCCGATCCGCTTGAAGATGCGCGGAGCCCTCGGCTTGTGGAGCGCGGCCGCGGCTCAACGCACGCTGCCCGTGCTCGTCGCTTTTTCTGCCTTCGACAGGCTGGATAGCGAGGCGATCGCCTTCGCCGCGGTCGCCCAGTTGAACGGGCTGAGATGGATGCTGGTCCACCAGCTCGCGGACGCCCGCAACGATGCCGCCGCTGGGGTCGCGACCTATGTCGTGCGCTCGGGGGAGAAGCGCGCCCGCACGCTGCTGCGCAGGATCGTCTTCCCGCTCGAAATCCTGTCCGTCGCAGTGGCGCTTCTGCTCGAATGGTCGCTTTCGCGGCAGCTCGGTCTGGTGCTTCTCGCCTACGCCGTCGCGAGCGCGATCTGGATTCGCGCCTGCGCGCCGTTCGATCGCCCCTACGCGCTGGAGGGTTCGAGCCGTCAACCGCTCGGCGGCCTCTACCAGGCCGTTTGGCCGATCGCAGCGGGCCTCGCGCTTGCCATTTCGCGCCCGGCCCTGTGGCCGTTTGCGATCGCCTTCCTGGTCTGGGAGTGGCGCTTCCTGCGCGTTCAGCTGGGAACCACCTACCGGCTGCTGCGCCGCAACCGCTCCGGATCTTAACTCCCGAGCAGCCGGGCGAGGGCGGCCACACCGAAGGCGGTCGTCACCGCCTCGCTGTGCCATTCACCCTTATGATCCATGATCCAGGCCTCTGGGGCTCCGCCTCGCGCCGGATCGTTCATATCCATCAGCAACCCGGCGGCTCCCGCCGGAGGGGTCGGCAAGGCGAGTGTCCAGAGCGCGCATTCGAGCGGGCGGCCGGCGAGCGCCCCTTCATCCGGCGGCGCGAGCGAAGGAGTTTCCACTCCGACCCTGGCCGCCGCCCAGGCGACGCTTCCCGCCGAGCAATAATAGCGCGTCGCTCCGGAGTGCCTGGCAAGCATGCGCCTGACGGCGTTCGTCTCGCGACTCCTGATCCGCACCCCGAGCATGCGCAGCGCCCACAGGACATTGCAGTTGACGACGGGATCGTCGCGGCTGCGCTCGCTCCACCCTCCCTTGGCAAGCCAGGTCTGGAACGGGCCGCCCCACCGCCAGAACTTGCGAAGCAGCCGGGCATCGCGTCGTCCGTCCAGGGCGACCCCCGCGCAGGCGAGCGCGCCGAGGCATATCGCGGTGTCGTCCGCGTCGGCGGGAATGGCTCCGTCCGGGGCCCATGCCCACAAACCGTTCGGTTCTCGCCGTTCGATAATGTAGCGCGCCGCTCGAGTGACGCAGGTGTCGGGCAGGAATCGGCCGGCGACCGAGATCACGGTCGCGGTCGCGAAAAGGTTGTCGGTGACGCTCTCCGGTGGTTTCGTCGACGAGGCCGTCAACTCGAAGTCACCCCCGACCCCCTGCATCTCCGCCAGGCGCTTGGCCACGGCTTGCATGCTGGCACGAAGATCCGCCGGCGAGGGGCTCCGCGCTGGCCGCACCGTCACCGGCTGGGTTGTCGACATCATCGCTTCCGAATGCTCCTGCTCATCTCTTCAAGCGGCTGCACCGGCTCTTAGCGGCCCGTGCCCCCCGCCGCCACGGCCGCGGGCGACGACCGGCTCCACGGCCCGCGAGGAAAGGGCTGGATCGATGGCGACAGGGCTTGAACCGCCGCCCCGTTCCTCCGATGTTGGGCGTCTGATCCTCAAACCACAGGGCTCTCTCGTCACCATGGACCATCTCGACATCACCGCCGGCCTCATCCCCATGGTCGTGGAGCAATCCAACCGCGGCGAGCGCAGCTTCGACATCTATTCGCGGCTTCTGCGCGAGCGGATCATCTTCGTCACCGGCGGGGTCGAGGACCATATGGCCTCAGTCATCACCGCCCAGCTGCTGTTCCTTGAGTCGGAGAATCCGAAGAAGGACATCTACATGTACATCAACTCGCCGGGCGGGGTGGTGACTGCGGGCATGGCGATCCATGACACGATGAACTACATCCGCCCGCGCGTCGGCACGGTGTGCATCGGCCAGGCCGCCTCCATGGGCGCCTTCCTCCTTTCGGCCGGCGAGCCCGGCATGCGAGTCGCTCTGACCAACGCGCGGATCATGATCCACCAGCCGTCGGGCGGCGCCCAGGGCATGGCTTCGGACATCGAGATCCAGGCCAAGGAAATCCTTCGAATCCGGCACCGGATGAACGAGCTGATGGCGCAATATACCCGCCAGCCGATCGAAGAGATCGAGAAGGCGGTGGAGCGCGATCGCTTCTTCGGTGCCGAGGAGGCCAAGACCTTTGGCCTCGTCGACGAGGTGTTCGAAAAGCGTCCGCAGCCGATGGACGAGGAAACGAAATCCGCGGCTTAACGATTAGGCCATTGTGATCGATGTAATTTGCAGTCAGGATGCTCCTTTCGGGGGGCATCCGGCGGCACGCAATACGGGCCGTCCGCGGCCTGAAGGAATGACATGACGAAATTGAGCGGCGGCGACTCGAAGAGCACCCTCTACTGCTCCTTCTGCGGAAAGAGCCAGCATGAGGTCCGCAAGCTGATTGCCGGCCCCACCGTGTTCATCTGCGATGAATGCGTCGAGCTGTGCAACGACATCATCCGCGAGGAGACCAAGTCCGCGCTGGTCAAGACCCGCGACGGAGTTCCGACTCCGGCGGAGATCTGCAAGGTCCTGGACGACTATGTCGTCGGCCAGAGCCACGCCAAGCGCGTTCTCTCGGTCGCGGTTCACAATCACTTCAAGCGGCTCAACCACGGCGCCAAGGGCGGCGAGGTCGAGCTTGCAAAGTCCAACATCCTGCTCGTCGGCCCGACCGGCTGCGGCAAGACCCTGCTCGCGCAGACTCTCGCCCGCATCCTCGACGTGCCGTTCACGATGGCGGACGCGACCACCCTCACCGAGGCCGGCTATGTCGGCGAGGACGTCGAGAACATCATCCTGAAGCTGCTCCAGGCCTCCGACTATAACGTCGAGCGGGCGCAGCGCGGAATCGTCTACATCGACGAGATCGACAAGATCAGCCGCAAGTCGGACAATCCATCGATCACCCGCGACGTGTCGGGCGAGGGCGTCCAGCAGGCGCTTCTCAAGCTGATGGAAGGCACCACCGCTTCGGTTCCGCCGCAGGGCGGCCGCAAGCATCCGCAGCAGGAATTCCTTCAGGTCGACACGACCAACATCCTGTTCATCTGCGGCGGCGCCTTCGCTGGCCTCGAGAAGATCATCGGCGACCGCCTCGAAGGCAAGTCGATCGGCTTCGGCGCCCATGTCGCCGCTCCGGACGAGCGCCGGGTCGGCGAGGTTCTTCGCCAGGGCGAGCCTGAGGATCTCCTCAAGTTCGGCCTCATCCCCGAATTCGTCGGCCGCCTGCCGGTGATTGCGACCCTCGAGGACCTCGACACCGAGGCTCTGGTCAAGATCCTCAAGGAGCCGAAGAACGCCTTGGTGAAGCAATATGCCAAGCTGTTCGACATGGAGGACGTGAAGCTCAGCTTCACTGAGGACGCCCTTGTCGCGGTCGCCAAAAAGGCGATCGAGCGCAAGACGGGCGCCCGCGGCCTCCGCTCGATCCTCGAGAACATCCTTCTCGACACGATGTTCGACCTGCCCTCGATGGACGGTGTCGACGAGGTTATGATCGACCACGAGGTCGTCGATGGCCGGAAGGATCCGATCCGGGTGTACGCGGAAAAGAAGGGCGAAAGCGCGGCCTGACGCCGTTCGCGCTCAAAACTGATCTGGATTGGGGGCTGCAGTCATGCGGCCCCCTTTTCATTGGAGTATCCTCCGCCGCGCCGACTCGCACGGAGGTTCGACATGAACACCCAGCAGACCGCCGCTCAGACGCTCAGCTACACGGCCGATCCGGATAGGCTCCAGGCCTTCATGGGCAAGATGGTGGGCGACATGTCCGCCGCGATCAGCGGGGCTCTGGTCATCGTCGGGGACAAGCTCGGCCTCTACCGCGCGCTCGCCGAGATCGGCCCCGCCAGCTCGCAGGACCTCGCCAACCGCACCGGGCTCGCCGAGCGTTATGTGCGCGAATGGCTCGCTGCCCAGGCCGCTTCCGGCTTCGTCGATTTCGACGTGGACACCGGTCTCTTCTCGATGTCGGCCGAACAGCGGATGGCGCTTGCCGACCGCGACTCGCCGGTGTTCGTGGCGAGCGCGTTCCAGCTCATCGCTTCGGTCTATATCGACGAGCCCAAGATCGCCGAGGCATTCCGAAGCGGGGCCGGAGTCGGCTGGCACGAGCATCACGAATGCCTGTTCCGCGGCACCGAGCAATTCTTCCGCACCGGGTACCGAGCCCACCTCATAGCCGAATGGCTGCCTGCGATTCCGGGGATCGTCGGCAAGCTCGAGGCGGGGGCCAAGGTCGCCGATATCGGCTGCGGGGCGGGTGCGTCGACCATCGTCATGGCTAAGGCGTTCCCGAAGAGCAGGTTCACCGGCTTTGATTATCACGAGGCTTCGATCGAGCGGGCAGGGGAGGCGGCGCGCGAAGCGGGTAGCCCTCCCAATCTTCATTTCGAGGTGGCGACCGCCAAGGACACGCCCGGCGACGACTACGACCTCGTTGCATGCTTCGATTGCCTTCACGACATGGGCGATCCGCTCGGCGCCGCCCGGCGGATCCGCCAGATGCTGAAGGCCGACGGGGTGTTCATGCTGGTCGAACCGTTCGCCGGGGATAGCATCGCGGACAACCTGAATCCGGTCGGTCGGATGTACTATTCGGCATCGACAATGATCTGCACTCCAGGGTCGCTAGCGCAGGAGGTCGGTACGGCGCTCGGCGCACAGGCGGGACCGAAGCGCTTGTCCTCGCTTCTGGAGGAGGCTGGGTTCAGCCGGGTCTGGGTCGCGGCCGAAACGCCGTTCAACCTGATCATCGAGGCGCGGCCGTAACCCACAGATAAGACTCCACGCTAATTGATGCTTCAGGGTGGCTGTCCCATATATGGTGGGACGCGGAGTCCGTTGGCTTCGCCCAGGAGTAGCTAGTGACCACTTCCTATCCCGTCCTCCCGCTTCGCGACATCGTCGTCTTCCCGCACATGATCGTCCCGCTGTTCGTCGGACGCGACAAGTCGGTTGCGGCGCTTGAGAGCGCGATGGCGGCGGACAAGAACATCTTTCTCGTCTCGCAGCTCGATCCGGCCGAGGACGATCCCGACCGGGAGGCGCTATACGACCTCGGAGTCATCGCTCAGGTGCTTCAGCTGCTGAAGCTGCCCGACGGGACGGTTCGGGTGCTCGTCGAGGGCAAGCAGCGCGCCACCCTGACGTCCCTGTCGAACGAGCCCGGTCATCTCACCGCCGAAGTCGAGCTAATCGACGGCGACGAGCCGGAGGGCGCGGAAGTCGAGGCGCTGATGCGCTCCGTCGTCGAGCAGTTCGAAAATTATGCGAAATTGAACCGCAAGCTGCCGGCCGAGACCGGCATGCAGCTCTCTCAGATCGACGAGCCGTCGCGGCTCGCCGACGCCGTCGCGGCCAACATCTCCATCAAGGTCAGCGACAAGCAGGCGCTTCTCGCCGAGCAGGACCCGGTTCGCCGGCTGGAGATGGCCTATGCCTTCATGGAAGGCGAGCTCGGCGTCCTTCAGGTCGAGAAGAAGATCCGGAGCCGCGTGAAGCGGCAGATGGAGAAGACCCAGCGCGAATATTATCTCAACGAGCAGCTGAAGGCGATCCAGCGCGAGCTCGGCAACGAAGGCGAGGAGGGGAGCGGAGACGAGCTCGCCGAGCTCGCCCGCAAGATCGAGCGGACCAAGCTCAGCAAGGAAGCGCGCCAGAAGGCGACGTCGGAGCTGAAGAAGCTTCGCGCGATGGCGCCGATGTCCGCCGAGGCGACAGTCAGCCGCAACTATCTCGACGTTCTGCTCGGCCTGCCGTGGGGCAAGAAGTCCAAGCTCAAGCACGACATCACCGAGGCCGAGCGCATCCTCGACGAGGACCATTATGGCCTCGAGAAGGTGAAGGAGCGGATCGTCGAATATCTCGCGGTCCAGGCCCGCACCAATAAGCTCAAGGGCCCGATCCTGTGCCTCGTCGGCCCGCCGGGCGTCGGCAAGACCTCGCTCGGCCGCTCGATCGCCCGAGCCACGGGCCGCGAGTTCGTTCGCCAGTCACTGGGCGGAGTCCGTGACGAGGCCGAGATCCGCGGCCACCGCCGCACCTATATCGGCTCGCTTCCGGGCAAGATCGTCAGCAACCTCAAGAAGGCCGGGACGAGCAATCCGCTGTTCCTGCTCGATGAGATCGACAAGCTCGGCCAGGATTTCCGCGGCGATCCCGCCTCGGCGCTTCTCGAGGTTCTCGATCCGGAGCAGAACAACAAGTTCCAGGACCATTATCTGGAGCTGGATTACGATCTCTCCGACGTGATGTTCGTCACCACGGCGAACTCGCTGAACCTCCCGCAGCCGCTGCTCGACCGAATGGAGATCATCCGGCTCGAAGGCTATACCGAGGACGAGAAGGTCGAGATCGCCAAGCGGCACCTGCTCTCCAAGCAGATCGAGAATCACGGCCTCAAGGCGGGCGAGTTCGAGCTGACCGAGGAAGGCCTGCGCGCGCTCATCCGTTTCTACACCCGCGAGGCGGGCGTGCGCACTCTGGAGCGCGAGATCGCGCGTCTCACCCGCAAGGCGCTTCGCCACATCCTCGAAGGGAAGGCGGAGAGCGTCAGGATCACTCCGGACAATCTCTCTGACTATGCCGGAGTCCGGAAATACCGGCACGGCATCAGCGAGGAAGAGGACCAGATCGGCGCGGTCACCGGCCTCGCCTGGACCGAGGTCGGCGGCGAGCTTCTGAGCATCGAGGCGGTCACCGTTCCCGGCAAGGGCACGATCAAGACCACCGGCAAACTCGGCGAGGTGATGCAGGAGTCGGTCCAGGCCGCCTTCAGCTTCGTCCGCGCCCGGGCTCCCGCCTATGGCGTCAAGCCGAGCCTGTTCGCGCGCAAGGACATCCACGTCCACTTGCCCGAGGGTGCGGTGCCCAAGGACGGCCCGTCGGCGGGCATCGGGATGGTCACCGCGATCGTCTCGACCCTGACCGGCAATGCCGTGCGCCGTGACGTCGCCATGACCGGCGAAGTCACCCTTCGCGGCCGCGTGCTGCCGATCGGCGGCCTCAAGGAGAAGCTGCTTGCGGCGCTTCGCGGCGGGATCACCAAGGTGTTGATCCCGGCCGAGAACGAGAAGGATCTCGCCGACATTCCGGCGAACATCCGCGAGGGGTTGGACATCGTCACCGTCGCTCATGTGGACGAGGTGCTCGCCCACGCTTTGGTTACCCCGATCTCGCCGATCGAGTGGACCGAAAGCGACGAGCTCGCTGCCGTGCCTCCCTCGGAGCTCCAGGGCCCCGCCGAGACCGGAGGTGTTTCGATCCGGCACTGATTGTTGCACCGCAACAACGATTGCTGGTCTGGAAGGGGCGCGTTTCCGGCGGAAATGCGCCCCTTTCCGTTTGACTCTCGTGCATTGCTGCGACCATCATCCGAACCTCTGGCCGTCGCGCGGCCAAGGGGCAATCAGCGGCAGGGGTGCGCAGCAGATGAACAAGCAGGAGCTTATCGGCCAGGTTGCCGACACGACGGGACTGGCGCGGGGGGATGCGTCCAGGGCGGTGGAAGCGGTGTTCGACACGATCAGCAATGCCCTGAAGCGCGGCGACGAAGTGCGCCTCGTCGGCTTCGGCACCTTCTCCTGCTCGCAGCGCAAGGCCTCTACCGGCCGCAACCCGCGTACCGGCGAGCCGATGCAGATCAAGGAATCGACTCAGCCCAAGTTCAAGCCGGGCAAGGGCCTCAAGGACTCGGTCAACACCTGATCGTTCGCGTCGACGGACGCTCGATCAGGAGGCGGTTCAGCCTTCCTCTGGACAGTCCCGGATGCGGCGGTTATGGACCCGCCTCCCGCACGGCTTGGCCGCTGCGGCGCCGGTCCGGACCATGTTCCGAACCGTTGCCTTCGAGGCGTGGGCGCGTAGCTCAGTGGTAGAGCACACCCTTCACACGGGTGGGGTCGCAAGTTCAATCCTTGCCGCGCCCACCACGCCTCAGCCGTGCTGCCGCCACATCTCCAGCCAGGCCTCCGCATTGCCCATCGCGTCGTTGAGCGGCGTATGGTCGTGCGGCGTGATCCGGTAGCGCTTCCAGGTCGCGGTCTCGAGCGGCTTCTTCCTGAGGCCCGACCACACGTCGCCGATGCGCCGCGCGGAATGTCCGAGAAGCTGCTGGTTGGTGTGGTTGAGAAGCTCGAAATTCATCCACTGGAAGTCGAAGCCCGGATTGTCGCTGACCATGATGAAGCGGCGCCGCGGCTCGCGCATGCCCTCCAGCCAGTCGGCGAAATCGAGGATCCGCTGCCGGATCGAATAAGGCGCGGCGAGATGCTCCTCGCGGGTCATTCCGATCGCGGCATAGGCCTCGGGCCAATAATGCTCGCTTTCGGGCCGCATGTTCCCCGAATCGAAGGTCCGGTTCAGCCCCTCCTCGATGATCACGGCGGCAAAGCTGATCATGTCGCCATGCATCGGCGCGGGGCCGCTTGCCTCGACATCGATGGAAAGAAGAAGCGTCATGGCGTCAGTCCCACCAAAGCATCGATCGCCCCCTGAAGGATGTAGGCCGCAGCCATCTTGTCGACCAGCTCGGCGCGCCGGGCGCGGCTCGCGTCGGCTTCGATCAAGGTGCGGGTGACCGCCTGGGTCGACCAGCGCTCGTCCCACAACAGCACCGGAAGGCCGAGTGGGGCGAGGTTGCGGGCGAAGGCCCGGGTAGACTGGGTGCGCGGCGAATCCGTCCCGTCCATGTTGAGGGGAAGCCCGATGACGACGCCCTTGACGCTCTGCGCGGCGATGATTCCGCGAAGCCGGTCGAGATCGGCAGCGAACTTGGTCCGGCGCAACAGCTCGGCGGCGGTGGCGATGGTCCATCCGGAATCGCACAGCGCCAGGCCGATCGTCTTGGTGCCGACGTCCAGCCCCAGCAGCCGCCCCCCATTGGGAAGCGCCTCACGAAACTCGGCTGCATTCGCCGCGATCATTCGGATTCGCCCATGAAGGCCGCCAGCCGCGCCTCGACGTCGGCGCGGATGTTCGACCAGAACAGGGCGTAATCGTAGACGTGATAGTTGTTTCCGGGGAGCACGTAGCTACCGAGGTCGGGCAGCTCGCTTCCGATCAGCAGGAAGCCGCGTTCGTCGCAGCGGGCCGGCACCGCCTGCGCCTGGAGAGACGCGTCGCTGAGGTCGGCATTGGGGATGAGAGTGCCGACATTGGCCTCGCGAGGCGCCGAGTCGCGCGCGTTCCCGGTCAGCGGGTTGGTGCACACCATCGCGGTTCCGGCCCGCGGTTGGCCGTTGAGCCCCGCGGTCGCCTCCCAAGTCTCGACGATCATCGCCGGATCGGCTGGCTCGGCAAAGCTCATCCAGGACAGCACGCAGCCTGCCTGGCCGGCGCGTTCGCAGGCGGGGAGGGGTAGCGCGGGAAGGTCCACTGTCGTGGAGATCGGCCAGCCGACCACATAGGCGGCGACGATTCGGCCTCTCTCCGGGGCGTCGCGAAGGCGCTCGTGGAGGAGGCGAAGCAGATGGAGGCTGCCCTGGCTGTGGCCGGCAAGGATGATCGGGCTGTCCGCGGGTGCCTCCCTCAGGAACTCCTCATAGGCCGCGAGGACGTCGCGATAGGCGAAGTCGAGGGCCCGGCGGGCATTGTCCTGATCGGTCAGGAAGGCGCCGAACGTCGCCTGGCGGTATTTGGGCGCCCACACCCGGCCGATATGATTGAACGCGCTCGCCTGGCTTCGAACGAACAGGGCCGCGCGCCACTGCGACTCCTCGTGCTCGAACGGGGCGTTCCAGGCATCGCGCTCCAGGAACGAGGTCGGGTGGATGAAGAAGACGGATGCGCGCGGCTCGCCCTCGGGGCGCTGCATGCCCTGTGGGAGCCACAGCGACGGATTGTCCGCAATGTCCGGCCGGGCGATCCACAACCGCGCATCGGCATAAGTGACGTTCGGCGCTTTCGGCACCTCGACGAACTCGGTCGTCGGGATCGTCGCCCAGCGGATGAAGACGGGCGCCAGCGCCGCGAATGCGATCCAGCCGGCGATGACGAGAAAGGTGATGATCGCGACCAGCCACAGGAACCGGGTTGCGCAACTTCGACGGGGCTTGGCCATGGTCCGGCGTCCAAGCCGAACGGAATGGCGGATGCAAGCCCGGCGTCTCCTTGCCGCACTGCAGCGCCGCTGCTAGCAGCGCGCCAATAGGTGCGTTCTCGCACCTGTCTCCAAAAGGTCCTTAGATGTCAGTCGACGCAGCAACCGTGCGCCATATCGCCAAGCTGGCCCGCATCGCCGTCTCCGACGAGGAGGTCGCGGCGCTGGAGCCTGAGCTCAACAACATCCTCGGCTGGATTGAGCAGCTTCAGGAAGTGGACGTGACCGGCGTCCAGCCGATGACCGCCGTCATCCCCAACCGGCTTCGAATGCGCTCGGACGTGGTCAACGACGGCGGCATCCGCGACGATGTCCTCGCCAACGCTCCCAATGCCGAACACGGCTTTTTCGCCGTGCCGAAGGTGATCGAATAGTGACCGACCTTACCGATCTTTCCATCGCGGCGATCCGCGACGGCGTCCGCGACGGCACCTTCTCGGCGCGCGAAGTCGCCGAGGGCTTCATCGCCAATGTCGAGAAGGGGCGGGCGCTCAACGCCTATATCGTCGAGACTCCCGACCATGCGCTCGCGGCTGCCGACGCTGCCGACCAGGCGCGCACCTCGGGCGTCCTCAAGCCGCTGTCGGGCGTCCCGATCGGAATGAAGGACCTGTTTGCCACCAAGGGCGTGCAGACCACGGCCGGAAGCAACATGCTCGGCGGCTTCGAGCCGGTCTACGAAAGCACCGTCAGCCAGAAGCTGTGGGACGCGGGCGCGGGCATGCTCGGCAAGCTCAATCTCGACGAATTCGCCATGGGCTCGTCCAACGAGACCAGCGCCTACGGTCCGGTGATCTCGCCCTGGCGTCGCAATGACGGCGGCAATGCCCCGCTCGCTCCTGGTGGATCGTCGGGCGGAAGCGCTTCGGCGGTCGCGGCGCGGCTGTGTCCGGGCGCGACCGGCACCGACACCGGCGGCTCGATCCGCCAGCCGGCCGCCTTTGTCGGAATCTCCGGCATCAAGCCGACCTATGGCCGCTGCTCGCGCTGGGGAATCGTCGCTTTCGCCTCCAGCCTCGACCAGGCCGGGCCGATGGCGCGCGACGTTCGCGACTGCGCGATCATGCTCGAGGCGATGGCCGGCTTCGATCCGAAGGATTCGACGTCCCTCGACATGCCCGTTCCCAATTGGGAGGCGGCGCTGAGCAGCGACGTTCGCGGCAAGCGCATCGGTATTCCCAAGGAATATCGAATCGACGGCATTCCCGAAGAGATCGGCCGGGTCTGGGATGAGGGCATCGAGCGGATGCGCGACGCAGGCGCCGAGATCGTCGAGATCTCGCTTCCCCACACGAAATACGCGCTCCCGACCTATTACATCATCGCTCCGGCCGAGGCGTCGTCCAACCTCGCCCGCTATGACGGCGTCCGCTACGGGCTTCGCGGTCAGAGCGACGCCGGCATCGATGGCATGTATCAGGCGACGCGACACGACGGTTTCGGGCCGGAGGTGAAGCGCCGCATCATGATCGGCACCTATGTGCTCTCGGCCGGCTTCTACGACGCCTATTTCAACCAGGCGCAGAAGGTCCGGGCGCTGATCGCCCGCGATTTCGAGCGCGTATTCAACGAGGTCGACCTGATCCTGACCCCGACCGCTCCGAGCGCCGCCTTCGCGCTCGGCGACAAGAGCTCGGATCCGCTCGCGATGTATCTCAACGACGTGTTCGCGGTTCCCGCGAGCCTAGCCGGCCTCCCCGCGATGTCGGTGCCCGCCGGCCTCGACGGCCAGGGCCTGCCGCTCGGCCTCCAGCTGATCGGCCGTCCATTCGACGAGCAGGGTGTCCTCAACGCCGGCTTGGCGCTTGAAGAGCGCTCCGGCTTCAACCATCGGCCGGGAGCATGGTGGTAACGTGCAAAACGCTGCCCTCTCCGTTCGTCCTGAGCGAAGTCGAAGGGCGTCCGTGACCAAGTCTGTGCAAGCGCCCTTCGACTTCGCTCAGGACGAGCGGGAAGGTTCGGAGCAATCCTATGTCTAATTATCGAATCCATGGCGCCACGGGCGAGTGGGAGGTCGTGATCGGCCTCGAAGTCCACGCCCAGGTCGTGTCCAGCGCCAAGCTCTTCTCGGGCGCCTCGACCGAATTCGGCGCCGAGCCGAACCAGCAGGTCAGCCTCGTCGACGCGGCGATGCCGGGCATGCTTCCGGTCCTCAACGAGGAATGCGTTCGCCAGGCCGTTCGCACCGGGATGGCCTTGAATGCGCAGATCAACGCCTGGTCGCGCTTCGACCGGAAAAATTATTTCTATCCGGACCTTCCGCAGGGCTACCAGATCAGCCAGCTCTATCACCCGATCGTCGGCGAGGGCGTGATTGAGGTGCTTATCGACGACAAGGACGAGAGCACCGCCAAGCAGATCGGCATCGAGCGAATCCACCTCGAGCAGGATGCGGGCAAGATGCTCCACGACCAGCATCCGTCCTTCTCCTATGTCGACCTCAACCGCTCGGGGGTCGCGCTGATGGAAATCGTGTCGAAGCCCGACATGCGTTCTCCCGAGGAAGCAGGGGCTTACGTCCGGAAGCTCAGGTCGATTCTGCGTTACGTCGGCTCGTGCGACGGCAATATGGAGCAGGGCTCGATGCGCGCCGACGTTAACGTCTCGGTGCGCAAGCCCGGCCAGCCGTTCGGCACCCGCACCGAGACCAAGAACGTCAATTCGGTGCGTTTCATCGAGGCCGCGATTCGCTATGAGGCGAACCGGCAGGTCGAGGTGCTGGAGGAGGGCGGCACCATCGTCCAGGAGACCCGGCTGTTCGACCCCGACAAGGGCGAGACGCGCAGCCTTCGCTCCAAGGAAGAGGCGCACGATTACCGCTACTTCCCGGATCCGGACCTGCTCCCGGTCGAGCTTTCGGACTCGTTCCTGAGCGAGTGCCGCGAGAGCCTGCCCGAACTGCCGGACGCCAAGCGCCAGCGCTACGAGCAGGAGCTGGGCCTGAGCCCCTACAATGCGTCGGTCCTCACCGCCGACGTGACGACCGCGCGGTGGTTCGAGGAACTGCTCGCCGCGACCGGCAAGGCCGGCCCCGAGATCGGCAAGGCTGCGTCCAACTGGGTCATTTCGGACCTGTTCGGCGCGTTGAACCGGCTCGGCCGCGACATCACCGACAGCCCGGTTTCGCCGAAGCAGGGCGCCGAACTGCTGAGTCTGGTCGCCGACGGCACCCTCTCGGGCACTCTTGCCAAGCAGGTGTTCGAGATCATGCTCGAGACCGGCCAGGATGCGGGCACGATCGTCGAGGAGCGCGGCCTCAAGCAGACCTCGGACACCGGCGCGATCGAGAAGGTCATCGCCGACGTGATGGCCGCTAACGAGGACAAGGTCGCCGAATATCGCGGCGGCAAGGACAAGCTGTTCGGCTTCTTCGTCGGCCAGACCATGAAGGCGATGGCCGGCAAGGCCAATCCCCAGGTCGTCAACGAGCTTCTCAAGAAGTCTCTCGGCTAACCCCGCGGCAAGAGGGAGCCGCACTAAGTAGCGGTTCCGCTTGCCCTTTTTCGGGCGCTGCGGCAGCTTCCGTGCGATGGCGTGGAAGCTACTCCTCTGTGCACTTGCGCTGATCTCGCCCTCCGTTGCAGCCGCGCAGCCGGCGACCGATACCCTGCCCGAGCTCCAACCGTTGTGGACGATCGCGGCCGACGGCTGCGTCAGCGTCCACACCGACGGCGAGCCGTGGCAGGAATGCGGCTTCCAGAGCTTCACCATGAACCCGGAGGCATCGCGCATCCTGACCGTGTCCGTCGGCGGCGTCATCCAGTTGTGGGATGGGGAGGGGCGTGAGCTTCGACGGATCGACTGGGCGGACCAGCCGGGCGGCGCCTCCGGCCACCCAAGCGCTCGAACCGCGATCGTCGGCAGCTTCGGCCTCGCGGTCACTCACCAGAACCAGCTCACCATCATCGACGTCTCCGACGGCCGGATCCTTCAGCAGCGCGTGCTCGACCTGATGACGGTCGAGAACCTCCGCGCACTCGGCGACCGAGTGTTCGCCGAGACCAAGAACCGCGAGTGGAAGAGCGGGGTCGTCGCCATCCAGCTTCCCTCTGGCGACGTCGAGCCGATGGCCGGCTTCAGGGACTTCATGCGTTTCGGCCCGGGCTATCACGTCACCGGCGAGCGCGCGCCCTTCACGATCCATTTTCTCGACGGGCGCCCGCCGCTCCAGTCGCAGCGCTCCTGCATGCCGCACAGCGCCGAATATTGCTCCTGGCGCGAAACCGGCGAACCCGTCATCCACCTGCTCGATCTGCGCAGCGGCAACTGGACGAGCTACGATTTTGGCCGGCCCCTCGACGAGCGCGCGACGGTGCACGTCCATGTCGTGTCCGGCCGACCCTATGCGCTGCTTTGCGAGTCTCGCGGGGCGCCGGTTCGCGACTGCTCGATCATCGACATGGAGGCGCGCCAGGAATTGCACCGCTTTCCCTCGGACGACTGGCAAGTCGATATCGGCCGCGACGAGCGCGGTATGCCCGAGCTTCGGGTCCGGGTGCACACCGACCCGAACCCTTATGGCGGACTCCGCTCGATCCGGGGAGTCGCGGTCGACGGGCGGGTCCGGGAGATCGATCCCACGGGGCGCGTTCGGCTCGGCCGCGGCAACGGCATCATGCTGCTCCCCGTCGCGAACGAGCAAAGCAGCATCATGGTCGGTCCGAGCGGCCGAGCGATAGGCCGGCTGCCCTTTCTCTATTACCACGGCTACGGCCAGCTCGTCGGCCGGCGCTGGCTTGTGCCGGTGGCAAGGCCCGGCGCCACATTCCCGGCTGGAGGGCTGGACGGCGACACCGCACTTGCCATGTACGAGCTGCCGCGCTGAAGGAGACGCGGTACCCCACACGAGGCGATTCTCGATGAGCAAGAGCGCGCAGCCCGAGCTTTACTATGTGCCCTACGAGACCTTCCTCAGCGACCTGGAATCGATCGCCCGGCAGCTCGAGGTCGACAGCTGGAAGCCCGATTTTCTCGTCGGTGTCGGCCGCGGCGGCCTCGTCCCGGCCGCTTATCTCTCGCACCGCACCGGCCTCACCATGCTTTCGGTGGACCACAGCTCAGGGGACGCCGCTTTCGCCGACGAGCTGCTGGAGAAGCTTGCCGCGAAGAGCCGCGAGGGCTCCAAGATCCTCATCGTCGACGACATCAACGACAGCGGCTCGACCATCGCCTATCTTCGCGACACGCTGGCGAGCCATGGCTGCCGCGAGGAGCATATCCGGGTTGCGGTTCTGGTGAACAACCTCATCTCCAAGGCCCGGGTCGAATATGCCGGCACCAACATGGACCGCTCGGCCGACAAGCGCTGGTTCGTCTTCCCATGGGAAGCCGTCGCGAAGCCGGACAGCATCGTCGAGGACGCCAGCGAGGTCCCGGAGCGGCTGGCTTAGGCGCCGCTGGCTCGATAGGTTCGGCGCACAGCTTCCGGGGAACCTGACATGACCGATCTCGCCGCCTTCATCGCCGGCCTGCCCAAGGCCGAGCTCCACATGCATATCGAAGGCAGCCTCGAGCCCGAGCTGATGTTCGCCCTCGCCAGGCGCAACGGCGTCGATATCCCATTCAACAGCGTCGAGGAGGTGAGGGCGGCCTACAGCTTCTCCAACCTCCAGGACTTCCTCGACATCTATTATCAGGGCGCCAACGTCCTCCAGACCGAGGAGGATTTCCGCGACCTCGCCGCCGCCTATTTCGACCGCGCCGCCGCGGACCGCGTAGTCCACTCGGAAATCTTCTTCGATCCCCAGACCCACACCGATCGCGGCATCCCCTTCGACACCGCGATCAAGGGCCTGCTCGCCGGAATGGACGAAGCCAGGGAGAAGCACGGCATCACCTCGCGGCTCATCCTCTGCTTCCTTCGCCATCTCTCCGAGGAAGCGGCGTTCGAGACCCTCGAGCAGGCCGAGCCCTGGCTCGACCGGATCGAGGCGGTCGGCCTCGACAGCTCCGAGCTCGGCCACCCGCCGAGCAAGTTCGAGCGGGTCTTCGCCCGCGCCGCGCAGCTCGGCCTCAAGCGGGTCGCCCATGCCGGCGAAGAGGGCCCTTCGGACTATGTCTGGGAAGCGCTCGACCTCTTGCACATCGACCGCCTCGACCACGGCAACCGAAGCCTCGACGACTCCGATCTCGTCCGCCGCCTCGTCGACGAGCAGATGACCCTCACCGTCTGCCCGCTCTCCAACCTCAAGCTGTGCGTCGTCCCAAGCATGGACGTCCACCCCGTCGACCGGATGCTCCGCGAAGGCCTCCGCGTAACCTTGAACTCCGACGACCCCGCTTATTTCGGCGGCTATGTGAACGACAATTTCCGAGCCGCGGCGGAGGCGAGGGGGCTCGGCCGCGACGAGCTCGTGGCCCTCGCCCGCAACAGCTTCCTCGGCTCCTTCCTGCCCGAGGACGAGATCGACGCCCACCTCGCCAGTGTCGAAGCCTACGCCGCGGCGAACTGATGCAAGCGGCGGCGGGAATACCTATCTGACCCGGAACCCCCGGAGACCCCCAATGACCGACACCGCCGCCACGACCTTCGACCTCACTCCGCCGACCGACGGCCAGCGCCAGGAGCTTGAAAGCACGCTCACGCAGGACGAGGCGCGGGTCCTGCTCAACCACGGCACCGAAGCGCCGTTCTGCGGAGTCTTCCTCCAGGAGAAGCGTCCCGGCGTCTACACCTGCCGCCTGTGCGGTCTTCCCCTGTTCAACGGCGGCGCCAAGTTCGAGAGCGGCACCGGCTGGCCGAGCTTCACCAGCCCGTTCGCCGAAGGACATCTCGAGACGATCCGCGACACCAGCTACGGGATGGTCCGGACCGAGATCGTCTGCGGCCGATGCGGAAGCCATCAGGGCCACGTCTTCGACGACGGCCCGCCGCCGACCGGCCTTCGATTCTGCATCAATTCGGTGAGCCTCGACTTCACCCCGAACGGCGAGCCGCTTCCCGACAAGCTCGACCGCGGCGCCCCCGAAGGCGAGCCGCTAGGCTAAGCATCTGTAATTTGGTCGCTTGGCCCCGCCGCCTGCGGCTTTCGTCGGGCGCTGGCGGCGCAGGGTCGGCCTGATCGACTGAACCGCTCCTTTCGTCGACGTTCATGCACGGCTCACCGGCCCCTCATATATTGAAGGGCGTGAAAGGGAGTGAGTTTCATGACGAACGTCATCTCGATCAGCGGCCTGCGCGGACCCGCCAACCCCGTCATCCGGGGCTACCAGCCGGTCTACCATTCGAATGAGGTCAATCGCTGCCCAGGCTGCGGTCGCACCCATTGGCTGATCGGACGGTTGCTCGCGGAATGCGCCTTCTGCGCCACCGCGCTTCCGCTGGCTGACGGCGGGACCACCGGCGAAGGCCTGTTCCGGCTTCACCGTACCCCGAGCGAGGACCAGATCGCCGCCTGAGGCAAAGGACTTACAGAGCTCGCGCGGGGAGGCGCGACAACGGGCCCGGACGATAGCTTCCCGTCCGGGCCCGAATGCTTTCGGGGGAAGGGCGCTCAGCCGGCCGCCGCGGCCTCGGTGAACACTGCCAATTGGGCGGCGAAGGCCCGCTGATAGGCAGGCCGGGCCACGCCGCGAGCGACATAAGCGGCGATGTTCGCAAATTCCTCGATCAGCCCCGATCCCTCGAGCCTGCGCAGGACCGTCACCATCATCAGGTCTCCCGCGCTGAACCCGCCGTCGAGCCACTCGCCATCGCCGAGCCGCCTCGAAAGCTCGCCCAGTCTGATCCGCACGCGCTCGTCGAGCATCGCCAGCCGTTCCTCATGCCAGCTCTTGTCGGACTCCAGCACGATCGCGCCCGAGCGCTCCACGATCGGCGGCTCGACCGTGCTCAGCGCCGCGAACATCCACATGATCGCCCGAGCCCGGGGCTCCGCCTCGTCCGGCAGAAGGCCCGCATGGCGCTCGGCGATGTGGAGCACGATCGCTCCCGACTCGAACAGGACAAGGTCGCCTTCCTCATAAGTCGGGATCTGACCGAACGGATGAATCGCGAGATGCGCCGGCTCCTTCATCTCCGCGAACGAAACCAGCCGCACGTCATAGGGCTGCCCCACTTCCTCGAGCGCCCAGCGAACCCGCATGTCCCGAGCCAACCCGCGCCCGCGGTCCGGCGAGCTCTCGAATGCGGTGATGGTGATTGTCATGCTCACCTCCGGAAAGACGCACGATGGGCTTGTGACGCTCCGTCTTGCAACCCGCCGTCAACGTCCGCTTTCGCCCCATTGCGGACGCTCGGTTTGCCTGACACTTTCCACGAGTGCTCAGGATCAAGGCCTCGTTGCTCCTTGCCCCCATTGTATGCGTGTCATGCAGCGGTCCGGCGATTGCGCCGTCACAAAGCTTGGTCGGCGCGAGCGACCTTCCTTCGGCGGAGGCTCTGTCTCGTGAAACTCTATACATCACCCGTGGAGCAAATGACTGGGGCGGCGATAGGCTGTCCTACGAGTTGCGTCCCGGTAGGACGCTGATCGTCACACACAGCTATTATGGTCCGACACCCCCCGAGGTTGAGAGGGGCAAAGAGACGCTTGACGTTTCTCCGGAGATCGCAGCGCAGGTCAGGCAGCTACTATGGAGGGTGCGCCCTGGTAAACTTGAAGGTCAGGGGCTGGATAAGGCCGAAGCGCGTCCGGCGGGATGCGAAAGGCGCGGCCCCCACGACTTCGGTGAAGTCGCCATCGCCTTCATCAACGAAGGAGACGCAGCCCGAACCGACGACAACCAAATCGGCCTCTTTGAGTTGCCGACGCCCAGGAGCTGCAACACGCCTGCCGCGATCGAGGCGCGCGCAATCGTTTGGCGCGCTCTCCGGCTGCTGCCGCGAAGCCAAGTAGTGGCGGGGTTCGAGAGGACCTCTTGACGTCCGCTTTCCACCCATTGCGGACTCCCGGGTTGGCGAATGAGCATTTTCCTACAGCCCATTGTTCATGATACGTTCCGCGAATCATGCCGGCTTTGTCGATCCTCATGTTCATCCCCGTGCCGCGGCGCCCGCGCCGCGCAGGCTGGTGGGCGG
>JAEZHP010000159.1 GCA_023416515.1 Pseudomonadota bacterium | reverse complement strand
GGCCGCGCCGCCGCCGCCGATCCAGACCGTGCCGGTGCCGCCCGTGATTCGGGTGATTTCCCCGCCGCAGATAACGGTTCCGCCCGCACCGCCGGTGCCGCCGCCACCTCCGGTTCGGGTCACGCTGCCGCGCCTCGTCAGCGGCGACATTATTTCCGACGACTATCCTGCCGCGGCAATCCGTGCCGATGAGGAAGGCACGACCCGGGCCAGGTTCACCGTTGGTCCGAGCGGAAGGGTGATCGAATGCTTCGTCGCCGAGAGCTCGGGCAGCGCAATCCTCGATTCCGCGACCTGCCAGCTGATCACCCGGCGCTTCCGCTACCGCCCCGCCACCCGTGACGGGGTGCCGGTGTCGGCCACCGTCCATCGACGGGTGACTTGGCGACTTCCCCAGGAGCCACTGATCCAGGTTGCCCAGGGGCGGTTCACCTGGACCGTGACTGCATCGCCCGCCGGCACGACCGCCTGCGCGCTGAGCCTCGACGGAGCGGCGTTCCGCGAGTTCGACGAGGGCAATTGCCGAGTGACCGCCGACGCCTGGCTGGTGGACAAGGAGTTACTCGAGCCGGGCCATCCTCCGGTGCGCGTCACCCAGATTCTCTCGCTGGTTCCGCAGGGCGAGGCGCCGACTCTGCCGCGCCTCCCGGGAACGCCGTTCTCGGAAGAAGTGGCCGAGATCGCGATCGCTCCGGACGGCTCGGTCACCAGCTGCACTGTGACATCCCAGCGGGGAGAGGCGCCCGATTATGTCCGCGTCGGATATCAGCCGCTCTGCGGGCGCCTGGCCGCCGGGCGCCACTTCGCCGTCGCCGCCGATACCGCCATCCGCCGGGCCCGAATGCAATCCGCGCTGTACATTGAGGTGCAGACCTCCCGCTAAAACTTGGGGGCGCCCCTTCGAGGAAGGTCAGCGGCTCAGAAATCCACCTTGTCGTAGTGGGTCGGCGGGGTGATCACTTCCATTCGCTCGGCGAGGAGCGGGCGGAAGCTGGGCCGCGACTTCATGACGCCATACCAGTCGACGGTCTGCTTATGGCCGCGCCAATCCACTCCGCCCAGATAGTCGGCGACCGACAGGTGAGCGGCGGCGGCGAGGTCGGCCAGGGTCAGAAGCGGCCCGGCGAGCCAGCGGCGATGGTCGAGAAGATAGTCGAGATAGTCCATATGGGCGTTGCACGCCCTCATCGCCTCGCGAAGGACCTTGGTGTCGGGCGCCTCGCGCCGAACCAGCCGCTTGCGCATGCGCTCCTCGAGCAACGGGCCGACGACGTCGGCGTAGAGCTGCTCGTCAAGCCAGGAGATGAGCCGGCGGATCTCGGCGCGGTCCGTGGCCGGGCCGGGGATCATCGGCACCGCATCGACGGTCTCTTCGAAATAGTCGCAGATCGCGCGGCTATCGATGAGGACGATCCCGCGGTCGCTTTCCACCATCACCGGAGTGCGCCCGGCCGGGTTCAGGTCGACGAACTCGTCGCGTCGCTCCCAAGGCGATTCGCGGACGAGTTCGAACTGAACGCCTTTCTCGGTCAGCATCAGCCGGACCTTGCGCGAGAAAGGACAGAGCGGGAATTGAAAGAGCTGCCACATGTGCAGCTTCCTTTAGCCGACAGGCCGGCGGCGTCTACCGCCCGAAGCGCAGCTAGGGCTCAGTCGTCCCAATCGCGGTCGTCGCCGTCGTCGGGACGGTAGCCGCGGCCCGGAGGCGGCGGCACGCCGCGCATGGCGCCTTCGATGCTCCGGGACATCTCCTCGATGCTTCGCTGGAGCTGGGGAGCAACGGTCGCGAAGGCGCCGACCACCTGTTCGAGGCCGTCGGCCGCGCCATGGACTCCGGCGCGGACCCGCTGGTCGAAATAGGGATCGTCGCGACGGCCCATCTCGCCCAGCGTCCGGCCGGGGCGGCCATAATCGGGGTTTCGGCGGTCGGGGTCGGCGGCATCCATGATCGGGCCGACGTCGATTGTCATGAGAGCGCCGATCATCCGGTCCATGGCAACGCCCATGTCGCGAATCTCGCCGGGCCTCGGCAACGCCGCGCGAACGTCGCGCTCATCGAAGGGACCCGGCCCTGGTTGTGCGGCGGCTGGGGCGGCCAGCAAAGCGGCCGCAGCAAAAGCGAAAGCAATGCGCATAACAGGCCTCCTTGGCAGCGCAGTTGCTCAGCTAAATGCCTGAAACCACTGGATCGTTCAATGCCCAGGAGGGCGGACCGGCGCACTCTCGGCCCAGCCCGTCTCCCTTCCGCTCAGGAGGCGGTGAGCCAGGCGAGGGCGCCGAGGCCGGCGATGATTCGATACCAGGCGAACGGCGCGAAGCCGTAGCGCGAGACGATGCCGATGAACGCCTTAATCACGACGATCGCAACCACGAATGAGACCGCGAAACCGATCCCGATCAAGCCCCAGTCCACGCCGGCAGCGGCGATCTCGTCCATGTTGCGGGCGAGAACGACGGTGGTTGCGCCCATCATCGTCGGCACCGCGAGGAAGAAGCTGAACTCGGCCGCGGTGCGCCGCTCGACGCCGAGGGTGAGCGCGCCCATGATGGTTGCGCCGGAGCGGCTGACCCCGGGAATCATCGAGAGGCACTGGAAGAGGCCGATCTTGAGGGC
Source organism: Pseudomonadota bacterium (assembly GCA_023416515.1). Classification (GTDB taxonomy): domain Bacteria; phylum Pseudomonadota; class Alphaproteobacteria; order Sphingomonadales; family Sphingomonadaceae; genus Allosphingosinicella. The sequence goes on along the minus strand of JAEZHP010000159.1, from coordinate 35,351 downwards.
GGTGCCCGCAGGCATCTGCGCGACCCCAGGCTCGATGTCCGCCGGCTTCACGTAGCGTTCGATCAGCAGGATGGCGATTCCGCCGAGGACCAGCGTCACGCACACGACCTCGGCATTTTCGAGAAGCGCCTCGATATTGTCGATGAACAGAACCCCGAGGACCGCGGAGGGCAGGAAGCCCATCGCGACGTTGCGGACGAAATGCCAGGACGTCGGCTCCTTGCGGAACATGCCCATGAGCACGGCCCAGAAGGTGCGCCAGTAGAGCACGATCACGGCGAGGATCGCTCCGAGCTGGATGACGACGTTGAACGTCGCCCAGTCGGCCGCGTCGTAGCCAAGCAGCTCCGAGGCCAGGATGAGGTGGCCCGTCGACGACACCGGAATGAACTCGGTCAGGCCTTCGACGATGCCTAGGAGGATTGCGGTAAGCAGGACACTCATGAAGGCGGCGCTCTAGCGGCGGCGGGCGGCGCCGGTCCAGCGATTTTCCTGGATTTTTGCCCTGTCGTTTACGCCTCGCAAAGAGTTCGGGCGTACCTCGGGAGCGGGGCGAGGCCTATCAACAGTTTGCGGAGTTCGGGGGAAACATGCTCAAGCGCGTACCGGCCAAGTCGCTTAGGCTCGGCATGTATATCCATGCTCCGGAAGGGTCGTGGATGGACCATCCCGACTGGAAGACCCAATATTTGCTCACCGATTCCGTCGAGCTCGAGCGGATGCAGGAGGGCAAGGCCGTCTTCATCATCGACACCGATAAAGGCGCAGACGCGCTGCTCGGCAGCGAGCCGCGCCGCGGCGGTTTCGGCAGGCGCACGACGCCGGTCGCCGCGTGCAGCACCCAGGAGGAATTCGGCCGCGTCGAAGCCATCACCAAGCGCGCCAGCAAGAGCGTCGGCGAGATCCTGAAGCAGGCTCGGCTCGGCAAGGCGGTCGACCTTGCCCAGACCGTTCCGGTGATCGAGGACATCAGCAGCTCAATGGACCGAAATGCCTCGGCCCTGGTCAGCTTCGTTCGCCTGAAGGCAGCCGACGAATATACCTATCTTCACTCCGTCGCCGTGTGCGCGCTGATGATCAATCTCGGCCGCCAGCTTCTATTCGACGAGTCCGAGATCAGCGAGCTCGGCACCGCCGGCCTTCTAATGCACATCGGCAAGACCGCGCTCCCGGTCGACCTGCTCACCAAGCCTTCGAGCCTTACCGCTCAGGAGATGGCTCTGGTGCGCCAGCACCCGATCCGCGGCCATGAGATCCTTGGCCGGACCAAGGGTGTTTCAGAGGTGGTCCTCGACGTCTGCAAGCATCATCACGAGCGCATCGACGGCCATGGCTATCCTTATGGACTCCGCGGCGATTCGATCAGCCTTCACGCGCGCATGGCGGCGGTCTGCAACGTCTATGACGCGCGGACTTCGAACCGCCCCTACAAGCAGGCGGAAGAGCCGGCCGAGGTCCTGTCGGACATGTTCAAGCAGAAGGACCAGTTCGACGAGTCGGTGCTCTCCGCCTTCATCCGAAGCGTGGGCATCTATCCGATCGGCAGCCTGGTGCGGCTGAAGTCCGGCCGTCTCGCAGTGGTCGTTGAGCAGAACGACGAGCAGCTCACCCGGCCAGTCGTGCGGGTCTTCTACTCGGTCGTGAAGCGGGCGGGCCTGCCCTATCAGGACATCGAGCTCGCCACTGACGGCGGCGATGAGATCCTGTCGCGCGAGAGGCCTGAGCGCTGGGGCTTCAACGGCTGGGACCGCCTGTGGCCTCAGATCCTTCGGGGATCGAACCTGAAGGCGGCCTGACGGCTCTTCAGTAAGGCTGCTTCACAGCGAAGCGGCCGCCCTTGCGGTACGGCATGAGCCAGGTCTCGGCGAGCGCGCCGAGCGGCTCGGGCCGGATGCCGAAGGCCTCGAAACCGGGCAGATCCCCGCTTGCGACGTTCGGTCGCTGAAGCATCTTCCACTGGTCGCTGGTGATCGGCGCTCCGGGCATCCACCCGGTCAGGCTCGCGATCATCCCGCCGAGCGCGTCGGGCACCGGCACCGTCATCTTACCGGCGCGCCCGGTGGCCTCGCAGATCAAGCGGTTGAGCTCGGCCATCGTCACGACCTGGGGACCGCCGAGCTCGTAGATCTTGCCCCCGTGCTGCTCGGGATCGAGCGCGGCGGCCGAGATGGCCCGTCCGAGGTCGGCGACATAGACCGGCTGGAACTTCGAATCGCCGCCGATCACCGGGAGCACGGGCAGCCGCCGCGCCATCGAGGCGAAGCGATTGGTGAAATTGTCCTCCGGACCGAACACGACGGACGGTCGGATGATCGTCGCGCCCGGGAAGGCCGAGCGAACCGCCGCCTCGCCCTCGCCCTTGGAACGGCCGTAGCGGCTGTCGCTGTCTGCCGAGGCGCCCATCGCCGAGACGTGGACAAGCGAGCGCGCGCCCGCCGCCGCGGCGGCTTCGGCTACGTTGCGGGCCCCATCGACATGGAAGCCGACGAAGTCGCCCTTGAGGATCCCGACGAGGTTGATCACCGCGCTCGCTCCGGCGACGGCGCGCTCGACGCTTTCACGCTTGCGGATATCCGCGGACACGAACTGGAACTGGCCGACCCAGCCCAGCGGCTGAAGGAAATAAGCGCGGCCGGGATCGCGCTCGGCGATGCGGATTCGCCACCCGCTCTTGACCAGCTGCTGGATGACGTAGCGGCCAATGAAGCCGCCTCCGCCGAACACGGTGACGAGGCTTTCGGAGCGATCGATCATGTGCGGCGCATTGGCCCGCTTGCGCGGGGAAGGCAAGCCGGCGCGCGTCGCCGTTGACTTTAGTTTTGGCCCCCCCTAGTTCGCGCCGCCTACCGACTGTTTTCGACCCCGTGCCCAGGTGGCGGAATTGGTAGACGCACCAGCTTCAGGTGCTGGCGCTCGCAAGGGCGTGGAGGTTCGAGTCCTCTCCTGGGCACCATTTCCGGTCAAAACTGGGCATCAGGGGCGCCTTGCCCCTGGATGACCTCGCGGCGCTTGCGCGAGGGCCTGCTCCCGGGGCTGCAGGCGTCTTACTGAGGGGCCTATGGACCGCGCGGCGATCGTTCACGAAAACTTCCTTCGGCGCGTTGCCGAGGGCGACCTTCCGCCGGGCCGCGCGCCGGGCGGGCCGCTAGCGTCTGCCGAAGCGGTCTCGATCTATCGCTCCGGCTGCCTGACGCGCGCGCTCGACCGCACCAGCCGTGCCATGCAAGCGGCGGGGCAGGGCTTCTACACGATCGGCTCTTCGGGCCACGAAGGCATGGCCGCCGTCGCGGCTGCGCTCCGCCCGACCGACATGGCCTTCCTCCATTATCGGGATGCTGCGTTCCAGATCCAGCGCGCCGCGCAGGTCCCCGGCCAGTCGATCGCCTGGGACATGCTTCTGTCCTTCGCCTGCTCGTCGGACGACCCGATCTCGGGCGGCCGGCACAAAGTCCTCGGCTCCAAGGCGCTGAACATCCCGCCGCAGACCTCGACCATCGCGAGTCACCTGCCAAAGGCGGTCGGCGCGGCTTATTCGGTCGGCCTCGCGAAGCGTCATGCGCCCGAGCACAAGGCCCTACCCGACGACGCCATCGTCATGTGCTCGTTCGGCGACGCCTCTGCCAATCATTCGACCGCTCAAGGGGCGTTCAACGCGGCGCAGTGGACCGCCTATCAGTCGGTCCCGATGCCGCTGTTGTTCGTGTGCGAGGACAACGGCATCGGCATTTCCACTAAGACGCCGGAGGGCTGGATCGCGGCCACCTTCGCCGACCGGCCGGGTCTTCGCTATTTCGCCTGCGACGGGCTCGACATCTACGACACTTATCGCGCCGCGAGGGAAGCGGCCGATTTCGTCCGCAAGCGGCGCAAGCCGGCCTTCCTGCACGTCCGAACCATCCGCCTCTACGGCCACGCCGGCGCCGACATGCCGACCAGCTATATGGCGCGAGAGGAGATCGAGAGGGAGGAGGCGAACGACCCGCTGCTCCACTCGGTGCGGCTGATGTCCGAAGCCGGCGCGCTGACGCCCGAGCAGGCGCTGGCGATCTACCGGGACACCGAGCAGCGCGTCGAGCGCATTGCCGCCGAGGCGGTGACGCGGCCGCGCCTCAAGACTGCCGCGGAGGTGATGGAGCATTTGATCCCGCCTCCGCGACCCTGCCGTCCGACCAACGGGCCGACGGCGGAGGCGCGTGAGCAGGCCTTCGGATCCGACCTCAAGGCCATGGCCTCGCCGCAGATCATGTCACGCCTTATCAACTGGGCGCTGACCGACCTGATGCTTGCCCATGGCGAGATCGCGCTGATGGGGGAGGATGTCGGCCGCAAGGGCGGCGTCTATGGCGTCACCCAGAAGCTGATGTCGCGGTTCGGCCGGTCGCGGGTGATCGACACCTTGCTCGACGAGCAGGCGATCCTCGGGCTCGGAATCGGCATGGCCCATAACGGCTTCCTGCCGATGCCGGAGATCCAATTCCTGGCTTACCTTCACAATGCCGAGGACCAATTGCGCGGCGAGGCGGCGACCTTGCCCTTCTTCTCGAAGGGGCAGTTCACCAACCCGATGGTCGTTCGAATCGCGGGGCTCGGCTACCAGAAGGGCTTCGGCGGCCACTTCCACAACGACAACTCGGTCGCGGTGCTTCGCGACATTCCGGGCCTGGTCCTGGCCTGCCCGTCCAACGGTGCCGACGCCGCGATGATGCTTCGCGAATGCGTCCGGCTGGCCCGCGAGGAGCAGAGGCTTGTCGTTTTCCTGGAGCCGATCGCACTCTATCCGATGCGCGACCTTCACGAGGCCGGGGATGGCGGCTGGATGATGCACTATCCGGACCCGTCCGAGCGGATTGCGTTCGGGGAGGTGGGCCGGCACGGCGACGGGCAGGATCTCGCGATCCTCACCTTCGGCAACGGCGCCTATCTTTCGCGCCAGGCGCAGAAGCGATTGGCGGACGACGGCGTCGACGCGCGCGTTATCGACTTGCGCTGGTTGTCGCCTCTGCCGGAGGAGGCGATCGTCGCGGCGCTCGAGGGATGCCGCAAGGTCCTCGTCGTCGACGAGACCCGCCGTACCGGTGGGGTCGCCGAGGCGCTGATGGCCCTGCTGACCGAGCGCACCGACGTTCCGCATGCGCGCCTCACCGCGAAGGACAGCTTCATCGCCACCGGCCCTGCTTATGGCGCTACCATGCCGTCGGCCGACGACATCGTAGTGGCGGCGCGCGAGCTGGTGAGGGACGGGAAATGACGAAGGCCGTGGTCGTCTGCCCCGGTCGGGGCACCTATAACAAGACCGAGCTGGGCTACCTCCAGCGCCACTTCCCGGATGCGGCGATGATCGCGGCGTTCGACGAGCAGAGGCGCGCGTCCGGCCAGCCCTCCTTGTCCGAACTCGACGGCGCTCAGCGTTTCTCCGTCGCTGAGCACACGCGCGGCGACAATGCCTCGGCGCTGATCTTCGCGGCGACGCTGGGCGACTTCCTGTCGATCGACCGCGAGAAGATCGACGTGGTCGCGGTCACCGGCAACTCGATGGGCTGGTATTCGGCGCTCGCCTGCGCCGGCGCCCTCCAGCCGCAGGACGGCTTCCGGGTCTCCAACACTATGGGCACCCTGATGCAGCGCGCGCTGATCGGCGGGCAGCTTATCTATCCCTTTGTCGGCGACGACTGGCGGGCGCAGCCGCAGCGCAGAGCCGAACTTCTGGCGATCGTCGACGACATCGCGTCGCGCGAAGGCAATGAGCTCCACCTCTCGATCGATCTGGGAGGCATGCTCGTGCTCGCCGGCAACGAGGCCGGCCTGTCCGCTTTCGAAGGCAAGGTGGAGCCGCTGGAAGGACGCTTCCCGATGCGGCTGGCCAACCATGCCGCCTTCCATACGCCCTTGATGGAGCCGGTGGCCGAGCAGGGCAGGGGACAACTGCCGGCCGAGCTGTTCCGTAATCCCGATCTGCCGCTCATCGACGGGCGCGGAGCGATCTGGTGGCCCGGCGCAACCGACACCGGGGCGCTTCGCTCCTACACCCTCGGCACCCAGGTCGTTGAGACCTACGACTTCACCCGCGCCATCACCATCGCGGCTCGTGAATTCGCGCCCGACCTCTTCATCATCACCGGACCGGGGACGACCCTGGGCGGAGCCGTCGCCCAGTCGCTGATCCTGGCCGAATGGCGCGGGATGGCGGCGAAGGACGATTTCAAGGCTCTGCAGGACCGCCGGCCGATCCTCGCCTCGATGGGGATGCCCGAGCAGCGGCCGGCGGTCGTTCGCCCGTAACTAGCTGCGGCGGGGCACCCGCAGCAGCCGAATGCTGGCGCCGAACATCAGGGCTGCAATCAGCAAAGCGGGAAGCGGCTTCTCCGCGACCTCGTCGGAATTGATCGGCTGGCTCGCCGCGGAGGCTGCCCGCTTGCCGCGGCGCCCGCGCGACGCCTTGGCGACAAGCGCGCGATTCCGCGAAAAGAAACGGCCTCGCGCCGCCGGCAACTGAGGCCTCGCGTCAGTCTCGCCGATCATGATCGGCAGCAGGCCGGTGAAGTCGGCGGGAAGGGAATGACTGCGGCGGCTGCCTCCCCTCCAGGCCACGACATGGCCCTCCGGAACGTCCTGCCAGCCGCCCTTGCCGGTGCGGATGAGGTCGGTCCGGCAATGGCTGCAGCGGCCGAAGAAGAAGCCGGAATTGTAGATCACGCGCTCGGCGGCAGAGTGGCCCGTGATCCTGCACTTGAACCTCATGCCGCCAGCATCCCCTCTTCCGGTGCCGCCGCCGGGCCGCGCAGGTCGGCGAGTTCGCGAACCATCGGGTCGGCGGCGTCGCGTGCGACCCGCGGGCTCCAGATCTCGAAGCTGCCGCCTACTCCCACGATCAACGCGGAGCGCTTGATCAGCGCCTTGCGGCGAAGCAGCGGCGGAAGGAGGATGGCCCCGTCGTCGGCAACCAGGGTTTGCTCGACGAAGCCGAAGGCCCGGCGCAGCCGCGAATGGTGATCTGCGGCGGTTCGTCCGGCGGCTTCGTCGCTCAGCCGCCGCCGCTCGATTTCGGCGAACAGGGCGCGGTGATAGCTTTCGTCATAAGCGTGGAGGCAGGAGTCGCGTTCATGGACTCCCAAGCAGATCATGCCCGCCGAGCCCCGCCGCTCAAGGACTTCGATAACGAAGGCCGGGACGATCATTCGCCCGTCATGGTCGACGGAAGTCACCGCCCTGCCGCCAAACAGGAACCGCTCGTACATTCAACTTTGCCCACTCTGGAGCGCCGACCGAGGCCGCCCCGCCGCCCTAATTACTGGCGTGGCAATATGGTTAACGGCGGCGGAGGATTAGATGGGGAATCTACTGGCGTAGTAATCCCGAATCGTCGGTCGATTAATTTGGGCGTCGGGGATTTTTGTGGGCAAGGCGAGCACCGATGCGCGGCTGGCAGCGGTCGTGCCGCTTCGCCTTAAGGCACTTTAAGGGGCGTGGCTTCGCCACCACTCCTCGGCTTCCTTGGTCGCGGCGCGGTCGACGTCGTCTCCGGTGATGCGGTGGAGCTCAAGCACCACGTCCATCGCCAGGGGAGTGTCGAACTGGAGGCCGTAATGCCTGCCGTCGGTCCATACGATCCGGCAGAAATGGTCGAGGTTCTTGCCGCCCAGGACGCCTTCCTTGCCGACCGTTAGCGGCTGGTCGCACTGGATAAGAGCGCCGGTGCAAGACAGATTCTTGATCGCGATCCGGTAGGTGCCGGTGAGCGCGTGGAAGATGCCGTCGATCACCACGCGCCGGCGCGGGCTGCGGGTTCGGCCGGCTTCGCGCGGGGCGCTGGCGCGGCCGTTCGGCGAATCGAGCTGCTGATTGATCTTGAAACGAACCACGAAATGCCTCCTTGGTTCGGATACGCTTGCGAGGTTAACGGCGCGCTAAGCGTGCGATTGGTAAGCCCCGACCGCGCCCTCTTGTTGCGGCGCAGCATCATTGTTATGTGGCGCGCCCCGCAACTTGCGCCCTCCAAATCGAGTTATATCCGCATGAGCCTTCGCAACGTGGCGATCATCGCCCACGTCGATCACGGCAAGACGACTCTTGTCGACCAGCTGTTCCGGCAATCCGGCACCTTCCGCGACAATCAGCGCGTGGAAGAAAGGGCCATGGATTCCAACGATTTGGAGAAAGAGCGAGGGATCACCATCCTGGCCAAGTGCACCAGCGTGGAGTGGACCCCGCCGGGCGGCGGCGAGGCCGTGCGGATCAACATCGTCGACACACCGGGCCACGCCGACTTCGGCGCCGAGGTTGAGCGCATCCTGTCCATGGTCGACGGGGTCATCCTGCTCGTGGACTCGGCGGAAGGGCCGATGCCGCAGACCAAGTTCGTGACCGGGAAGGCGCTCGGGCTGGGCTTGAAGCCCATTGTCGTGGTCAACAAGATCGACCGCCCGGACGCCCGGCCCGCGGAAGTGCTCGACGAATGTTTCGAGCTCTTCCTCAGCCTCGACGCCAATGACGAGCAGCTCGATTTCCCGGTCCTCTACGCCTCGGGCCGCAACGGCTATGCCGGGCTGACCGACGACGTCCGCTCGGGCGACCTCACCCCGCTGTTCGAGAAGATCGTCGAGCATATCCCGGAGCCGGGTCTTCCGGTCGACGGCCCGTTCAAGATGCTCGCGACGCTTCTGGACCGCGACAATTTCCTCGGCCGAATCCTCACCGGGCGGATCGAGAGCGGCAAGCTCGACATCAACATGCCGATCAAGGCGCTGGACGTCGACGGCAACGAGGTCGAGGCCGGCCGCGCCACCAAGGTCTTCGCCTTCCGCGGGCTCGAGCGCGTGCCCGTCGAGAGCGCCCAGGCGGGCGACATCGTCGCGATCGCGGGCCTCACCAAGGCGACCGTGTCCAACACCATCGCCGAGCCGGGCATGACCCAGCCGATCCGCGCTCGGCCGATCGACCCGCCGACCCTGGCGATGAGCTTCGGCGTCAACGACAGCCCTTATGCCGGCAAGGACGGCGACAAGGTGCAGAGCCGGGTCATCCGCGACCGCCTGGAGCGCGAGGCCGAGACCAACGTCGCCATCCGGGTGACCGTCAGCCCGACGTCCGATTCCTATGAGGTCGCCGGCCGCGGCGAGCTCCAGCTCGGAGTGCTCATCGAGACGATGCGCCGCGAGGGCTTCGAGCTGTCGATCAGCCGCCCGCGCGTGCTGTTCCGCGACGGCCCCAACGGCCGCGAGGAGCCGTACGAGACGGTCGTCATCGACGTCGACGACGAGCATTCGGGAACGGTCGTCGAGAAGATGAGCCTCCGCAAGGCGGAGATGACCGACATGCGCCCGTCGGGCGGCGGCAAGACGCGCCTCACGTTCAGCGCGCCGAGCCGCGGCCTCATCGGCTATCATGGCGAGTTCCTGTCCGACACGCGCGGCACCGGCATCATGAACCGGCTGTTCGAGAAATACGGCCCCTACAAGGGCCCGATCTCGGGCCGCCAGAACGGCGTCCTCATCTCGATGGAGCAGGGCGAGGCGGTCGCCTATGCGCTCAACGCGCTCGAGGAGCGCGGCGTGCTGTTCATCTCGCCCGGCGACAAGCTCTACGAGGGCATGGTGATCGGCGAGAACGCCAAGCCGCAGGACCTCGAGGTCAACCCGCTGAAGTCCAAGCAGCTCACCAACTTCCGCGCCTCGGGCAAGGACGAGGGCATCCGCCTCACGCCGCCGCGGCGGATGACGCTTGAGCAGGCCATCGCCTACATCCAGGACGACGAGCTGGTCGAGGTGACCCCGAAGGTGATCCGGATCAGGAAGCGGTTTCTGGATCCGCATGAGCGCAAGCGGCAGAGCCGGAAGGCCGAGGCGGCCTAAGCCGAAGCCGCCGAGCGGAACGCAAGCGGAGCGAAGCGAGCTCGCTTTCCAAGAGAGACGGCGAAAGTCGGCCAGCCTGCCGCGAAGCGGACAGGGCTGTGTCACGGGTGGAACGGTGCGGGAGGCCGCGTCGTTTCGAAGCCGTGTCCGGTTTTCCCAACCTCCCCGTCCGCCCGCCGCTGCCGCCGATGGAGGCGAAGCTGGTCGAGGCGCTGCCGGAGGGCCCCGCAGGCGACGGCGGCGGGTGGCGGTTCGAGCCGAAATGGGATGGCTTCCGGATGCTCGCCTTCCGCGACGGCGACGAGGTGGAGCTTCAGTCGAAGGGGCTGAAGCCGCTCGGGCGCTATTTCCCCGAGCTCGTCGAGCTGGTGCGCGGGTTGCCCGGTGACCGCTTCGTGCTGGACGGCGAGATGGTGATCGTCGCTGACGGGGCGCTGTCGTTCGAGGCGCTGCAGATGCGGCTCCATCCGGCGGCGAGCCGGGTGGCGCGGCTGGCGCGCGAGACGCCGGCGCGGATACTGCTGTTCGATTGCCTGGCGATGGCGGGGGAGGATTTGACCGATGCTCCGCTGGCGCGGCGGCGGGAGGTGCTGGAGGCGTTCCATGAGCAAGCGGGGAGCGGCGACCTGCTGCTGTCGCCCTATACCGAGGACCGCGCGGTGGCGCAGGGCTGGCTTGCGGGCGCGGGCGCGGCGCTCGACGGGGTGATCGCCAAGCGGGCGGACGCGCCGTACCAGCCGGGCGAGCGGGCGATGCTGAAGGTGAAGTGCCTGCGCAGCGCGGACTGCGTGGTCGGCGGCTTCCGCTATGCGGCGAAGAAGCGCGAGGTCGGGTCACTGCTGCTGGGCCTCTATGACGAGGACGGGCTGCTGAACCATGTCGGCTTCACATCGAACATGCCGGACCGGACGGCGCTGACCAAGCAGTTGGAGGCTTTGGTGGAGGCGTCGGGCTTCACCGGGGCTGCGCCGGGCGGGCCGAGCCGCTGGTCGACGGAGCGGTCCGGGGAGTGGCAGCCGCTTCGGCCCGAGCTGGTCGTCGAGGTGCGCTTCGACCAGGTCACCGGCCGGCGCTTCCGCCACGGCACCTCGTTCCTGCGCTGGCGGCCGGACAAGGCGCCGGAGCAATGCCGGATGGAGCAGCTCGCGCCCGCGGCGCCGCTGGCGATGCTGGAGGAGATGGCATGAGCGATGCGCGCGAATTGCTGGGCGTGCGGCTGAGCAGCCCCGACAAGGTGCTGTGGGAGGAGCAGGGAGTCACCAAGAGCGAGCTTGCCGATTATTATCTGGCGGTGGCGGAGCGGATCCTGCCGCACATCGCGCGGCGGCCGGTCACCCTGGTGCGCTGCCCTACGGGCGCGGAGAAGAAATGCTTCTACCAGCGCCATCCCGCGTCGGGCGTCCTGCCGCAGTTGAAGGAGGTGGCGGTCCCCGGTTTCGACGAGCCTTACCTTTATATCGACGACGAGGCGGGGCTGGTCGCCGCGGTGCAGATGGGGACGCTCGAGCTTCACCCCTGGGGCGTGACCGTCGAGCGGCCGGATCGGCCCGACCGGATCATCTTCGACCTCGATCCCGCCGAGGGGCTCGGCTTCGACTCGGTGGTCGCCGCGGCGCTCGACGTTCGCGACCGGCTCGAGGCGCTGGGCCTGAGGAGCTTCGCCAAGACGACCGGCGGCAAGGGGCTTCACGTGGTGGTGCCGATCCTGCCGGACGTCGAGTGGCGCGAGGCCAAGGCGTTCGCCAAGGGGCTTGCCGAGCTGATGTCGGAGGAGCGGCCGGACCTTTATCTCGCGCGCATCTCGAAGGCGGAGCGCGAGGGGCGGATCTTCATCGATTACCTGCGCAACGACCCGACCTCGACCGCGGTCGGCCCCTATTCGACGCGCAGCCGCCCCGGCGCCCCGGTGTCGCTTCCGATCGAGTGGGAGGAAGTCACGCCGGGTCTCGACCCCAAGGCGTTCAACCTGCGCACAGTGCCGAGCCTGATCTTGGACAGACCCGATCCCTGGGCCGAGATTTTCGACGTGCGCCAGTCGCTGGGTGAAGCGGCGGCGCGGTTGGGAGGCTGACGGGCATATACCTTACGCGGCTGCCCGGTCACCGCTATGCGCCGCCAGATGCCGCGGCCGCCCGACTTAGTTGCATCATCGTTGCGCACCGAGGTGAAGGCGACTCTTCTGCTAGCCTACCCGCTCGTCCTCACCAATCTCGCTCAGTCGTTGATCCACGCGACCGACGTCGTGCTTCTCGGCAGGCTCGGGCCCGAGACTCTCGCGGCGGCGGCGCTTGCCATCAACCTCTACGTCTTCTGCCTGATCTTCGGCATGGGGCTGGTGACGGCCGCGGCGCCGATGATCGCGAGCGAGCGAGGCCGCCGCTGGAACAGCATTCGCGACGTTCGCCGGACCGTGCGCCAGGCGATGTGGGCGGCGCTGATCCTGGTGCTGCCGATGTGGGTGCTGCTGTGGAACAGCCGGGCGATCCTCATCCTGCTCGGCCAGGACCCGGTCCTCGCCGCGGCGGCGGAAAGCCTGGCGCGCCACCTGATGTGGGCGCTGCTCCCGGGCTTCCTCTACCTAGTGCTTCGCAACTTTCTCGCCGCGCTCGAGCGGCCGGGCTGGTCGCTCGTCGTCGCGGTTGGGGCGGTGGTCGTGAACCTCGTCGTCAACACGGCGCTGATCTTCGGCGTGCCAAGCATCGGCCTGCCGGCGCTCGGGCTCGCGGGTGCAGGGATCGGCAGCTCGATCACGGTGTCGTTCGAGTTCCTTGCGCTCGCCTTCATCATCAGCCGCGACCGCCGGCTTCGCCGCTACCATCTGTTCGGCCGCTTCTGGCGGCCGGACTGGGCCAGGCTTCGTGAGGTCTGGCGCCTGGGCTTGCCGATCGCCGCCACGCTGACCCTGGAAGTGGGGGTGTTCAACGCCGCCGTTTTCCTGATGGGCCTGATCGGGACGGCGAGCCTGGCCGCGCACCAGGTGGCGATCCAGATCGCCAGCCTGTCCTTCATGGTTCCGATGGGCCTGGCGCAGGCGGCCACGGTGCGGGTCGGCCACGCTTATGGCCGCGGCGATCCGGTCGCCATCGCCCGCTCGGGATGGACCAGCTTCGTGCTCGCGGTCGGGTTCATGAGCTTGATGGCTGTCGTGATGTGGGCGATGCCGCATCGGCTGGCCGGGATCTTCATCGATGCCAGCGACCCGGCTAACGCCCAGGTCATCGCGCTCGCGGTCTCGTTTCTTGGGATCGCCGCTCTGTTCCAGATCTTCGACGGAGCCCAGGCCGTCGGCGCGGGCATGCTAAGAGGCCTCCACGACACGGCGGTGCCGATGGCCTTCGCGCTCTTCGGCTACTGGATCGTGGGAATGGGAACGGCGGTGACCCTCGGCTTCGGGTTGCGTTGGGGAGGTGTGGGCATCTGGACCGGGCTCGCCGCCGGACTTGCCGCGGTGTCGGTCTTGATGCTGGTCCGCTGGGCCCTGCGGGAGCGTCTGCGCCTTGGCCCGGTTCAGGCCGGAGCCTGAGCCATTTCCTGGATGAGCCTCCACTCCGTATCGCGGATCGGGGCGACGGAGAGGCGGGACTGGCGGATGAGTTCGATGTCGGCGAGGCGCGGCTCGGCCTTGATCTCGGCAAGGGTGACGGGCCGCGGCAGCTTCTCGACCGGCTCGACGCGGACCGAGACCCAGCGCTCGCCGGGCTTGGCCTTGGGATCGGGCTGAGCCTCGCGGACGATCTCCATGATCCCGACCACCGCCTTGTCGCTGACGCTGTGATAGAGGAAGGCGCGGTCGCCCGGCTTCATCGCCTTGAGATTGAGGGTTGCGGCGTTGTTGCGCACGCCGTCCCACTCGGTGCCGCCTTCGCTTACGAGGTCGTTCCAGCTATATGCCTCGGGTTCGGATTTCATCAGCCAGTAAGCCATGGCGCGGCTCTAGCCGCTGAGCGCCGCCCGTTCTAGATGAACGCAATGCGCATTCGCCCGCTATCCGTCTCGCTCGTCCCCTTGCTCCTTTGGGGGTGCAGTGACCCGCAGGACCGCAACGCCTCCTACGGCTCCACGACTCCGCGCTACGAGCGGGCGCAGGAGGACGGCGACCTGCTTGCAGGCAATGTGACGCCTGTGCGGGTCGGCGAACTCGGCCCCAATTTCTCGGCCTGCAACTCGCTCGGCGAGGTGCGCGAGCGCGCGGTCGATGGAGCGATCCTGGTGCGCGCGGCGCCGTTCGAGCCGGCCCAGCAGACCGGCCGGCTCCCGGCGGGCTCGACGTTCTTCATCTGCACCCGATCGCTCGATCAGCGATGGCTCGGGGTCGTCTATGACCGCCAGGGCCAGGCAAGCCGCGCCTGCGGAGTGTCGTCCCCCATCGCCGCCCGCCGCGATTATGAAGGTCCCTGCCAATCGGGTTGGGTTCCCAGCGCTCAGGTCAGGCTTGTCGCTCCTGTGGATTCGAGCACCGGCGAGACGTTGCAGAATACCGCCGAGTTGAAATAGCTTAAGCGCCGCCGGCTATTTGTTCCTCAATTCATCGCATGATCCGGCTCGACTCAACGACTCCGTCGCTAACCCCTGTTGTAATTACGGGGTCCAGTCGGCATTTGCCTCCTCGCTGATAGCGAAGAGCGGGCAGCGCCGAGTGGGACCGAAGGGGTCCGGCGCCGCCCTTGGAATGAGCCGAACGCACACACGCAAGCCAAAAGGCGCGGCGGCGGCTCACGGGCAGAAACAGGACGGTTGAGCCAAAAGAGCGCGTTTCGCGCCACGGCCCCCTTGTGTCCTGACGAGATTAGGAAGCCACCACAGATGAACCATTCGGTCCGTGCCGCGGGCATCGCCGCCGCTCTGCTTGCTTCTGGCGCAGTTGCCGCTCACGCCGCGCCGCTCCAGGCGAGCGTCATTCCCGCGGCGGTCAACGCCGGAACCCAGATGGTCCCGACCCTGGCCGACACGATGCGCGGACGCCCGCTCGAGGAGCAGGTCGCGGCTTATGAGCGCGTCGAGACCGACAACCAGGAGCAGGATTGCCTCGCCAGCGCTGTCTATTTCGAAGCGCGCGGGGAATCGCTCGACGGCCAGCTGGCAGTCGCCGAAGTGGTGATGAACCGGGCCGCCTCCGGCCGCTACCCGGCGACCTTGTGCGGGGTCGTCGAGCAGCCCTGGCAGTTCTCCTTCGTCAACGCGACGGGCCGAATCCCGAACGCCAACCGCGACTCCGCCGCCTGGCGCCGTGCGGTCGCCGTCGCCCGGATCGCGCAGGACGGCGTCGCCGACCGGCTGACTGACGACTGCCTCTGGTATCACGCCGACTATGTCTCCCCGAGCTGGGGCCGCCGCCTCAACCGGGTCACCAAGATCGGCCTTCACATCTTCTACCGGTAAAATCGTCTTTCGTCGCGGTTGCAGGCCAGCAGGTGATCCACCCTGCTTCGCAACCGCTCAGGTCTCCAGCGTGGGTGTGGGGCAGCGCCCGCCGCTTGGGGATCCGGCGGGCGCTTTTCATTTCAGGCGGGGCGCAGGGTCCGCAAGGTGATCGAGTAGCGCAGAGAGCTGACCGGGGCGATGCTGTGCTCCCAGTCGGTCCGTGCCGGGCCGCGAAGCAGGTAGGCGGAGCGCGGTTCGGCGGGCAGGGTGAAGCGGCGCCATTTCGAGTCCTCCTTCAGCCGGAAGCGAAGCGGGGCTTCGGAGCCCAGCGAGACTCCGACGACGTCCCCGAACACCGGCCGGTCGCGGTGCCAGCCGATCCCCGCTCCCGGCGCGTATTCGATGACGAGCGCGTGGACGAAATCCTCCGGCTCGACGTCGGCAAGTGCCGCGGCCCGGTCGCGCACTGGGAGAAGCCAGTCGGGGAAGGGCTCCGTCTCGCGAAGGCCGCTGCCGTCGAACCTATATTCCATCCCGAACGAGACGGTTCGGCGGTTGCCCTCGAAACCGTGGAACTGGAAGGGTGCGAAGGGCAGGTCGGCGAGATGCTCGATCAGCGCGATCTCCTCCTCGGGGCCGAGAAAGTCCGGTCGATAGACCAGGCCTTCGGGCAAGGTCGGATCCACTGCCCCGAACAGATCGCTTTGATGCTTCATCGATCCTGACAACGCAGGAAGGTGGGTGCCGGATCAAGTCCGGCATGACGAAGGAGGGAGTCTCGGCTAAGCAGCCGCCATGTCCACCTACACGATCGACAGCTCGACCAGCCGGGCCAACCCGCAGCCGGCGCCCGGCAAGCGCCTAACCGTTCCCGCGCTTCGGGCGCGAAAGGGAGGAGAGCCGATCGTCGCTCTCACCGCCTATACGATGCGGACCGCTCAGCTGCTCGATCCTCATTGCGACTTGCTTCTCGTCGGCGATTCGCTGGGCCAAGTTATTTATGGCCTGCCTTCGACCGTGCCGGTCACCCTCGACATGATGTGCAACCATGGCGCGGCGGTGGTTCGCGGGTCGTGGCATGCGCTGGTCGCGGTCGACATGCCGTTCGGCTCCTATGAGGAAAGTCCGGACCAGGCCTTCCGCAACGCCGCCCGAATCATGAAGGAGACCGGCGCCGCCGCGGTGAAGCTGGAAGGCGGTGAGGCGATGGCCGAGACGGTCGCTTTCCTGAGCCAGCGCGGGATTCCGGTGATCGGCCATGTTGGCCTCACTCCGCAGGCGGTGAACGCGCTCGGCGGCTATCGCGCGCGCGGCCGCGACGAGGCGGAGGCGGCCAAGATTCTCGCCGACTCCCGCGCGGTCGCCGACGCCGGCTGCTTCCTGCTCGTGCTCGAAGGGGTGATGGAGGAAATCGCGGTCGAGGCGACCCGGACGGTGGCTTGCCCGACCATCGGAATTGGGGCCTCGGCGCAGTGCGACGGCCAGATCCTAGTCACCGAAGACATGCTCGGCTTGTTCGAGCGCACGGCCCGCTTCGTTCGCAAGTTCGGCGACCTCGCCGGCGAGATCAGCCGGGCCGCCGAAACCTATGCTTCCGAAGTGAAGGCGCGAAGCTTCCCCGGCGAAGACCAGATTTATCGTCCCAAGGCCTGACTCGGGCAGCCCACAAAGCGCCTTGATTGGCTCATAGGGTTTCGTCTTCCGTTGGCGCATGCTTGCCGGTAAGAACCGCCAAGCCGCCGGCAACGGGGTAATCACGCGGGTTGAACAGGCGGCGCCTTCATCCGCACTTCGGAGAGTGACATTGGCGGTCAAGCCAAGAGAAGACGATGCCTTCCTGCGTGAAGTCGACGAGGAGCTGCGCCGGGAGCAGCTGAGCAGCATCTTCGCCCGCTACGGCTGGTGGATCATCGGCGGAGCGGTGTTCCTGCTCGTCGCGCTCGCCGCCGGCATCTGGTGGAACCACCGCCAGGACGTGAAGGCAGGCGAGCAGGCGGAGAAGCTGGTTCAGGCGATCGAGCAGGTCGAAGCGAACAATGCCCGCGGCGCGTCGGCGACGATCGACGAGCTCGCGGCGAGCGACCGCGCGGGCTACCGCTATTCGGCGCTGTTCCTGCGCGCCAACGCGCAGATCCAGACCAACGCCATTCCCGCTGCGATCGCCACGCTGGCAAGCATCGCTGGCGACGAGAAGGCGCCGCAGCCCTATCGCGACGCCGCTCTGATCCGCCAGACCCAGCTCGAATATGATCAGCTCCAGCCGGCCCAGGTGGTTCAGCGGCTTCAGGGCTATGCGCAGGCGGGCAATCCGTGGCTCGGCTCGACCGGGGAGATGGTCGCGGTCGCCTTGATCCGCCAGCAGCGCGCGCCTCAGGCGGCGCAGATCCTGTCGACGATGGCGCGCGATGCGACGGTGCCCGACAGCATCAAGAGCCGCGCGATCCAGATGGCGAGCGCGCTCGGAGTCGACGCGGTCCAGCTCGACCCGAGCATCGAACAAGCATTGCAGGCCGGCGGGGGCGCCGGAGCGCCGGGGGGTGCGCCTCAGGGCGCGGCACCGCAGGCCCAGGCGCCGCAGGGCGCAACGACACAGGGGAACGACGTGGCAGCGAGGGACGCCTCCCAATGAAGCGAGTGATTGTATCTGTGGCGATGGTGAGCCTGCTGGCAGGTTGCGGCGTGCTCAGCCGCGGCCGTGGCCCGACGACCCCGACGGTCGGCGAGCGTACGGCCGTGCTCAGCACCGAAGCAGCGGCGGAAGTGGATCCCTCCCTCGCCCAGGTTCCGGTCACGGTTCCGGGGCCGATCGCCAACCGCGATTGGCCGCAGCCCGGCGGCAATCCCGCCAAGTCGATGACCCACGTCGCCTTCGGCGCCGCACCGACCCAGGCGTGGCGAGTCAGCATCGGCACCGGCAGCGGACCGCAGGCGCGGCTCGCCGCCGAGCCGGTCGTCGCCGACGGCAAGGTGTTCACCATCGACACCCGGGCGGTGGTTCGGGCGTTCAGCGCCGCCAACGGCCAGCAGCTTTGGCAGACCCAGGTGCGCGGCGAGCAGGCTAGCCCCGAGACCCTGTTCGGCGGCGGAGTCAGCTATGACAATGGCCGGGTCTTCGTCACTAACGGCGCGGGTTATGCCGCCGCGCTCGACGCCAATACCGGCGGCCAGGCGTGGATCGTGCGCCCGGCCGGACCGCTTCGCGGCGCTCCGACCATTGCGGCCGGAAGCGTCTATGTGATCACCCAGGACAACCAGATCTTCTCGCTTCGCGCCGACACTGGCGCGACTCAGTGGAACGGCACCGGCGCAGTCGAGCTTGCCGGCGTGTTCGGAAGCGCCGCGCCCGCCTTCTCTCAGAGCACCGTGGTCGCCGGCTTCTCGTCGGGCGAGCTCACCGCTTATCGCTACGAGAACGGCCAGGTGGTGTGGCAGGACGCACTCGCGCGCACCGGTGTCAGCACCATCGTCGGCAACCTCTCCGACATCGACGCCGATCCGGTAATCGACAACGGCCGAGTGTTCGCGGTCGGCCAGGGCGGCCGGATGGTCGCGGTCGAGCTGATCACGGGCCAGCGCGCCTGGGAGCTCAACATTGCCGGGATCTCCACCCCGTGGGTGGCCGGCGACTGGGTGTTCGTGGTCACGGACCGCGCCCAGCTGCTCGCCATCTCGCGCGCTTCGGGCCGGATCCGCTGGTCCTCGCAGCTCCAGCGCTATCGCGGCGGCGGCGACAATGCGCGCTCTGGCCCGGTGTTCTGGCGCGGTCCGGTGCTTGCCGGCGGCCGGCTCGTCCTGCTGAGCTCGGTCGGGCATGTCGCCTTCGTCAACCCGGCCGACGGCGCGCTCGTTCAGACGATCAACGCGAACGCGTCGTTCTCGCTTCCGCCGGTGGTCGCCGACGGGACGCTGTACACACTGGACGACATGGGCATGCTCACCGCCTGGAGGTAAGGGATCGGGGCGCACCCGCGGGTGCGCCCCTTCCGCCTTACGCCTTGACCTGCCGGGGCCTAGCGGCCACCTCGCGCCGCTATGGCGCTTCCAACTCTCGCGATCGTCGGCCGGCCGAATGTCGGCAAGTCGACCCTGTTCAACCGGCTGGTCGGCAAGCGTCTCGCGCTGGTCGACGACCGGCCCGGCGTGACCCGCGACCGGCGCGAGGGCGAGGCGAGCCTGCTCGGCCTCGATTTCACCGTCATCGACACCGCCGGCTACGAGGAGGAGGATCCGGAGAGCCTTCCGGGCCGGATGCGCGCCCAGACCATGGCGGCGGTCCGCGATGCCGACGCGGTCCTGTTCGTGATCGACGGCCGCGCCGGAGTGACCCCGCTCGACGAGGAGATCGCGCGCTGGCTCCGAAGCGAGACGATCCCGATCATCCTCGCGGTCAACAAGGCCGAGGGCAAGGCCGCCGAGAGCGGAATCCTCGAAGCCTATGCGCTGGGCCTCGGCGAGCCGATCGCCCTAAGCGCCGAGCATGGCGAGGGCATGGGTGACCTCTTCGAGCAGCTCCTGCCGCATTTCGACCGGCCCGACGACGAAGAGGCGGAGGACGAGGACGGCACTGGCCCCCTCAAGCTCGCCATCGTCGGCCGCCCCAACGCCGGCAAGTCGACGCTGATCAACCGGATCCTGTCGGAGGAGCGGCTGCTCACCGGACCCGAGGCTGGGATCACTCGCGATTCGATCTCGATCGACTGGCTGTGGAAGGCGCCTGACGGAAGCGAGCGGCCGGTTCGGCTGATCGACACCGCCGGAATGCGCAAGAAGGCGAAGGTCCAGGACAAGCTCGAGAAGCTCGCCGTCGCCGACGCTCGGCGGGCGGTCGATTTCGCCGAGGTGGTCGTGCTCCTGCTCGACGCCACGCTCGGGCTCGAGGCGCAGGATCTGCGGATCGCCGACAATGTCCTCCAAGAGGGCCGGGCGCTGGTCATCGCGATCAATAAATGGGACGTCGCCGAGGGCGGCAGTGGCCTGTACAACGGCATCCGCGCAGCGCTCGAAGAGGGGCTGTCGCAGCTGCGCGGCGTTCCGCTGCTCACCGTTTCGGCGGCGACCGGAAAGGGCCTGGACCAGCTGCTCGCCGCGGCTTTCGAAGTGCGCGAGGCGTGGTCTCGGCGCGTTTCAACCGGCGAGCTCAACCGCTGGTTCGAGACGGCGGTGGAAAAGAACCCCCCGCCCGCACCCGGCGGCAAGCGGATCAAGCTTCGCTACATCACCCAGACCAGCGCCCGGCCGCCCAGCTTCGTGCTGTTCGGAACCCGCACCGACCAGCTTCCCGAGAGCTATCGTCGCTATCTGATCAACGGCATGCGCAAGGAGCTCGGCTTCGGCGCGGTGCCGGTTCGGCTGAACCTGCGATCGACGCGAAACCCGTACGATAAGTAGGGCGGCGTCAACGACCCATTTACCGTTCGAGCCGTAGATATTCGACGGCCTGGGTGCTGAGGACTATTTGGTGCTGGACGAAGCAAGCGACGACATCGTTGACTGGTCGGTCTTTACTTCGGTGAGGGCTGAGCTTGGCGCGAACTTCATCCGGATCCTCGGCTATTTCCGGGAGGACGGCGAGAAGGCCGTCGCCCGGATCGAGGAGGCGATGCACAGCCGCGACGCCGCGGCGATGGTGCTTCCGGCGCATACGATGAAGTCGGAAGCGAAGCAGTTTGGAGCGATGCCGCTGTCATTGCTCGCCGAGGAGATCGAGGCGGTCGCGCGGCGAAGCGTCGAGACCCGGCTTCCTCCCGACGAGATCCTGCCGCAGGTCGCAAAGCTTCGTCCGCTCTACGAGCGCACCATGGCGTTGCTCGACCAGCGAGCAAACCCGCTCCAGACCCGCCGGCCGGCCGCCTTCGGCCGCCGGGGCTAAGCCAAAAGCTCAGGACGTCCGGCGGAGCGGCTCGATTCGGCCGCGCGCGAGGCTTCGCCACGCCCATTCGAACGGGCCGTAGCGGAAGCGGTCGAGCCAGGGCTTCGACCACAGCAGCATTAGCACGCATGCGCCGATCACGAACCACCAGAGTTCGGCTCGGCTGAACTCGCCGAACAGGCCCGCGCCCCAGCCGTAGAAGAGGCCGGTCATCAGGATCGACGTGCCGAGATAGTTGGTGAACGCGGCGCGCCCCGCGGCGGCGATCCGTTCGGTGATGAGGCCGCCTGGCCGGGCGAGAAGGATGATCAAGGCGGCGGTCGCGAAGATTGCCGGAGGCCGGATCGGGATCGATGCCGTCTCCACCGCGAAGGCCGTCGGAGCGTGAAAACCGGTCGCGACGAGAAGCCAGGCGAAGGATGCAAAGGCCGGAAGGCTGATCCCGAACCCGACCAGCACGGTGCGCAGGTAGCGGCGGCGCGCCCACGTGCCGGTCAGGAAGCCGCTTCGATAGGCGGCCATGCCGAACATGAAGTAAGCCAGCGTCTCCGGGCCTGCGAGCATTAACTCCCAACTCAGGCGGGTCTGGGCAACCGTCGCGACGTGATAGAGCAGCGCGTCATAGGGCCCGCGGTACAGCGCGAGGATGCTTTGGAGATGCTCGGGCGCATAATGACTGAGGCCGCTCTGCGATTCCCACCAGGCCTGATGAAGTTCCGCGGGCGTTCTGGGTGCCGTCACCATCGCTTCGGTCGTGTAGAGCCCGAGGGTGAGCAGCCCGTATGCGGCGAAGTTCAGAAGCAGCATCGCGCCCGCCATCGCGAGCATCGCCGAGCGGCTGCTGTCGCGCATGGCGAAGGCGATCATGCCCATGACGGCGTAGAGAATCAGGATGTCGCCCGTCCAGACGAAGAAGAAATGGAGCAGGCCGAACAGGAGCAGCCATCCCATCCGGGCATAGTGAACCACGGCAGGGGAGCGCCCGCCCGCTTCCGCCCGCTCGATCACCAGAAGCATGCTGGCACCGAACAGGAAGGAGAAGAGGCCGCGCATCCGCCCTTCGAAGAAGACGAAGCCGACCGCCCAGGAGACGAGGTCGGCTGCGCCGTTCACACCGTAAAGGAGCGGGTTCATGCCGACGCCCTCCGGCATCGCAAAGGAGACGATGTTGACGACGAGGATGCCCATGACCGCCACGCCCCGCACGACGTCGAGGGTGACGATCCTGTCCCCGGTAGCTGCCGCCGCCATCAAGCCATGATCTCCCCGCCCCTCGAACGAGGGAGGGGTCTAGCGCGGCGTTAGGGGCGGCGCCATTGGGCGCCTCGGCTTACTCGCCGGCGGGCTCGGACTGGAGCTGGACGTAGTTCTGAAGGCCCATCCGCTCGATCATCCCGAACTGGGTCTCGAGGAAGTCGACATGCTCCTCTTCGGACTTGAGGATCGAGGCGAACAACTCGCGCGAGACATAGTCCTGGACGCCCTCGCAATAGGCGATCGCCTCCTTAAGCTGGGCGCAGGCCTCGACCTCGAGGGCGAGATCGGACTTCAGGATCTCTTCGACCGTCTCGCCGATGCGAAGGCGGCCGAGCAGCTGGAAGTTTGGAAGTCCGTCGAGAAACAGGACCCGCTCGGCGAGCTGGTCCGCATGCTTCATCTCGTCGATGGATTCGTGCCGCTCATATTCGGCGAGCTTGTGGATGCCCCAATTGTCCAGCAGCCGGTAATGAAGCCAATATTGATTGACCGCCGTCAGCTCATTCTTGAGCGCGTTGTTGAGGTGCTGAATGACCTGCGGGTCGCCCTTCATGGCCCGTCTCCTTTGCGCGAATGCCTAGCGCAAAGCGGCGACTAAAGACAGGCAGAAATGGCGGATTTCCGCCGGAAAATCGACTGTTAATGCTAAGCGGTCGCACGTTCGGCGGCGATGATCTCGCGTGCGAATGAGATGCATTGGCCGCATCTCGCGCGGCAGCCAAGGCTTCGGTACGCGCTGGTCGGGCAGACGGCTCCGCCGCGCGCGGCCTCGCGCACGTCGCGCTCCTTCAACGCATTACAAATGCACACCATCATGAGCCGTGCGCTCCTCCTGGATCCGGAGATAGCGTTACTGCTAATCGTTCGCAATAGCTTTCGTCGATGAATCTGATTGCTTCGTACGATCAGCTCAGCCCAGCTCGCCTTCCATCAGGTTGGGGAAGAAGCCTTCGTGGGCGGCGCGGAGGTCGGTGAGGGCGACGCTCCCGCCCGGGAGCTTGATCGAGTCGCCGCCGACCGAGCCGAGGAAGAGGTGCGGCACGCCGGCCTCCGCCAGGGCGCGAAGCACCGGATCGGAATTGCTGGTCGCGACGACGTAGCGGCCCTGGTCCTCGCCGAAGAAAAAGGCGGCGGGATCGATGTCGCCCCAGCGTGAGGCGTTGAGGGTGGCGCCGAGGGCGCCGGCCATCGCCATTTCGGCAAGCGCGACGAGAAGGCCGCCGTCGGCGACATCGTGGACGGCGGTGACGAGACCGCGCCCGATCAGCGCGCGGACCGCTTCGCCGTTGCGCCGCTCGGCGGCGAGGTCGACGTGGGGCGGGAGTCCGGCCTCGGCGAGCTCGCGGCCGGCGATCTCGCGAAGCCACAGAGACTGGCCGAGATGCGAGGGCGAATCGCCGATCAGCCAGATGTCGTCGCCGTCATTCGCGAATGCCGCGCCTGCGGAGCGCTGCCAGTCCTTGAGAAGACCAACGCCGCCGATTGCAGGGGTCGGAAGAATGGCCGAGCCGCCGCCGGTCGCCTTGCTCTCGTTGTAGAGCGAGACGTTGCCGGACACGATCGGGAAGTCGAGGGCGCGGCACGCCTCGCTCATGCCGTCGAGGCAGCCGACGATCTGCGCCATGATCTCGGGGCGCTGCGGATTGGCGAAGTTGAGGCAGTTGGTCACCGCGAGCGGGGTCGCGCCGACCGCGGAGAGGTTGCGATAGGCCTCTGCGATCGCCTGCTTGCCGCCCTCGAAGGGGTCGGCATAGCAGTAGCGCGGCGTGCAGTCGGTGGTGATTGCGAGCGCCTTGCCGGTGCCGTGGACTCGCACCACGGCAGCGTCGCCGCCGGGCTCCTGGATCGTGTCGCCGCCGACCTTTGAATCATATTGCTCGTAGATCCAGCGCCGGCTGGCGAGGTCGGGCGAGCCGACGAGCTTCAACAGGTCGGCTGCGGGATCGGCAGTCGTGGGGACATCGCCGAGCGGGCGGATATTCGCCCAGCTGCGATATTCCTCCGGCGTGACGTAGGGCCGGTCGTAGAGCGGCGCTTCGTCGGCGAGCGGGGCGAGCGGGATGTCGGCGACGGTGTCGCCCTTCCACTTGAGGACCATGCGGCCGGTGTCGGTGACATGGCCGATCACCGCGAAATCGAGCTCCCACTTGCGGAAGATCGCCTCGGCGAACGCTTCCCGTCCTGGCTTCAGGACCATGAGCATGCGCTCCTGGCTCTCCGACAGCATCATCTCATAGGGCGTCATGCCCTCCTCGCGCTGCGGCACGTCGTCCATGATCAGCTCGATTCCGACCCCGCCCTTGGACGCCATCTCGACCGAGGAGGAGGTAAGGCCTGCAGCGCCCATGTCCTGGATCGCGACGATCGCGTCGGAGGCCATCAGCTCGAGGCAGGCCTCGATGAGAAGCTTCTCGGTGAACGGGTCGCCGACCTGGACGGTCGGGCGCTTCTCCTCGCTGTCCTCGCCGAAATCGGCCGAGGCCATGGTCGCGCCGTGGATGCCGTCGCGGCCGGTCTTGGAGCCGACATAGACGATCGGATTGCCGACGCCGGACGCGGCCGAATAGAAGATCTTGTCGGTGTCGGCGATGCCCACGGTCATCGCGTTGACCAGGATGTTGCCGTCATAAGCGGGGTGGAAATTGACCTCACCGCCGACGGTGGGGACCCCGACGCAATTGCCGTAGCCGCCAATCCCTGAGACGACGCCGGAGATGAGGTGGCGCATCTTGGGGTGATCCGGCCGGCCGAAGCGAAGCGCGTTCATGTTGGCGACCGGCCGTGCGCCCATGGTGAAGACGTCGCGAAGGATCCCGCCGACCCCGGTCGCGGCCCCCTGATAGGGCTCGATGTATGTCGGGTGGTTGTGGCTCTCCATCTTGAAGATGGCGGCCTGGCCGTCGCCGATGTCGATAACTCCGGCATTCTCGCCGGGCCCGCAGATCACCCACGGCGCGGTCGTCGGCAGCTTCTTCAAGTGGATCCGCGAGCTTTTGTAGGAGCAATGCTCCGACCACATGACCGAGAAGATACCCAGCTCGGTGAGGTTCGGCTCGCGGCCCATGGCGTGAAGCACGCGGTCATATTCTTCCGGGCTGAGACCATGCTCGGCGACGATTTCGGGAGTGATCTGGGACTTCATAACCGCGCCCTTAGCGGGGGTGAATTCGTTTGTCGAAAAGTGGCGACGGGTGTATGTTTGATCCTGCTTTGTTCCGTCACCAGGGAGAGAAGTCATGGTCGTCAGAGCGATACCCGAAGGCTATCATAGCGTTACGCCCTATATCGTCGTCGACGGCGCCGAGGATGCGATTCGCTTCTACGTCGAGGCGTTCGGCGCGACCGAGGTGCTCCGCCTCCCGATGGGCAACAAGATCGGCCATGCCGAGATCAAGATCGGCGATTCCCACGTGATGCTGTCAGACGAATGGCCGGACATGGACATTCGCGGGCCCAAGAGCCGCGGCGGCGCGACGTCGAGCCTGATGATCTACGTCGAGGACGCCGACGCTGCGTTCGCTCGCGCGGTTGCCGCCGGCGCCACGGTGGAGCGGCCGGTCGAGGACCAGTTTTACGGCGATCGCAACGGAGCGATCGTCGACCCGTTCGGCCATCGCTGGACGATCTCGACGCATGTCGAGGACGTGCCTGAGGATGAGATGACGCGGCGGATGGAGGCGTTCAGCCAGCAGGCGGAACCGCACCAGCCGCAGCCCGCCTGAGCGCTGGCTCACGCCACGGCTCAACGGTGACGGCGCTGCAGCGGCCCCGGCCAGGTGCGGCGATCAGTGCTCGGTGGTGTCGCCGCGCAGCCGTTTGAGCTTCGTTCGAGTCTCCTCGACAAGCTCGCGGCTGCGCTCGAGGCTCTGCTTGAGTTGCTGCTGAGTGGCTTCGATCTCGCGAAGCTGCTCATCTCGTGTGTCGGCCACTGCAATCCTCGAGAAACGAACGTCGTTTCTTAAACTCGATCAAGCTTCGGAGGTTGCTCGCTTGGTCGCAAAAGATCGCTAGCGGGCACATTGCATCAATGAAAAGGGCCGGCGGAGCGTGCTCCAGCCGGCCCTGGTTGAAGTCGCCGGAGCGAGTCAGGCGCGGCAGCGCTGCTCGGACTTGCCCGGGGCCTTGTACTGGATGGTCTCGGAATTGGCGCTGACCGAATAGCCGCCGGCTTCGAGAGCGCCGCTTTCGGCCTTCGCGAGCTGGTGGCGCTCGCCATTCTCGGTCGTGCGAACGGCCGCCGTGTCGTTGCTGAAGAAGTCGATATAGACGAGGCTGTTGTCGCTGCACCGGTAGGTCCGGCTGGCGGTGATCGAGGGGGGGAGCTCGACCGGCGGGGCGTTCTTGAGGGCATCGGCCTGGGGATCGGCCGGTCCGCCGATAACCTCGGGCTCCTTGTTGCAGGCGGCGAGGGTGACGAGAGCCGCCAACGAAGCGGCGGCGAGGAGGTTGGGGGTCTTCATAGGTGGCGTTTTGCGACCGAGTTCCCCTTCGTCAAGCGCGATGTTAACATTTGTCGGACCAGCCGGGATTTTACCGGGGCGGCGGGACGGTGGCATTGGCCGGCTCTGCTGGTTATAAGGGCGGGATGCAGCGAGTTCGGATCGGTCTAACCGGGCTGGGATTTGTCTTCGTCGCGGTGCTTTTGGCCGCGGCCTTGACCGGAACCCCGCAGAGTGAGGCGCCGATCACTTCAGAGGATCTGACCGGCGAGAATATGGTCGCGGCCAATCAGGCCGCGCCGGAGGAACCGCTGGCGCAGCTCGGCGTCGCTCCGCGCGCCGACGTCAATCAAGCGAACACCACGGCCCCGGTCCAGCGCTGATCTGGCCGTAAGGCCGTTTCGACTTCGCAATTACTTGAGACAAGCCCTGGCCGCGCGGCGAGTCGCTGCCTTCGGGACGGTGGGGCGAGGCCCTTGCGCGGAGTCTTCGCCAACAACATTATCCACAGGGTTGCGCACGTGAACAGCTGAAGAACAGAGAACGGGAACATAGTAGAAACATAGTCTCGCGCGCAGTCTTTGCCCATCAAATCCCCAAAAAACCCATGAAAACCCCTTTCATCCCCACGCCTTTTGGGGTAATCCCCAATTGCTAGTCAGGGGCTGTTCCCGATCATCGTGAACTGACGGCTGCGGCCGCACGGATGCGTGCGACCGCTGAGGGACGGCCCCATGTTTGGGGATCTGGGGCGTCAGTGGAACGGGAGCATCTCTTCAGGGGAAGCGCGCTGAACGCGATCGACGCCAAGGGGCGTCTGTCGGTTCCCGCGTTCATCCGCCAGAAGATCGAGCGCCGCTCCGACGAGAAGGTTCTCGTCCTCAGCCCGCATCCGAGCTTCCAATGCCTGGTCGGTTATGACGCCAACTATTCCGCGGTGATGCAGGACAAGGCCGAGAGGCGCCTGGGCGAAAATCCGGACCCGCTCGCGGAGCTCGAGATGCAGGCGAGCCTGTTCGCCGGCACCGTCGACACCCCCTACGACACGTCCGGCCGCATCATCCTGCCGCCGCGCCTCAAGAAGCGCGCGGGCATCGACGAGCTTGCCATGTTCGTCGGAATGGGCGGCGAGTTCCAGCTGTGGAACCCGCAGATCGCGCTGACCTGCGAGGCCGCCGCGATCCGCGCGGTCGCCGCGGACCTCATCGAGGAAAGGGGCGTCGAATGAGCCCCGTCACCTTCTCCAACGACAATTCGGCGCCGCATGTGCCGGTGCTTATCGACGAAGTCATGGACGCGCTCGCCATCGCCCCCGGCGAGACTCATGTCGACGGCACCTTCGGCGCCGGTGGCTACAGCAAGGTCATGCTCGATTGTGGGGCGGCCCGTGTCTTCGCTTTCGACCGCGACCCCCTGGCGATCGAGAGCGGAGAGCGTATCGCGGCCGCCAGCGGGGGGCGCCTGGCGCTGGTTCCGGAGCGTTTTTCCCGGATGCGCCAGGCGCTTGCCGACCGCGGCGTGAACGAAGTTGACGGGGTCACGCTCGATATCGGCGTCTCGTCGATGCAGCTCGACCAGGCCGAGCGCGGCTTCTCCTTCCAGTCCGACGGCCCGCTCGACATGCGTATGGGTCGCGAGGGCAGAAGCGCAGCCGACATCGTCAACGAGGCCGAGGAAAGCGAGCTCGCCGACATCCTCTACCATTATGGCGAGGAGAAGCAGTCGCGCCGCGTTGCCCGTGCGATCGTCGCCGCTCGGCCGATCACCCGCACCGGCGCTCTCGCCGACGTGGTTCGCAGGGCTCTCGGCCATCATCCCGGAATCAAGAAGGACCCGGCGACGCGCACTTTCCAAGCGCTTCGAATCGCGGTGAACGAGGAGCTTGCCGAGCTCGAGGAAGGCCTCGAGGCGGCCGAGCAGGTCTTGAAGCCGGGAGGCCGCCTCGCGGTGGTGACCTTCCACAGCTTGGAGGACCGCATCGTCAAGCGCTTCCTCAAGGAGCGGAGCGGCGCGGCCGGGAGCGGATCGCGCCACCTGCCGGAGGCCAAGGCCGGCCCGGCGCCGACCTTCGAGGCGGTGGCGAAGGCGGTTCGCCCATCGGACGCAGAAATCCAACGCAATCCGCGCGCGCGTTCCGCGACGCTGCGCGCTGCACGGCGCACCGCAGCGCCGGCCCGGGCATCGAATACCAAAGGGAGGCACGCATGAGCGCCAGGAGCTTCAAGTCGGTCGGCTGGGTCGCCGGGATCGGCGCCGCCGCGCTCACTTGCTACATGTTCTCGCTGAGCGTCGCTTCGGAGCGCGCCGAGCTTGCCCAGCTCGACTCGCGTATCGTCCAGATTAAGCAGTCGATCCGCACGCTCAACACGGAGCTCGAGACTCGCGGCCGGGTTCATCAGCTTCAGCATTGGGCATCGGCCGATTTCGGCTTCACCGCGCCCTCGGCCGGCCAGTTCCTCGAGAGCGAAGTGACTCTGGCGCAGCTCGAGCTGCCGTCCCGGGCCTCGCCGATGGAGGCGCCGGTCCGGATGGCGGACGCGCCGCAGCCCGCTCCCAACATGCCTCGAGTCGTCCAGGCTTCGGCGCCGTCGGCCGCGTCCACTCCCGCGCGGCCGGCGGTGACCGTAGCTTCGCAGCCGCGCACCGCGCAGCAGCCTCTGCTCCGCCAGGCGTCGGTGACCCGCGCCTCGGCCCCGGCGGAAGCGCGGCCGGCAGCGGCGCAAGCCACTCCTTCTTCGCGGTCAGCGACCCCGCCGCAACGCGCCACGACGCGCGCCGCCTCGCTCCTCAACGAGCGAACGCTGCGCGAGCTGTCGGCCCGTGAACGCAGCGAAAGCCGGCCGACCGCGGGCGGCGAGGGTCGCTAATGGCGACACTCGCCGCGCATGTTCTGCCGGCTGCCGAAAATCAGAAGGAAGAGCAGGGGGGCATCGCCTACGACCGGCTGATGCTAGTTCTGCTTCTGTTCGCAGGCGCGGTGTTCCTGATCGGCGCCCGGCTGGCGCAGCTCCATATCTTCTCCGACACCGGCGGACGGACCGCGGCGGCGGCGACCCTCCCGCCGCGCGGCGACATCGTCGACCGTAACGGAGTCGTGCTTGCGACCACGATCGAGGCGTGGGCGATCGGCGTCCAGCCGCGCAACATCATCGGCGACAAGGTCGAGCTCGCCGCCCGTCTCAACGAGCTGATGCCCGAGCAGAGCGCCGAATGGTATCTCAACCAGCTCCAGCGCAACGTGAACTTCACCTATCTTCGCCGGCGCGCCGACGCTGAACTCGTCGAGGCGGTGAACGCGCTCGGCGACCCGGGAATCACCTTCACCCAGGAACCGACGCGCCTCTATCCGCAGGCTGCGCTCGGTGCTCACCTGCTCGGCTGGCTCGACGACAGCGGCCGCGGAGTCGCAGGCCTCGAACGCTCGCTCGAGGACACCCTGCTCGGCGAGGCGGGCCGCGCTCAGCCGCTCGCGCTGTCGATCGACAGCCGGGTGCAGGCGGCCATGGAATCCGAGCTGGGTTGGGCGATGACCGAGATGCGCGCGATCGGCGGCACCGGAATCGTCCTGGACGTCGACACCGGCGAGCTGGTCGCGATGGCCTCCGCACCGGGCTTCAACCCGAACGTGCCCGGCCAGGGCAGCAATGACGGCCGCCGGAACAACGTGACCCAGAGCGTCTATGAGCTGGGCTCTACCTTCAAGCCGCTGACCGTCGCCGCCGCCCTCGACGCTGGAGTCACCCGCCCGAGCGAATATTGGGACACGATGACTCCGCTGATGGTCGGCCGCCACCGCATCGGCGACAGCCATCCGGCCGGCCGCGCCCTGAGCGTGCCCGAGATCCTGACCAAGTCTTCCAACGTCGCCACCGCACGCATCGCGGAGCGGCTCGGCGCCCAGCGGCTGGACGCGACCTTTCGGGCCCTCCACCTGAACGAGGCGCCGACCCTCGAGCTTCGCGAGCGCCAGCGGCCGCTCTACCCGCGGGAATGGACCCGGCCCACCTTGCTCACCTCGAGCTTCGGCCACGGGATCGCGGTCACTCCGCTCCATCTCGCCAATGCCTATGCGGCCCTGGTCAATGGCGGCCTGTGGCGTCCGGCGACCCTTTTGCACCGCTCGCCTTCGCAGGTTCCCGCGGGCGAGCGCGTGTTCACACCGGAAACCAGCCGGCGGATGCGCCAGATGCTTCGACTGATCGTCACCAACGGCAGCGGCCGACGCGCAGAAGCCCAGGGCTTCCGGGTCGGCGGCAAGACCGGAACCGCCGAAAAGCCGGGAGTCGGTGGCTATTCGCGATCAGTGAACGTTTCGACCTTCGCAGCGGCTTTCCCGATGGACCGGCCGCGCTATGTGGTGGTCGTCATGCTGGACGCTCCCGAACGCACCGAGGCCAATCTCGGCCAGACCACCGCCGCCTACACCGCGGCTCCAGTCGTCTCGCGGGTCATCGCCCGTACCGGAGCGCTGCTCGGAGTGACTCCGTCGGCAACCCGTGACATCGATGTCTCAGACATCGCTCATCTGGTGCAGGGTGCGGCAGACTGATGCGCCTGGGAGCGCTGACCGGCGGTAGCGAGACCGCGTCGGTCACCGGTTTCGCGATCGACCATCGCAAGGTCGCGCCCGGCACGATCTTCGGAGCCTTCCTGGGCGAGCGCTTCAACGGCGAGGATTTCATCGCTGACGCGGTCCGCTCCGGAGCGATCGCGGTCGTCGCGCGGCCGGAAGCGAATGTCGAAGGCGCGCTTCACATCGCCGCCGCCGAGCCTCGCCAGGCATTCGCCCAGCTCGCGGCGCGATTCTTCAAGCCGTTCCCGAAGACGGTAATCGCGGTCACCGGGACGAACGGCAAGACATCCAACGTCGAGCTGACCCGCCAGTTGTGGCGGATGGCAGGACACCCTTCGGCCAGCATCGGCACCCTGGGAGTGACCACGGCCGACGACCAGGTCACGACCGGGCTGACCACGCCCGACATCGTCACCTTCCTGTCGAACATGGCGGGTCTCGCCAAGATGGGCATCACCCATGCCGCGTTCGAAGCGTCGAGCCATGGCCTGTCGCAATATCGCACCGAGGGGCTTCCGGTGCAGGCCGCCGCCTTCACCAATTTCAGCCGCGACCATCTCGACTATCACGGGACGATGGAGGCCTATTTCGAGGCCAAGATGCGTCTGTTCAGCGAGGTGGTGGAGCAGGACGGGCACGCTATCATCTGGATGGACGATCCCAAGTCGGCCGAGGTCGCCAGGCGGGCGCAGGAGCGCGGTCTCAAGCTCATCACCGTGGGCACGAAGGGCGAGACGCTGCGCCTCGTCGAGCGCGACCGCACCCCCCTTGGGCAGACCATGGTCATCGAGGCCGAGGGCAAGCGCCACAAGGTCACGCTCAACCTGATCGGCGCTTACCAGGCGGCCAACGCGCTCACCGCCGCGGGTCTCGTCGTCGCCACCGGCGGCGACCTCATTCACACGCT
Source organism: Pseudomonadota bacterium (assembly GCA_023416515.1). Classification (GTDB taxonomy): domain Bacteria; phylum Pseudomonadota; class Alphaproteobacteria; order Sphingomonadales; family Sphingomonadaceae; genus Allosphingosinicella. The sequence continues at coordinate 3,097 of JAEZHP010000159.1, read as the reverse complement.
TGCCTGCCTCGGCCGGGTCCACCCGGTGCGCGGGCGCCTGGAGCGGGCGGTCATCACCCGCGCCGGGGCACCGATCTATGTCGACTATGCCCACACCCCCGACGCGATCGAGGCGGCGATCCAGGCGCTTCGGCCTCATACCGAGAAACGACTGATCACCGTGTTCGGCGCGGGCGGCGACCGTGACCAGGGCAAGCGGCCGGAAATGGGAGAGGTCGCCCAGCGCCTGTCCGATCTCGTCATCGTGACCGACGACAATCCGCGGAGCGAGGATCCCGCCGCGATCCGCCGCGACATCCTCGCCGGCGCTCCCGGGGCGCGCGAGGTCGGCGGCCGCCGCGAAGCGATCGCTGCCGCGGTCGCCGAGGCGGGCGAGGGCGACATCATCCTGCTCGCCGGCAAGGGCCATGAGCAGGGACAAATTGTGGGTAACATGGTCCTTCCGTTTGACGACGTCGCCGTAGCGCGCGAGTGCGCGTCATGACCTCGCTCTGGACCTCCGCTGAAATCGCCGAGGCGACCGGCGGCACTGCTTCCGCCGATTTCTCCGTCATCGGCGTCGCCTTCGACTCGCGCGAGATCGGGCAGGGCGACTTATTCATCGCCCTGAAGGGCGAGACCACCGACGGGCACCGCTTCGTCGACAAGGCGGTGGCATCGGGCGCCGCGGGCGTGATCGTCAGCCAGCCTGTCGACGCGCCTCACATTCTGGTGCCCGACACGACCGAGGCGCTCAACGATCTCGGGATCGCGGCTCGCGCCCGCACCGCCGCCCGGGTCATCGGAGTCACCGGTTCGGTCGGCAAGACGACGACCAAGGAGGCGCTGTTCGCAGCGCTCGACCGCGGCGAGCCGGGCCGGGTGCACCGCTCAGTGAAGAGCTACAACAACCATACCGGCGTGCCGCTGAGCCTCGCTCGGATGCCCCGCGACGCGCGGTTCGCCGTGCTCGAAATGGGCATGAACCATTCGGGCGAGCTTCGCGTGCTGACCGCGATGGTGCGTCCGCACGTCGCAATCGTCACCGCGATCGCGAGCGCCCACCGCGAGTTCTTCGACAGCGACGAGGCTATCGCAGACGCCAAGGGCGAGATTTTCGAAGGCCTTGAGCCGGGCGGAGTCGCGATCGTCCCATTCGACAGCCCGCATCGCGACCGCCTCATTGGCGCGGCCCAGCCGCATTCGAGCCGCATCGTCACGTTCGGCCTCGACAAGGACGCTGACGTCCACACCGCCTATGCGATGCCGGCCGAGCGAGGAACGATGGTTTCCGCCAGGGTCGGCGAGACCCAGGTCAATTTCACATTGCCGCAGCCCGGTCAGCACATGGTGTCTAACGCGCTCGCGGTCCTTGCCGCGGTCCAGGCGGTGGGCTGCGATCTCGGCGCGGCTGGGCTCGCCCTGGCCGAGCTCGGCGGCTTGAAGGGGCGGGGCGAGCGTCACCGCATCTCGGTCGATGGCGGCGAGGCGCTTCTGATCGACGAGAGCTACAACGCCAACCCAGCCTCGATGGCAGCGACCCTGGCCGTGCTCGGCGCCGAGAAGGTGCAGGGCCGCAGGATCGCCGTGCTCGGATCGATGAAGGAATTGGGGGCGGAGTCGGACTCCTTCCACGCCGCTTTGGCCGAGCCGATCCGTTCGGCCGGCGTCGAACAGATCATTCTGGTCGGCGAGGAGATGGCGCCGCTCGCGAAAGCGCTTGGCGGGTCCGCCGATTTGGCCCATGTGGCCGACGCGTCCGCCGCTACAGAGATCGTCCGCCAATCGATCCGCCCCGGCGACGCGATACTCGTCAAAGGATCCAATTCGCTGGGGCTCGCCAGGCTCGTCGAGGCGCTGGCGGGGGACAGGCCGTAATGCTTCTTTTGCTCGCCGACCTCTTCGGTAACGAAGGCATCTTCAATCTCTTCCGCTACATCACGTTCCGTGCCGGCGGAGCGACCGCGACGGCGCTCGTCGTCGGGCTTCTGATTGGGCCGCGCTTCATCGGCTGGCTTCGAGTTCGCCAGGGCAAGGGCCAGCCGATCCGCGACGACGGTCCGCTCACTCATCTCGCCAAGCGCGGAACGCCGACCATGGGCGGGCTGATGATCCTGACCTCGGTCCTGGTCGCGATGCTTTTGTGGATGGACCTTAAGAACCCCTATCTGTGGGCGTGCCTGTTCATCACCGCGGGCTTCGGCCTCATCGGTTTCCTCGACGACTTCGACAAGGTCACCAAGCGCAGCCACAAGGGCGTCTCGGCGCGGATGCGTCTGCTGTTCGAGTTCCTGATCGCGGGCATCGGAGTGGCGATCATCGTGTGGTCCGCGGGCGGCGAAGTCTATTTGCCCTTCTTCCAGGGGCCGGTGGTCGACCTCGGCTGGTTCTACATCCCCTTCGGAGCGCTGGTCATCGTCGGCGCGGGCAATGCGGTGAACCTCACCGACGGACTCGACGGCCTCGCGACCATGCCGGTGATCATCGCGAGTCTCGCCTTCGTGGTCATCTCCTATCTGGTCGGCAACGCGATCTTCGCCAATTATCTCGGAATCCCGCACGTTCTCGGCGCCGGCGACCTCACCGTCCTGTGCCTGGCGATCGTCGGTGCGGGGCTCGCCTTCCTGTGGTTCAACGCGCCGCCGGCGGCGGTGTTCATGGGCGACACCGGTAGCCTCGCTCTGGGCGGAGCGCTCGGGGCGATCGCGGTGGCGACCAAGCACGAATTCGTTCTCGGGATCGTCGGCGGCCTGTTCGTGATGGAGGCGATGAGCGTCATCATCCAGGTCTTCTTCTACAAACGCACCGGCCGCCGGGTGTTCCGGATGGCCCCGATCCACCACCATTTCGAGCAGAAGGGCTGGAGCGAGGCGACCGTCGTGATCCGCTTCTGGATCATCGCCTTCGTGCTTGCGCTCGCCGGGCTCTCCACGCTGAAGCTGCGGTGATCACGGCGCGCGCCTTCTCCGGAAAGAAATATGCCGTCCTCGGCCTCGCGCGCTCAGGCGCCGCCACGGTCGAGGCGCTGCTTGCCAGCGGCGCGCAGGTGGTGGCGTGGGACGAGCGGGAAGAGGCACGGAACGCGTTGAACCCTCTCCCCTCCAGGGGAGAGGAAGGC
>JAEZHP010000144.1 GCA_023416515.1 Pseudomonadota bacterium | reverse complement strand
GGTGTGGGGGCCGGCCACACCCCTCGAGCATTACCCCTCCACCATCCGCTTTCGCGGATGGTCCCCCTCCCCACCGCTGCGCGGCAGGGAGGAAGTTTCTTGCCCCGTGCGCCCACCTCACCTATAGGCGCGCCCTTCCCTGCACATGGTCATCCCTGGAGGCGTGTGCGGGAGCATTTTTTGAAACCCATATCTTTGGAGACATGCATATGAGCGAGCAGCTTACGCTGTCGGCCGAGGCGCGCGATCGGGCTGGCAAGGGAGCCTCCCGTCACCTGCGCCGCGAAGGCCGCGTCCCCGCCGTCGTATACGGCAACAACGAGGAGCCGACGAGCATCCACCTCGAGGAGAAGGCGCTGGTGAAGATTCTTCGCACCGGCCACTTCATGAACTCGGTGGTGATGATCGACGTGGGCGGCAAGGCCACCCGCACCCTCCCCAAGGACGTCCAGTTCCACCCGGTCACCGACCGGCCGCTGCATGTCGACTTCCTGCGCATCTCCGAGCACGCCACCGTCACGGTTGCCGTGCCGGTTCGCTTCATCAACGAAGAGAAGTCGCCGGGCCTCAAGAAGGGCGGCGTTCTCAACGTCGTGCGCCACGACCTCGAGCTGGTCTGCGACGCGGCCGAGATCCCGGACGACATCGTGATCGATCTCGCCGGCTATGACGTCGGCGATTCCATCCACATCTCCGCGGTGAAGCTGCCCAAGGGCACCGCGTCGGCGATCGAAGACCGCGACTTCACCGTCGCCACTCTCGTCGCTCCGTCGAGCCTCAAGGGCGAGAGCGTGGCAACCGGCGGCGGCGAAGCGGCCGAGGAAGGCGCCGAGGGCGAGGCCGAAAGCGAGACTGCCGAGGCTCCGGCCGAGGGCGGCGAGGCCAGCGAGGGCTGAGGCCCTTCGACGTCATTGCGAGCGAAAGCGAAGCAATCCATCTCACAAGGATGGATTGCTTCGTCGCTTCGCTCCTCGCAATGACGGATCCGAATGGCGAACAGATCCCCCTTTTCCTGGCTCACCTCGCTGTTCCTGCCGAAGCCGATCGAGCTTCACGGGCAGACCGGCGAGGCGGGCGATTTCACTGGGTTTGACGCGTTGCAGATCTGGGTCGGCCTCGGCAATCCGGGCGCGCAATATGCGATGCACCGGCACAATGTCGGCTTCATGACGGTCGACGCCATCGCCGAGATCCACAATTTCGAGCCGCCTAAGAAGGCCTTTCACGGCTGGGCGCAGCAGGGCCGGATCGGCTCGACCCGAATCCTGCTGCTGAAGCCCGCGACCTTCATGAACGACAGCGGCCGCTCGGTTCGCGCCGCGATGGACTTCTTCAAGCGCGAAGCCGGCGACGTCACCGCCTTCCACGACGAGCTCGACCTCGCCCCGTTCAAGGTCAAGGTTAAGACCGGTGGGGGCACCGCGGGCCATAACGGCCTTCGCTCGCTCGACGCCCATATCGGCAGCGACTTCCGGCGCGTTCGAATCGGCATCGGCCATCCCGGCCATAAGGACCGGGTCACCGGCCATGTGCTCGGCAATTACGCGAAGACCGAGACCGACGATCTCAGCGACATGCTCGGAGCGATCGCGGCCGAGGCCGACTGGCTCGCCAAGGGCGACGACGCGCGCTTCATGAGCGAAGTCGCTCTCCGCCTGCAGGACTGAGAACTCTCACACGAACTCGTTCGCCGCGGCCTTGTAGATCTTGGTGCCGAGAAGGCCCGAGTCCTTCGCGGCCTTGATCGCCTCGCGCAGATGCTTGTTGCGATTGGCGTGGACGTCGTCGTTGATCCTGAGCAGCTTGTCGACCGGCGACGGGCCGTCGAGGATCGATCGCACCTGGGTGAACTTGGCCCGGCCCTGGTGGAAGATGTCCGCGACGATCGCACAGATCACGTCGGAGCGGCCGTCGAGCCCGAGCTTGGGCTGGTAGCGCCGCATCATCTTGCCCTGAAGGATCTCGGCCGAGACCTGGACCTGCGCGCGCCGCATGGCCGGGTCGGCGGCGCACCAGTGCATCAGCCGGGCGGCCTGGAGCACTTCCTGGCGATCGATGGGCACCCGGTTGGGATTCAGATAATTCATGAACAGCAGGATCTGCGCCTCGCCGTTGGGCGCCACGAACTCCTGCTCGAGATCGGTGAAGGCCCCGTTCGAATCCTGCCGGGTGAGCCGGCCGTTGCGCATCTCGAGCTCCGGGAAATAGCTCTTGAACGCGGGCAGCTCCGCCAGCCGGCGGAACAGCAGGATGAGGTTGTCGCGAGGCGTGTGCGCCGCGAGCTGATAGAAGCCGAAGGTGAATTTCGCGCGGTCATAGGTGTTGACCAGGTTGAAGCGGTTCTCGCTCTCGCAATGGCCGGTGACCTGGAGAAGGACGGCCCAATGGTCGAGCTCGTCGAGATAGTCGGCGGCGCGATAGATGGGCGAGTGGTTCTCCGGGATGTTGTTGCGGATCCCGTGGAAGCGCTGGGCGGGCTGGTTGACCTCCTTGCCGACGACGAAGTCATTGGGCTCGCCGACCAGCTGAGCGCGCCACAGCCCGCCGACCGGATCGGGAAGGATGAACTTCTTCTCGGCCGACGCTCCGCTGCCCTCCGGCCTGACCTCGAGCAGGAGATCCTCGCCGGGGACCCAGCCGAAGAACAGGCCCTGGCGGCCCGCATAGATGGTCTCGAACTTGTTGAAGAAGGCCTGCGGAGTGTCGGTCACGACCTTGTCGGCGGTGTTGCCGTAGTGGAAGACCTTGCCGCCATGATAGACGCCGACATGCTTTTGAGGGATGTTGACCATCCGCTTGTTTGCAACGTCGACATTGTCCCTGAGCGTTACGAAGATGAGCTGGGTCCGGTCCGGGTCTGCATCTTCCCATTTGCCCACTTTCGGGCATTGGGCGAACAGTTCATGCACTCGAATGTTCGCCCCGGGCTTCGATCCGCCGGCAAACTCACGGCAGTGGAACGAGAATTCCATGCCCAGCATGTGCGATACGAAATGAGCGCAGTGGTTCAGCGCCGGATCGTGGAGGCGGTTGGGGCAAATCTTGTTGATGTTCTTGCCGACCGCGTCGTTCAGCGTTTCGGTGAGACCCATTCGTCCTCTCCCCAGGGACTCGGCCACTGGGGATGAAGGCTCTCACGACTTGCCTTCAGCGGCAAGCGGTCTTGTCTTAATTTCGGTTGGATCTTCGCGCTTCGATCTCGGCATTGCCGAGGCGGCGGACGTCGCGAACCAGGCATCGGTCGATGCCGATCGCGTCGGGGACGATCAGCTCGGTGCCGAGGTCCGATCCGGTGCAGATCCAAGAGCTCCCTCTCGATCGGATGGCGACGCGGTGCGACCAGTTGATGTCGGGGCAGTCCGTGAAGAGCTCGAGCCGATAGACCCGGCTGGCCGACACCCGGACATCGACCGTGTCGCGATCGACGGGGGTGAACCCATTGACATCCTGGGCCCGGAAACACTGGCGGCCGGCCGCGGCGGCGCCCGCGGCGGCGCTGGGGCCGGAGTCCTGAGCCGTGCAGCCGGCGAGAAGGAGCGATGCGGCCGCAGCTGAAAGCCAGAGCTTGGTGTTCATGGGCGTCTCCCGCCTTTCGGTGACCCGAACGGAGCGGCGGCGGCACGGTTCCGATTGCTGGTTACGCCGGTCGGAACGATCCCCGTCCCTTGCGAATTGCGGCTTTGAAGGATGGGAGAGCCGTATGAACGTCGGAGACGAACGCAGCCGGTCGTGCTGGATGGACGAAGCGCCGGTGATCGACGCGCCGCGGCTGGCCGAGGACGAGAGCTGCGACGTGGTCGTGATCGGCGCCGGCATAGCGGGGCTCTCGGTCGCCTACGAGCTCAGCCGGTTTGGCCGGTCGGTGGTGGTGATCGACCGCGGAGGCATCGGCAACGGGATGACCGCCCGCACCACCGCTCACCTCGCGACCGAGCTCGACGATTTCTATTCCGAGCTGATCAAGGTCCGCGGCGAGGACGAGGCGCGTCTCTATTATGACAGCCAGGTCGCTGCGGTGAACCGGATCGAGGCTATCTGCCGCGACGAAGGCATCCATGCCGACTTCGCTCGGCTCGACGGCTACCTGATCCCTGCAGAGGAGCGCGACATCTCCGACATGAGGGAGGAGTTCGACGCCTGCCGCAAACTCGGAGTCGATTGCGAGTGGCTAGACAGCCTCACTCTTCCGGGCCGCGAGGTCGGACCGGCCATCCGTTTCCCCAACCAGGGACGATTCCACCCGACCAAATATCTGAAGGGACTGGCGCAGGCGATCCTCGCGAGCGGCGGACGCATCTACGCGAACACGGTCCATGTCTCGGACGAGGAGACTGAGACGGGCGTCGAGATCACCACCGAGGCCGGGCCTGTGATCCGCGCCGGGGCGGCAGTGTTCTGCACCAACTCCCCGACCAATGCGAAGGTGGCGATCCACCCCAAGCAGACCCCCGACCGCACCTATGCGATTGCCGGCCGGGCGGCGAAGGGATCGGTTCCGGACATGCTCCTGTGGGACACGCTGGAGGCCTATCATTATGTCCGGATCCAGCCGTGGAGCGACGGCGAGGATTTGCTGATCGTCGGGGGCGAGGACCATCGCTCGGGCGAGGCGAGCGACTTCGAAACGCGGTTCGACCATCTCGAGGCGTGGACCCGGGAGCGCTATCCGAGCTTCCAGGGCGCCCAATATCGCTGGTCGGGGCAGGTCATGGAGACTATCGACTTCATGCCATTCTCAGGCAGGCTCGGCGGCACCCGCAACATCTACATCCACACCGGCGACAGCGGCCAGGGAATCACCAACGGGGTGGCGGGAAGCCTCGCCATCGCGCCGCTCATCCTTGGCGAGGACAGCCGTTTCGCCCCGGTTCTGGATCCCGGCCGAAAGTCGCTGACCGCGGGCGCATCGATCCAGGAGTTCGTTCGCGAGCAGGCGGGATCCGCCAAGAACATGATGGAGCATGTGACCCCGGCCGAGATCTCGTCCGCGGACGAGCTTTCGCCGGGCGAAGGCGGGCTGATCCGGCGCGGCCTCAAGAAAGTGGCGGTGTACAAGGGCGAGGACGGCGCGGTGATCGAGCGCTCCGCCCTATGCACCCATCTCGGCTGCGTGGTTCACTGGAACGGCTTCGAGAAATGCTGGGACTGCCCGTGCCACGGTTCGCAATTCGCGCCGGACGGACAGGTTCTGAACGGCCCGGCGGTGAAGCCGCTCGCCGAGGTGGAGGAATAGGCGCGGCGGGGCCCCAGCCCCCCCGGGGTCATAATAACAAAGCCCCGCCCCCC
>JAEZHP010000136.1 GCA_023416515.1 Pseudomonadota bacterium | reverse complement strand
GGTTGAACCATGCTTTTGAGCTCTTCATGAACTGCTGCTAGGATCTTACCGGATTCACGCATCAGTTGTATCTCTTTCTCTGATTTAATACTAATCGGCATTATATCTCTTCCTTTCTATACCTTAAATTGAACCAGGAAATTGCTCATATAATAATAAGAAGATTTTCTTATTATCATATGAAGCATTGCAATTACCTGATATTGATTTACAACATAAAATTTATTCTTATGCTTCGACGATCTTAATGATATCAGCAAATACTTCCTCTAAATCCTTAGTTCCGTCTACGGATCTTAGAATTCCTTTTCCCTGATAATAATCAATCAGAGGCTGAGTCTGCTCGTGATATACCTTCAAACGTTTCTCAACGGTCTCAGGCTTATCATCTTCACGTAAGATCAGTTCTGCTCCACATACATCACAGATTCCCTCTTTTTTGGGAGGAATGGTCACTAAATGATAGGTACCACCACAGCCAACGCAAGCTCTTCTGCCTGCCATACGGCTGATGATTGCTTCATCGGGAACATCACAATCGATAGCATATTCTACAGCATCATTATTCTTAGCAAGAGCTTCATCCAGTGCCTTTGCCTGAGGAATGGTTCTTGGGAAGCCATCTAATACATAACCGTTTGCACAGTCATCTGCTTTAAAACGGTCTACTACTAAATCAACTACCAATTCATCCGGAACTAATAAACCTTGATCCATATAAACCTTTGCTTTTTGTCCAAGCTCTGTACCATTCTTAATATTGGCACGGAAGATATCTCCAGTGGAGATATGAGGAATGTCATATTTTGCAGCTAATTTCTTTGCCTGTGTACCTTTGCCTGCACCAGGTGCTCCTAACATTATGATTTTCATGCTTGTATTGCCTCCTGTTATATAGTCAATTAAACTACAATATCCCGTTGTAGGGTGAAACAGGCTGTTGCTTCACGAATTTGAATCTGGATGGTCGTAATAGTACATTTGTCCATACCTGACTCAAACTCGTTAGCAGCATACCCGCTACACCCTTACAACGGAATTTATTTAGTCATTCAGGAATCCTTTGTAGTGGCGAACCAGCAACTGAGATTCTATCTGTTTGATTGTCTCGATGATAACACCTACGATAATGATAATAGAGGTACCACCAAAGCTGAAGTTTGCATTAAAGGCACCTGAGAAGATAACAGGAATAATACAAACAATCACTAAACCAACTGCACCGATAAATACGATGTTGTTAAGTACTTTGGTTAAATACTCTGTGGTTGGCTTACCGGGACGAATACCAGGTATGAATCCACCCTGCTTCTTCATGTTATTGGATACTTCAATCGGGTTAAAGGTGATGGAAGTATAGAAATAAGCAAAGAATACAGTAAGTACAATATATAGGAGTACACCTATTGTATACTTGAAATCTCCGAAGCTTCTTACATCAAACCAGTGATTCTGGCTTAATACCTTAAATACCTTAGGCCAGAAATGAGCTCTGTCTGGATAAATTCCAAAGAAAGAACCGATTACTACCGGGAAGGTCATTAAGGAGTTTGCGAAGATGATTGGAATAACACCAGCAGTATTAACCTTGAGAGGAATATGGGAGGTTTGTCCACCTACCATCTTTCTACCCTGAACCTTCTTAGCGTAGGTTACAGGAATCTTTCTCTCAGCATTTTGTAGTAATATTACCAATACAATCGTAACTACGAATACTGCAACAATAATAAGTATTGCAAGGATCGCGGTTACTACGGAACGACCCTGAATATAGGTCCTGTATAAGTTAATAAAGTCACTTGGTAACTGTGAGATAATATTTACTGCAAGAATTACAGAAATACCATTACCAATGCCTCGTACTGTAATCTTCTCACCTACCCACATCAGGAATGCAGATCCTGCTGTAAAGGAAGCAATAATTACAATAAGATTAGTGAAGGTTAAACCACCTTCAAGATAGCCTTGATTACCAAAGCCGATTGCAAAAGCTGCAGATTCAACTACAGCTAAAGCAACCGTAAGGTATCTAGTAAGCTCATTGAGCTTTTTCTTACCATCTTCACCCTCTTTTTGCATCTCTTCTAGCTTAGGAATCGCTATGGTTAAGAGCTGCACAATAATGGATGACGTAATATATGGGGTAATACTTAATGCGAAAATTGACATTTGTGTAAAGGAACCACCAGTTAAGCTGTTCCAGAAGTCAAGTGCCTCTGAATTAAAGATTGAATTGGTGGCATCCCTGCTGATTGCAGGTGCGGGAAGCAAAGTACCTAATCTAACTACTATAAGTGCTATGGCAGTATAAATAAGCCTAGATCTAATATCCTTAACCTTAAAAGCATTTCGCAGCGTCTTAAACATTATACCACCTCAGCATTTCCACCAAGAGCTTGTATCTTCTCTACTGCACTAGCGCTATAAGCATTAACTTTAACTTCAAGTTTCTTTGTTAATTCGCCGTGACCAAGAATCTTTACACCATCTCTAGGGTTTTTGATAATTCCTGCTTCTAATAAAGAATCAACTGTAACAATAGAACCGTCCTCAAATCTGTTTAATACATCTACGTTAATTGCAACAATAATTTTTGTATTTCTATTCGTAAAACCACGCTTCGGAATTCTTCTGTATAAAGGCATCTGACCGCCTTCAAATCCAGCTCTGGGAGCTCCGGAACGAG
>JAEZHP010000135.1 GCA_023416515.1 Pseudomonadota bacterium | reverse complement strand
GTTTGTCTATTTCTCATGTCCGTTATACCTACTTCCACTCTGGTTCTCGCCTCCAACAATGCCGGCAAGCTGAAGGAGTTCGGCGAACTGCTGGCGCCGCTGGGCTTTATCGTCAAGCCTCAAAAAGAATTCGATATCCCCGAGGCAGAAGAGCCGCATTGCACCTTCGTTGAAAATGCACTGGCGAAGGCGCGCCATGCATCGCGTCTGACCGGTTTGCCTTCAATGGCGGATGATTCCGGTATTTGCGTCAACGTCCTGGGGGGGGCGCCCGGCGTATTGTCTGCGCGTTATGCAGGTGAGCCGAAATCGGATGCGCGTAACAATGAAAAGCTGATACAAGACCTGGCATCACATTCGGATAAATCGGCTTATTACTACTGTGTACTCGTGTTTGTTCGACATGCCGACGATCCGCAGCCGGTGATTGCCGACGGCAGGTGGAATGGCGAGGTGATTGCCCAGCCGCGCGGGCAGGGTGGTTTCGGGTATGACCCGTATTTCCTGCTGCCTGATCTGGGCAAGACCGCCGCAGAACTGACGCCGGAAGAAAAGAACCGCTATTCGCATCGCGGGCAAGCGCTGCGCATGCTGGTGGAAAGGCTGCGATGATACCGATCAAGCCGGCAGGTAACAGCGCGCCATCGCTTCCTCATGCTGCCGATGTGGCGAATACTTACTTGCGTCCAGGCGTCATCAATCTGAGTGCGCTGCCCCCCTTGTCTCTCTATGTGCACATTCCCTGGTGCGTGCGAAAATGCCCTTACTGTGATTTCAATTCGCACGAGGCCGGCGGCACGATTCCGGAAACCGAATATCTGGATGCCTTGCGCACCGATCTGGAGACTTCGCTGCCGCTGATTTGGGGCCGCAAGATCTATACGGTTTTTATCGGAGGCGGCACGCCCAGCCTGCTGTCTGCAGCGGGGCTGGATCGGCTGATGTCCGATATCCGTAGCTTGCTTCCCTTGGATATCGCGGCGGAAGTGACGATGGAAGCCAATCCAGGCACGTTCGAAGCAGAGAAATTCCGCTCCTACCGGGAAAGCGGTGTCAACCGCCTCTCCATAGGCATACAAAGTTTCCATGCGCCGCATCTCAAAGCGCTGGGTCGTATCCATGATGGCGACGAGGCCAGACACGCGGTGGAGATTGCTCAGGCCAATTTTGATAATTTCAATCTGGACCTGATGTACGCGCTGCCAGAGCAAACGCTGGAGCAGGCACGTGCCGATGTTCGTACAGCATTGAGTTTTGCGCCGCCGCATCTGTCGCTGTATCACCTGACGATGGAACCGAATACGGTATTTGCCAAGTATCCGCCGCAAGTCCCGGACGACGACGAAAGCGCGGCGATGCAGGAAATGCTGGAGGAGGAAACCGCAGCAGCCGGCTATCAGCACTATGAAATTTCGGCTTACGCACAGCCCGGCAGGCAGGCGCGTCACAATCTGAATTACTGGCAGTTCGGCGATTATCTGGGCATTGGTGCCGGTGCTCACTCCAAGCTCTCATTTCCCCACCGGGTAATACGCCAGGCACGTTACAAGCAGCCTGCTTCGTATATGGAAGCGATGCGCAAAGGTGGTGGCATAGTCGAAGAGGTAGAAGTAACACGCGACGAACTGCCTTTCGAGTTCATGCTGAATGCACTACGGCTCACTGAGGGCTTTGAAGTCATTCTGTTTGCCGAGCGAACCGGAATGGCACTAACAGCCATTGACCAGGCGCTGGATGAAGCTGAAGCCAAGGGCTTGCTGTACCGCGATCACCGCATTATTCGTCCCACACTGCTGGGTCAGCGCTTTCTGAATGATCTGCAGCAAATGTTCCTGCCTTCATCCGAAAGTATGTGACGATACTTGCTGGAAAAAGCGGATGACTTAGGTATAATCCCCGCTTGCCTGACGTAGAAGACATAAACTGCTTTTGCGCCAAGCAATCAGGAAATGCAAAGTCATGGTTTCCAAAATCCTGCTGGAGGTGTGGCCGAGTGGTTTAAGGCACTGGTCTTGAAAACCAGCGAAGGGGGAACCCTTCCGTGAGTTCGAATCTCACCGCCTCCGCCACTTCAAGTGATTGATCTGTAAAGATCTTTTCAAAATCAACGACTTGGCGAAGCTTCCTGTGACACTTGGGTGTGACACTTTGGTATATTTCAGCGATGGAAAACAAAGTGGCAAAACCTCTTGGGTTAACAAGTCGTGGTGGATCTCTCCAGCTGCGCATCATCATCCCTCAAGATCTCCGTGAAGCTTATGGAGGTCGCAAAGACTTCCGCATCTCTCTGGGCAAGCTTGAGCGAGCTATTGGTTGGCCTCTGGCTCACCGTATTCGCGCTGAGAAGGAGGCAGAGTTCGCTCAGAGGCGGAAGGAGCTGAACGCTCAGCAGATCGATTACGTTACTCCAGACCTCGCTGCGGCTCTCGCTGAACGTGTTTATGCAGAGTTAATGGCAGGAGATGATGTAGCAAGGGAGGATTCCCAGAGTTCGGAGGCTCTCCAGGCGTTAGCCAATGTCACCAAACCCTTCCAAGCGTTCCGTATTCCTGTGAGAGGGCCGTCTCCTCAAAGTGCCGCTGAATCCGTAGGATTGACCAGTGAGGCAGCGGAGGCTCTTGCGGGGCTCCACAGGGTGGCAGAAGGGGATTCTGCTATGAACCTTGCAAGACGCAACCTCAAAGCGGTGCAGTCTCTTGCTGACACTGCGGCTCGAAAGATGGGGCTGTTGGTTGATTGGTCAACGGAGGATGGAAAGGCAGCTCTCAGGAGGTGTCTGGAAGCTTACCGGAAGGGTTGGAAGGATCGTGTCCTGAGAGATCAGGGGGAGATTGTCGAGACTCCTGCTGTGCGTCCGGTGAACGCTGAGAGGGTCAAGCTACATCATCTCTCCGATGTGGTGCCTCTATGGGAGTCGGTGAAGCAACCCGCTGCCAGCACCAAGGGGAAGATGGGCTATTCGGTGAAGCTCTTCAATGAGTGCTTCACCGGCAAGTCTCTGAAGGAGCTGACCAAGGCAGACGGAACCCAGTTCATCAGCTTCCTCTTGGAGAAATGCTCGGCACAGAAGACAGCCAAGGACCACTTCGACAACGTCAAGTCCCTGCTGAATTTCGCCTGTGATCACCAAGACTGGATCGTGGTGAATCCCTGGAAAGCTCATGGGGTGACGGTTAAGAAAAGCAGACCACGGAAGCCTTGGGCTTCGGAGGATCTCGTTAAGCTCTTCGATTCTGATCTTTTTAAATCCTACAATCTACCCACGACAGCCAGTGCCGGTAAGGATGCGGCGTACTGGGTTCCTTTGCTTGGCCTCTATACCGGAGCGCGGCAGTCAGAGCTCTGTCAGCTTCGCCTTGAGGATGTCGTGAAGGGGGAAGACGGCTTGACGCTGTCGGTCATTCAGGACTTGGGGGACGAGGATGACGATACGCCTGAAACCTCAGTCAAGAACCTAACCACACAGAGGCGCATCCCAGTTCATTCGGAGCTGATTAGATTGGGATTTTCTGACTATGTGGAGGCAAGGAAGAGGGCAGGAGATAAGCGACTGTTCCCGGCGATTCCAGTGGCACCCGGTAGGCCGGCAGGAGAGTACTTTTCCGACTGGTTCCGCAGCTACAGAAATGCACAGGGGATCACCAAGCGGTACACGGACTTCCATGCATTCCGACATACCTCGCGGACGAGGCTGACCGATGCAGGAGTAGAGGATGTGGTTAGCGCCGCTCTCATGGGGCATACGGCCACAGGAAGCACAGGGCAGAGGCGGTATGACCACTCGATCGCGAAGCTACGTCCTTCCCTGGAGCTGCTTTGCTTTCCGGAGCTGCAGCTTGAAAGAGTATATGAGGGCTAAGGAGTAATCTGAGTCAGTCAGCGAGTAAAGTGAATAGATATATACCGCCACCTAGTACGCAGATAGCACCGCTCCATCCTGTGACCTCGGACAAAACCCCCATCGCTTTAACTTTACGTGATCTCTCGTATTCCTCTGGCTTTGGGAAATCCTTTGCATAAATGCGGCGTAATAGCGTATTGCATTGCTCCATAGCGTGCCATCGGTCTTTCATTGCGAAGTACATAGACAAGGTGGACAGCACACTTCCGCAAGCGAAAGAAAGGGCTGACCAGAAAGCCTCTGTCTGTCCTACCTTATTCCCCGTCATCAAAGCAAAAACACCTGCTAGACCTGCAAGGGAGATCAGAGCAATGTGCTTAACAGTTTCTACCGACCACAGGTTGTACTCCTTATTATTTCGATCATGTTCTTCATTTTGAAGCTTGATCAAAGATGCCTGATAGTCCTCATTTATGTGCTCTGTCGCTTGCCTGATAAGCTCTTGACGTAAAGCTTCTTGCGTATCCATTCTCCCCTGCCTCCCTAAAATGAGATGTCATTCTAGCCTTTTGATACGGTATTTTGAGTAGCTTCAAGCTTCTCCTGCTGTTCCGCTGCGAGACGCAGTGCCTCAGCAAAGGTACGCGGCAGTGCCACAGGTTGCTGCTTCTCTTCCAGTTCCATCCAGCGGGTGACGATGCGGTGACGCAGCGGTACTGAATAACCAGAGATCAGGGTGAGAGTCATGTCCTTGGGCAGATTGAAGCAAGGCATCTGCTTGTTCTGCGCTGACAAATAGGTGCCCTCAAAATTGAGGACTCCTCTTTTGAAAGCTTGATACTCTGCAGTGGTGGGATAAAGCTTCTCGACCATGTCCACAATGTCTCGAATCACATTGTCGTGACGCTTACCAGTCAGCTCTGCGATCTCGCGGCTGGACATGGTGATAACTTGTTGCGGGTTCATGAGTGCGTTCATATGTCATCTCTTCCCGACAATCACCACAGAGCTGCACCGATCACCTGGTCAAGCAAGGGACAGGGAGCCAATGCTTGGAAATGCATAAGAGTACCTGTAAGAGCTTCTTTGCTTTGTTGTGGCGGAGAGTAATCCTCATTCGTTTGAACGCCTCATGATCCCTTTCTGGGGCTTCTGGTGGGGTCTTGAAGAGTGACCTGAAGTGTTCACCTTCAAAGAAAAAAACAAATGGTACAGGGCATCACATAAACGAATGCTATCTGTTTCCGTGTAAATCCGACGGTACTTCGACATCCGGATTAATTTCTGAGTCGGAGAGAACCTTGCTTAGTCCCTGAAGAATCGCAGTTGCTGCATTCGTAGTGGCCTTAAAATAAGTTTCAACTTCATCCGGAGTAACGTTGATGCGATCCCCTAGTTCAACATTTCGTTTCGTTACCGATAAATATCTTCTGTCCACGATGCCCCGCCTATGGACGATTAGGTGGCGGTCCTGGTTTAAATGCCATAGCAGATCGCTGTTCAATTCTCTTGCTAGTTCGGGATCGTCGCAGATCGAACCAAATGCAGCTTTGATCGTACGTATATCTGAGAAGTCACGCGATCCAAATAGAACGTTACCCATTGACTTTGATAGATCAAAATCTACCGATGAAAGATCATCAATTGAAATTTTTGGAAGCTCAAATAGTTTTTTCGTGGAGGGGTCGCTTAAAAGCCTTTCAGTTAGACTTGGCCAACCATTGAGAACAATAGTCAGCTCGTCTCGTGCAAATACTTCGAACGCAGACCATAACGAAACCACGGCTTGATATAAGAGTTCATCAGCCGCTTCTGCTGTTGCGGAATTGTTCAATGCGGTTAGAAGTGCTGAAGAGAGATCCTCAACAAGTGCATTCAATCCTGCGCTACTTGACTGGTACGAATGAAACTTATTGCACGCAACCTCATACGCATTTTTTTCACTGACTTTCTTTTCATCTTCTGTTCTAGACTCCCACGGTCCGACTTTCAGACTCCGAATTCTTTCGGCCATATGAAACCGCTGAAAATGGATTGCAGACGCTCCAGAGCTTGCAAGTTGATACGGTAGTGTTGTCGTCGCGTGAGTTGCTATAATGGCATCGCAGAATGCGTCTATTGGCTGTTTCAAGCTGGCAGGAAGTCTTTGTGACCAGTTTGACACTCCACTCATGCATGGCTCTAGCGGAAACGGCACTAAGAAGCGAGAACGCATTTCTAGCGCGATTTTGGCAACCTCTGCTGAAGTAATATGACTTGTCATGAAGAATGCTCTAACGTTCTTACTTGGGGGCATGTGAAAGCGGGAGGCGCCCCCTGTAGCATGTCCGATGAAGCAGTGGGTTGGGAAGAAGTACTGCGGTCAATTGATGAAGGTTTAACACACTCGACAAACCGCCTACACCTGTCGGAGCCGTATCTGCACTTGAATGCTTCCTGCTTCTTGATGGCTGGTAGCTGAAATTTTTAATAAATGGATCTACTTAGCTTATCTGATTGTATAGCATTTCTAATGGTGAAAATGTGGTTTTGGAGGCTCTTTGGTAGCGGCATTCGCATGGAAATTGCTGGCGGCTTTGTTATACGAAAGTGCGGCGGGTTTCATGAGAATATTCACTCCATTCCCCTCACCGGACAGAGCAGACAGCCCACTGTAGCCAAGGAAGACGAATCAGGTTCAAGGGTTCTCTTCTGGATAATGACCAGTCCCCGATCTCACATAATCGTGGCTGGCTTGTAGGGGGGCTTGTGGCTTGCTCTGTCC
>JAEZHP010000014.1 GCA_023416515.1 Pseudomonadota bacterium | reverse complement strand
GGCCCAGCATGCAACACTCATTAGTCGTTTTGCGGGTGAGACCTATTTCATCTGCGCCGTTCGTTTGCCGACAGGTGATACCCGCACCACTGCATCGCTCTCGTGGAGCACGCCGCGGACGGTGCCGTACGCACATCCCACCTGAGTCGCCACCTCCCTGATCGTCAAGCCACTCTCGTACAGCTCTATGATCTGGGCGACTGTCTCTGGCGTGGCGATGAACTGGGTCCGGATGGATACATGCGCGCCCTTGAGCAGTCTCCGCACCCCATCCCTAGAGATGTCGAACTCCTGACTCAACGCCTTGGCCGACTCGCCCGCAGCATAGCGGGATACGATCGCTTCCTGCACCTCAGAACTAAGCCGCCTCTGTAGGCTTCTAGGTATCGGCCCCGGGGGATTGCGTTCGATCCGTGGTTCTATCAGTAGCGCTTGCGTCGCAAGCTTCTCCAATTCACTGGCACTCGGCGATGCCAATCCAGGCCCCGATTTGTTCGAGTGCGGGTCTACTGCGTGTACCAAAATCAGTAAATTTCATGGGCTTATTGCCTCGATGGGCACCCGTCGGGGCATCGTCATGTCTGGCGCATAGCACCAGCGTAGTACCCGATTACTCGCGGGTTAGGTTGAGATCACGACCGGGATGGTCTCCAGTGCCTTTCGAACCCGGCTGAGGCTGCCGACCATGAGCCGATTTCCTCTTGGCCAAGACCCGGACAATCCCCGCAAGCATCAGTACTGGCCGGACGACATGTCAGATGTCCTTTCGGTCATGTCTCCTATACCAAATCCAGCGCTTTGGGGAGATTTGCCGCCCATCACCCAACACTGGGAAGGGATGGATTCCTTTCTAGCGGATTGGGAAACAGACCTCAGGGAGTCATTTGGACCTGTCCTGGGAGACTCTCTCAACGACGTTGAGTTCAACTACTACCTTCGGCCTCCAGCGGCCGGTCCCTACGTCGATTTCATTTACACTCTAGCTGAGAACATAAACTGGATTGTTCAGAACACTGGGAACTACATCGCATTGGGTGGAGCTCTAGTCAGCTTCGCCAAGAGTCGGCGATCACGCTTGAATCCAGACACGTCTCCGAACGTATTTCGCAGTGAGCAAACGTACTTTTATACGACCGCAAGAGGAATCGAGGCCATGTGTCTCTATCATGCAGTCCAGACATATGACCTGGGGAACGGTGAATCGAGACTCCAGATTTCAAGTACGTCCCGGAAGATTTTCAATGGAAGCGTCAGCCATCCTCTGCCGGGAGTGACATTTACGGTGTCGATTCGGTCTGGAGACTTGCGCTATGTGTACGTTGTCGATGCAAATGCGCGAGTCTCAGAGCACTTCGTCGTTGAGCCAAACCAGATTCGCGGGCTACCACTTCCGGACTGGTTTGATGAGCAACAGGACTGGGATGTCTTCGTTTCGACCGACCTTCCGAGCCTAGATTTGGGCCCGGTGTCTACTGAACCTCACTAGCGATTTGCGACGCGTCTACTACCCAGGCCCCATCGTTATCCCGGTACCAGGCCCCGCCTTCCACCACGACGAAGCCGGGCAGCCCGTCGGTCCCTGGCCCCGTCTGGGCTTTGACCTGCGCATCTGGCGTCATCTTGGCCAGTGTGACCATGTCGCCGTCTCCGGTCAGGAGCCATTCAACCCGGACCTGTAGTGCGTCAGCCAGTTTTTGCGCGGTCGATAGTCGAGGGCCGAAGGCATCGCCTTCACAGCGTCGGATCGTCGCCACGCCAACCTCTGCCCGCGTCGCCAACGTCCCTTGATCCAGCCCCCACCGATGCCGCGCGTACCGCAGCCGTTCGCCGAATGTCTTCATGTGCAACCCTTTCCGCACGCCCTCGTACATCACTTGTGATATGTGACCATGTGTCGAAATGACGCTATTCCCCGAACGACCCTTCGACTGGGTCGAGAAATACTGTCGGCCTGTTCGCATACCAGTCAGCCCAACCGTGAATGGCTTCATCGGGACCCCAATATTCGAAGTCGCTCTCCGGCCCATAGAGAAACCTTGTGGCAAATGAGGAAACGATGAAGTTCATTAGCGCGACGCCATATCGGTCTAGGCGCACGACCGGCACAGACGGATCAATTTGTTCGAACTTACCGATCAGAGCCGTTGACCTATGAATCGGGATGATGATTTTACTTGCCTCGCATGCAGGGGCAGGGGGGCCGAGCCGGTAGGCATCTGGATCATCCCAAACGATTGCACAGCTTGAGTCTGTCGTAATGAAAAAGGTACCTGGGTCTTCGACCTTTGCAATCAACCAGTTTCGTTGGGCGAATAGCTGGGCCAATGGCTCTAGCGTCGTGACGACTCCCGACGTGTGAACCTCTCCTGCATTGGTAATCGTCAATCGGAAGTCCTCAGGTAACGCTTCCAGAGCATCCGTGTACAGCGTGGATTCCGAACTCTGCTTCGACCGCTTCTGGGCATTGAGCGACTGTTCACGGACGGCTTGCATCCTTATCGCCATCTTCGTGACTTCGGTCTGCATCCTCTCAAGCGTGTCGATCATGTCGAACCGACGGGTGGGCCCGCGACTGTACATGAGCGCAAGAAACGCCATGAGAATCTGAAAGTCGGCCCCGGTTGGGAGGACCTCAGAGTCAACAATGCCCTTGATTATTGGAGCCGCCGACGTTTCGATCTTCCCGAACAGGGTCTCAGCAACATCTGAAGGCTGTCCGGGTACGTCTACGGCGTAGTAGTCCCACACCCAGCCTACGGACTTCGCACGGTCGCGCTTCGGCATCCGGCTGTTCTGATCGAACTCCCATAGCTTCCCGCGCTTGTGCCCCTTATCGGTGAAACCCGCGAGGAAGAATTTTGGGTTGATGTGGTGACGATGGGACACCTGAGTCATGGGGAACTCCCGGCTGGGTCGATTGCTGAGATTGAGTCCGATAGGACGTATTGTGGCTCCGCTGGAGCTCAATTAGTAGACCGGCCGTTCCTTCGAATCCCATCCCCAAATTGGCCCGGACGTCACGTCCTGTTCTGGCACAGGTTCGAGTTCCAGCGCGTCGGAGCGTTCCCGGGCCAGCACGTCATCGCCTTCCGAATCGAACGTATCGACCGTACCGCGAAAGAGATCGAAGGCGTCATACGTTGGCGCGCTGATTACACAGAACGCCAATCCAGCAGTTAGCCCCTCAGGCGGTTCAGCCATGACATCTAGGTTCCCGACCCAAAGTCTTGCCAGAGCGTAACGGCCGGTGGTGAGGTCAACCAAACAACACGATGGACTGACGAGCAACCGGCGCCACATTACGCATTATTCGTTTGCTTGCTCACTGCTGGTGAGGGAGAGCACGACTGAATGAATGCGCATCATCTCTTTCTGCGAACCAGGCGATCGGGATGTCCTGCAGCGTCGGGGGGCTGGCGACTGACCCGCCGCCGTCCGATGCCGATAGTCCTCGTTGGTACCCGAGTGGACTGCACTGGTCACCGTCTCGTGAGGCGGGCGGGTTGCGTGAACTCTCCGTCAATTGTCAGGAGAACGCGGCCGCAGCAAAACCGTCTTGGGTTTGTGGGCCGCGGTGTTTTGGGTCTGCCAGGGGAAGAGATGAGGGTTACGCGGAGGGCGGGTTACATGTTGGCTTCGCGTGGGTCCCTAATCCTGGCGCGATTGCATCACCCACCTGCGGGGCGCTTGGCCCTGGCAGGCATTCAGGAGGCTCATGTGGCCATCGGCGACATCACTGCTCGCAACCAACCCCGTATCTCACGACGCCGCGCGGTGCTGACCAGCGCCGCCACGACCGGCACCATGGTGACTGGCCTTGCCGCGGGTGCCCGATCCGGCAAGGCCCAGACCGGCACGCCGGTTGCCGGAGCAACCCCTGTCGCCACGACGACGGATATCACGCTGACCGGCATCGCGTTCAACGACCCCGAACTGGATGGCCAGTTCCTGCGCACTCTCGACTACATCTATCACGGGGGCGCTGATATTGGGGAATGCTTCGTCACCGCCCGGCGGATTGATCCGGCGAACAGCGACTCCTGGTATGAGGAGTGGATTGCGCTGGCGGACCGCATCCAGGCGAATGGCGAGGCAAGCCTGGCCGCTGGCAGGGTGGTCAGCGCACGCGAATCGTTCCTGCGCGCGTCCGCCTACTATCGCACCGCGCTGGATTTTCTCTACAGTCCCCCACTCGACCCACGGATGGTGGAGGCCTACCAGAAGCAGCGGGCATCGTTCCAGCAGGCGGCGGCTCTCGGGCCATGGACGTTCGAGGTGGTGCAGGTTCCCTACGAAGAGACGACGCTGGAGGGGTATCTGCTCACGCCCGGGGGTGAGGGACCGTTCCCGACCGTGGTGTTGGTCGATGGGTATGACGGCACCAAGGAGGAAACCTACTTCAGTGGCGGGGCGGCGGCTCTGCGACGGGGCTATGCGGTTTTCCTGCTGGATGGTCCTGGGCAGGGCGGGGCGCTGATCGAACAGCAGCTCGTGTTCCGGCCCGATTGGGAAGCGGTCGTCACGCCGGAGGTCGACTTCCTGCTGACACGTCCGGAGGTCGATCCCGAGCGGATCGTGCTGCTGGGCCGGTCGTGGGGTGGCTACCTCGCGCCCCGCGCGGCCAGTGCGGAACATCGACTGGCGGCGGTGATCGCCGATCCTGGCCAGTACGATCCGGGTGGACAGGCGCTGGCGCTGGTGCCGGAAGAGTTTCGGAACGATCTCGATGCCCTTCCCGCGGCCGAGTTCAATGCCGGGTTGGAGCAGATGATGGCCTCCGATGCCGGACTGGCGTTCAGCATCAATCGGGGGATGCTGGTGCACGGAGCGGCAACCCCGGTTGACTACCTCAAGCTGTATGTGCCGTACACCAACGTCGGGCATGCGGAGCAGATCGAATGCCCGGTGCTGGTCTGCCAGGCGGAGAACGACCCGGTCGGTGCGGGCGCGAAAGCCCTGTTCGACGCGATTACGGCGCCGGGCAAGGCGTATGTGCTGTTTACCAACGCGCAAGGAGCGGGGCAGCACGACGAGGCCGGTGCTGCAGCCCTGTTCTCGCAGGTCGCCTTCGACTGGCTGGATGAAACCCTGGGCATTGCGCCATCGCTCTAGCGACGAGCCTGCCGCTCAACTCGGGGTTTAGTGGGTTGGCAGGGTTCGCACCGCCGCGGTTCCGAGTGAGTGGCGACGGTGGTGGAACAGGCACGAGGGCGGCGGGTCCATTCTTGCTCGGTTTTCCGGATCGAGTGGTGACCTGTGACGCCCGCACCTATCCTTCGCAACGAACACCTTGCTTGCCATTTCCGGAAACCGCGACAGTCCGCAATTCACCATGCCGATGCAATTGCATAATCGGACACGGCTGGTAGGATCAAAGGACCATGGGGCAGCCTCCCAGCCGACTCCGTGGCCAGCGAGGGGCGACGGCTCCTCCACGAACGCGGGCAGCAATGC
>JAEZHP010000109.1 GCA_023416515.1 Pseudomonadota bacterium | reverse complement strand
GGGGGGCTGGGCGCGGAATTGCCCCTCCACCGGCTTCGCCGGTCCCCCTCCCCACGCCTTCGGCGCAGGGAGGATAAGGCGTGCCCGACTTCGCGGTCTCCGATCATCCCGGCGTCCAGGCCCAGCTCGACCGGCTCGGCCTCCTCGGCCCGGGCCGCGACACGCTCGGCCTCGAGCGGATTTCGACCCTCCTCGCCCGCCTCGGCAATCCTGAGCGCGCGCTTCCCCCGGTCTTCCACGTCGCCGGCACCAACGGCAAAGGCTCGACCTGTGCCTTCCTCCGCGCCGGGCTCGAAGCCGCGGGCCACCAGGTTCACGTCTACACCAGCCCCCACCTCGTCCGCTTCAACGAGAGGATCCGTCTCGCCGGCAAGCTGATCGAGGATGACGCGCTCGCCGCCCTGCTCGACGAGGTCCTGACTGTCGCCGAGGACCTCACCATCAGCTTCTTCGAGGTCACCACCGCCGCCGCCTTCCTCGCTTTCTCGCGCACGCCCGCGGACGCCTGCGTCATGGAGGTTGGCCTCGGCGGCCGCCTCGACGCCACCAACGTCATTCCCCGCGCGCTCGTCACCGGGATCGCCCAGCTTGGCCTCGACCACCAGGCCTGGCTCGGGGAGAAGATCGAGCAGGTCGCTGCCGAGAAAGCCGGGATCGCGCGCGCCGGAGTGCCGCTCCTCACCCACCTCTACCCGAGCCGAGCCGCCGACGCCGTCGGCAAGGCCGCCGCTGAGGCCGGCGCCCTCTGGCTCCCGCGCGGCGGCAAGTGGGACGCGCTCGCGACGGGCGGCCGCCTCGCCTATCGCGATTCCGAGGGCGAGCTCGACCTTCCCCTGCCCCGCCTCCCCGGAAGCCACCAGGCGGCCAATGCCGGTCTCGCCGTCGCCATGCTGCGCCACCAGGACGCTCTCACCGTTCCGCCAAGTGCTCTGAAGGCGATGATGGGCTGGGCGGAATGGCCGGCGCGGCTTCAACTGCTCGGGCCAGGCCCGCTCCACGATCTGCTTCCGCAAGGCTCTCGCCTGTGGCTCGACGGGGCGCACAATCCCGCCGCCGCCCGTGCCGTCGCCGCATTCCTCGACGGGCAGTCCTTTGCCGGCCACCAGGTCCATCTTGTCGCCGGTATCCTCGCCAACAAGGACGCCTACGGCGTTCTGCGCCCCTTCGCCGGGTCGCAGGTCATGATCCACCCGGTCCCGGTTCCCGGACACGACCACCACGCGCCCGAGGCCCTCGCGGCACAAGCCCGCAAGCTCGGGCTCTCGGCCCGACCCGCGGACAATGTCGAGGAAGCGCTGGCGAGCATCGCGCGGCTCGCTGAACCCGGCCAGCCACCTGCCGTGCTGATCATGGGCTCGCTCTACCTCGCCGGCACCGTCCTCAAAGCCAACGAACAGCTCCCGACGTGATGTCATCCCCGCGAAAGCGGGGATCCAGCTGCCTTTCCTTCAGCCTCGCGAAACTGGATTACCGCTGTCGCGGGAATGACAAAGGTCAGGGTGCCGGCCTCTCGTCGACCGCGCCGTCGTCCGACCGCGCGTCGCCTGGACCGACCTTGCCGGCGTCGCCGAGCGACAGGTCCGCGAGCCCCGTGCGCATCATGATCCAGAACAGGATCACTCCGGGCAGAGCGACCGCGGTGGTCAGTAGGTAGAAGTTCACATAGCCAAACTGGTCGATCAGCCCGCCGGCGGTCGTACCGGTGAGGAACCGCCCGGCGATGCTCGCGAGCGCCGACAACAGCGCATATTGCGTCGCGGTAAAGCGCAGATTGCACAAAGCCGACAGGTAGGCGACCACCGCGACTCCGCCGATTCCGCTCGCGAAATTCTCGAAGAACATCACCGCGGCCATCATCCAGTTGTTGTGGCCCGTCGCGGCAAGCATCGCGAAGCCGAAATTCGACACCGCCATCAGGATGAGGCTGATCAGCACCGCCCGCTTCATGCCGAGCTTGGCGTAGAGAATGCCGCCGACGAACACCCCGATCAGGAGCGCGATGAAGCCCACGAACACGTCGTAGAAGGCGACCTCGTCATTGCTGAAGCCGAGGTCCTCGAACAGCAGCCGGAGAGTGAGGTTGGCGAGCGTGTCGCCGATCTTGTGAATGAGCACGAACAGAAGGACGAGCAGAGCCCCCTGGCGCTTCAGGAACTCCACCAGCGGGCTGAAATAGGCGACGATCGCACCGACGGGCCCACGAACGGGCGGGGGCTCACGGTGGCGCTTCGGTTCGCCCATGATCAGGGCGACGATCATCGCCGGGAGAGCGAATACCGCGCACACCGCATAGCCTGCGGCCCAGCCGTAGCGGGCGGCCAGGACCAGAGCGAGACCGCCTGCCGCGGCCGAGCCAATCCGCCAGCCATATTGCGACATCCCCGAACCGGCGCCGAGCTGCTCGGGGTTGAGCAATTCGATTCGATAGGCGTCGATGACGATGTCGTAGGTCGCGCCCGCCACGGCGACGATCAACGCGGCGACGACCACCGCCTGGATGTCGGCGCGCGGATCGCGGCTGCCGAGATAGATGACCGCGACCATGCAGATCACGCCGATCAGCCACAGCCACGAGCGACGCTGCCCGAAGCGATGGAGGAATGGCAGCTTCACCGTGTCGACGAGCGGCGCCCACAGGAACTTGAAATTGTACATGAGGAAGGTGAGCGCGAACGCGGTGACCGTCGATCGGGTCACCTCGTTCTGCCGGAGCATCGTGCTCAGGGTCGCTCCGATCATCGTGAACGGGAAGGCCGACGAGACACCGAGGAACAGCGCGGCGAGCGGGGCCGGCTCGACATAGGGACGGACGCCGGAGGGAATTCGGTCGCGCCAGCTGGGCGCCTGCTCTTTGCTCAGATCCATGGCCTTCTTCTAACGGCTGAAGGTGTCTCGGGAAGAGGTTTTGCTGCGCGCACCTGAACGGCGCCTGTCGCTTGCCATTGCCTTTGGCCCGGCGCACGATGCGGCCCATGGACATGCCGATGCGCCAGCGCCCGACCGAAGGGCAGCTCGCCCTCGCCGCCCGTCTCGCCGCGGGCGAGGAGCCGCCGGCCGGGCCGATCGCCACCGTGTCGGCGTCGGTCTACACCGATCCCGCCCGCTTCGCCGCCGAGCAGAAGCACCTGTTCCGCCGGCTTCCCCAGGTCATCGCGCCTTCCGCGCTTCTGCCGAAGAACAACAGCGCGGTCGCTCATGACGGCTTCGGCGCGCCCCTGCTTCTCACCCGCGACAAGCAGGGCCAGGCCCATGTCTTCTGGAACGTCTGCCGCCATCGCGGCACTCGCCTCGTCGAGGGCGGCGACACGGTCTGCGCGCCTCGCCTGGTCTGCCCCTACCATGCCTGGGCCTATGCTCTTGACGGAAGCCTCGCCGGCGTTCCGCGCTCCGACACCTTCCCCGATCTCGACAAGGCGGCGCACCATTTGAAGGAGCTGCCGAGCCTTGAGGCGGGCGGCCTCATCTGGTTCTCGTTCGACGAGAGCGCCGACTTTTCCGACGCCTCCGCGCTCGCGCCCGAATTCGACGCCTTCGGCCTCGCCGGCCACCACCTCTGGCGCCGCCACGTTCACGACGTCGCCGCCAACTGGAAGCTGATCATGGACGCCTTCCTCGAAGGCTATCACGTCCAGCGACTGCACAGTTCGACCATCGCCCGCTTCTTCACCGACGGGATCAGCATCGCCGACCGCCTCGGCCCGCACCAGCGCAGCCTCGTCGCCCGCTCCGGCTATCTCGATCAGGTCGACACGACCGACTGGGCCGCGGTCCGGGCGATCATGACCTACACCTACCAGCTGTTCCCGGCGACGATCATGATCATGAGCCCGGACTATGTGAACCTCATGGTGCTGATGCCTCAGTCCGAGGGCCGAACGCTCGTCGAGGACTTCATGCTCATCCCCGAATGGCCGCAATCGGCCGAGGAGGAGGAGCATTGGGAGAAGAGCTGGCGCCTTCTCGACCAGGGCGTGTTCGGCGGCGAGGATTATCGCGCCGCGGCCCTGGGCCAGCAGGGCCTCGCCTCGGGCGCCATCACGGAAATCACGCTCGGCAACCTCGAGCACGGCATCAAGGTCTTCCACGACCAGGTGCAGGCGGCCGTCAGTTCGTCCCTGTGAGCCGAAGGCTCATGGAGAGGAACTCTAAGCCGCATCTCTCTCGAAGATCGTGAACTGCTCGGGCGTCTTCTTCACCTTGTCGCCGCGAAGCATCGCGTCGATGGCGTCGAGCGCGCTCTTCAGCACCTTGTCCGAATAAGGCTTGGCCAGGCACCCGACCGCAAGGTGCCGGGCCGCCAGCGGGCAAGCGCCGGTGACGAACAGAACCGCGATGCCCTTGGCCTGCGCCGCCTCGGCTACCTGCACTCCGTCGCCTTCGCCCGACAGCGACAGGTCCGCGAGCACAAGGTCGATCCGCTCGGCCTCGTCGATCACGCGCATGGCATCCTCGGCGGTGTCCACCGTCGCGACCACCTCGTAGCCGGCATCCTTGAGCAGATGCTCGTTGTCGAACGCGACGAGCGGCTCGTCCTCGACCACCAATATGCAGCGGATCGCCCTTTCGCGCTTGCCGAAGACCATGATAGTGCGCCTGCCTCCCTTGAGCCGCCGACCCCGGGGGTCGGTCCGCTTGTGTAACGAGGGAGACGGGCGTCGGTGCCACGACGTCCAATCGACTGAACTCGAAATCTTTTCCGGCTATCTGCCGCGGAGAACCACACTGCCCCCGCCATTCCCTTCCGGTCCCAAATCCGACGGTCAAAGAATCGCCAAGCTGCTCGCCCGCGCCGGCGTCGCCTCGCGCCGCGAGATCGAGCGGATGATCGCGGAGGGCCGGATCGCGCTCGACGGCAAGGTGCTCGACACCGCGGCCACCGTTCTCGCCTCGCTTCGCGGAGTGACCGTGGACGGCAAGCCGGTCGCGGAGCCCGAGCCCGCCCGCCTGTTCCGCTTCCACAAGCCCGCCGGAACCCTCACCGCCGAGCGCGACCCGAAGGGCCGCCCGACCATCTACGACCGCTTGCCCAGGGGTCTTCCGCGGCTGATCCCGGTCGGCCGCCTCGACTATAATACCGAGGGGCTTCTTCTGCTCACCACCGACGGCGAACTGAAGCGCCTCCTCGAGCTTCCCTCAACGGGGGTCGAGCGCGCCTACCGCGCCCGGGCGTTCGGCGAAGTCAGCCAGGAACAACTCGAGGATCTCATCCACGGGATCGAGATCGAAGGCATCCGCTACGGCGCGATCGACGCCAATCTGGAGCGCCGCACCGGCCGCAACCAGTGGATCGAGATGAAGCTCAAGGAGGGCAAGAATCGCGAGGTCCGACGGGTCCTCGAATATCTCGGGCTCGAGGTCAGCCGTCTCATCCGAACCGCCTACGGCCCGTTCATTCTCGGCGACCTACCGGTCGGCGCGGTCGACGAAATACGCGCCCACGATCTGGCGGTCTTCCACAACAGCCTGAAGGGCGGGACCCCGCTCCCCTCTCCCCTTGCGGAAGAGGGAGGGTCCCGCCCGGAGCAGCCAGCTGGGAGGGTTAGGGCTCGACCGGCGCCTCGCCCGGCACCGGGCCGAACGGCGCGGCGCCCCTTTGACGACAAGCCGCGGCCTGAAAGGCCGGTGAGAAGCCGGCCGCCGGCCGATCGCCCGTCCCGGCCTGAACGTCCTGCTCGACCCTCGCAAGGGCCGAAGCCAGATCGCCCACCGATGAAGGCTGCGCGCCCCGGCCGTCCGCCGCGTGGCGCCGAGGCCGCTGCGCAGGCGCCGGAGGCCGCCGCCAAGCCCAAGCGCCTCAAGCG
>JAEZHP010000090.1 GCA_023416515.1 Pseudomonadota bacterium | reverse complement strand
ACCGCCACCCGATCGCGGCGCATGCGCGCGCGGCGGGGGTGCCGGTGATCGGCGACATCGAGCTGTTCGCGCAGGCGCGGAACGAGCTTCCGCCGCACAAGGTGGTCGGAATCACCGGCACCAACGGCAAGTCGACGACGACTGCCCTCGTCCACCACATTCTCAAGACCGCGGGCGTTCCGACGACGATGGGCGGCAATATCGGTCTTCCGATCCTGTCCCAGGACCCGCTGCCGGGGGGCGGAGTCTATGTTCTGGAGCTGTCGAGCTACCAGATCGACCTCACCTACAGCCTCGACTGCGACGTCGCGGTGCTACTCAACATCACGCCAGATCATCTTGATCGGTATGAGAGCTTCGCGGCCTACCAGGCGTCGAAGCTACGTCTGTTCGATATGATGACGCCCCCCCACATCGGTGTGCTCAACTGGCATACGGAGCAGGGTGAATCTCTGTATCGCCGGCTGTTTGACGGTCATCCCTGCGAGTTCTGGGCAAACTACAATGACGATGTGGACGATCCCTACGAACTATGGGGACCGTTCGACGAGAGCGGGAATACGGCGTCACGTGATCATTTGAGCACGCAGAAGGACTGGCCGAATTTACAAGGCCCGCACAACGCGCAGAATGTCATTTCCGCCATCCTTGCCTCGCTGGCGCTCGGCGTCCCGGAAGACGTGATCAGCCACGCGTTGAAGTCCTATCCAGGCCTCCCGCACCGCATGCAGCGCGTGGCCGAGAAGGACGGCGTCCTGTTCGTCAACGACAGCAAGGCGACCAACCCGGATTCGACCGCTCCGGCGCTCGGGGCTTACCCGCATATTCACTGGATCGTGGGTGGTCTCGCCAAGACCGAGGAGCTCGGGCCGTGCGAGCAATATCTGGATCACGTCCGCGCCGCCTACACTATCGGGGAGTCGGGGCCGATGTTCGCCAGACTTCTCCACGGAAAAGTGCCGGTGACCGAGAGCCAAGTGCTTGAAAAGGCGGTGACCGACGCCGCGGCGGCCGCTAGACCGGGGGAGGTGGTGCTGTTGTCGCCAGCCTGCGCTTCGTTCGACCAGTTCAAGGACTATGAAGCGCGCGGCGAGGCGTTCCGCGCCGCAGTGGAGAAGTTGGCGTGATCGGGGGTGGCGTCATGAAGGCGGGAGCGGAAAAGAAAGCGCCGCGCTGGGGCGGGCGCTCCGACCTGTCGCCAGTGGGCCGCTGGTTCTGGGAGACGGATCGGGTCCTCCTCCTTCTCGTCGCCATTCTCATCGTGATCGGCCTGATCGCAGTGGCCGCGGCCTCGCCCGCCGCCGCCAGCCGCCTGTCTGGGGGCAATTTCCGCTACGCGCCTCTGCACTTCTTCACTCTTCAGCTGGTGTGGACGATGGTCGCCATCCCGGTGATGATCGGAGTGTCGATGCTTCCCAAGACGATGGCGCGCAGGCTGTCGCTGGTCGGTGCCGCCATCGGCACGGTTGTGCTGATGCTGGTCCCGATCATCGGCATGGAGCGCAACGGCGCCGTGCGCTGGATCGACCTCGGGGTGACCAACGTCCAGCCATCCGAGTTCCTGAAGCCGCTCTACATCGTGGCGATGGCGTGGCTGCTGTCGCTGAAGCAGAAGGACCCGGCGCTTCCGATGGTGAGCGTCACCGGGGCCCTCACCGGGGCAATCGCTTTCGCCCTGATGCGCCAGCCCAACCTCGGCGAGACGGTGATCTTCGTGACCTGCTGGGTGGCGCTGCTGACCCTGTCGGGCGCGAAGATGCGGTTTCTCTACATCCTCGCGGGCCTCGGTCTTGCCGGCATCGTGCTCGCTTATTTCCTTTATCCGGTCGCGACGGCGCGCATCGACGGCTTCCTGTTCGACGCAGGCGACAACGGCCAGACCGACGCCGCGCTTCGAACGCTCGTGTCCGGCGGCATGTTCGGCCTCGGGCCGGGCGCCGGCGTTCGCAAGTTCCACCTGCCCGAGCCTCATACCGACTATATCTTCTCGGTGATCGGCGAGGAGTTCGGGATGCTCGCCTGCCTCGCCATCGCGATTCTCTACCTGGCGATCATCGGGCGGGTGCTGATCCGAATGCTGAACGAGGAGGACATGTTCGTCATCCTCGCCGCCGGCGGCCTCGTCATCCAGATCGGGGTCCAGGCGATCATCAACATGGCGGTCAACGTCCACCTGCTGCCGTCGAAGGGCATGACCTTGCCGTTCATTTCCTATGGCGGATCGTCGATGATCGCGCTTGCGATGGGTTTCGGCCTTCTGCTCGCCTTCACCCGGCGAAACCCCTATCTGCACCGTTCCCCTTACGTGGTACGTTGGAGTGGCCGCGAATGAGTGCTGCGCGTCCCCCTCGTCATTATGTCCTCGCCGCCGGCGGCACCGGCGGTCACATGATCCCGGCCCATGCACTGGCCGAGGAGCTGATGCTTCGCGGCCATCATGTAGCCCTGGTCACCGACGAACGCGGCGCGCGAATCCCCGGCTTGTTCGACCAGGTGCCCGTCCATGTTCTCCCCGCGGGGCGCCTCACCAAAAACCCAATCGGCCTGCTCCGAGCGGTCCGCGCGATCATGACCGGCCGCGACATGGCGGTTCGCCTTTATGACAGCTTCGATCCAGCGGCTGTCGTGGGTTTCGGCGGCTATCCGGCGCTTCCCGCACTTCTCGCAGCGCGCAAGCTTCGGATCCCGACTCTGATCCACGAGCAGAATGCAGTGCTGGGCCGGGTCAACCGGCTGATGGCCCGGCGCATGGACGCAATCGCCACCGCCTATGACAAGGTCGACCGACTTCCCTCGGGAGTCGGCGACAAGGTCCATCTCGTCGGCAATCCGGTCCGCGACGAGGTCCTTCAGCTCCGCGAGCAGCCGTTCCCGCCGCTTGGCGAGGACGGCATCTTCCGCCTGCTCGTCACCGGCGGAAGCCAGGGCGCGACGGTGCTGTCGAGCACGGTTCCGGAGGGCCTCGGCCTCCTTCCCGAGCATTTTCGCCGCCGGCTCCAGGTCACGCAGCAATGCCGAGCCGAGGATATCGAGCAGGTCCGCGCCCGCTACGCCGAGCTCGGGATCCCGGCCGACCTCGCCACCTACATCACCGACATGCCCGATAAGCTCGCCTGGTCGCACCTCGTCATCGCCCGGGCCGGCGCCTCGACCATCGCCGAGCTGACCGCCGCCGGCCGCCCGGCGATCCTCATCCCGCTGCCCTCGGCGACCGACGACCACCAGACCGCCAATGCCCGCGAGATGGCACGCTCCGGCGGCGCCCGAGTGATTGCGCAGCACCAGTTCACGCCGGTCGAGCTCGCCAAGCAGATGCAGAAGCTCGGCCTCGAGCCGCAGGCCCTTGCCAACGCGGCGTCGCGGGCGCGGGCGGTCGGCCACCCTCATGCCGCGCGCGACCTCGCCGATCTTGTCGAGCGAACCGGAAGCGGACCCGAAGCCGTGACCCTGCCGATCCACGAGAAGATCAAGAAGCCGATCCCCGGCGGAGCCTACGCATGAAGCAGCAGGTGCGCATGCGCGGCGCGTTCCAGGAAATCGGCACCATCCATTTCGTCGGGATCGGCGGCATCGGAATGTCCGGCATCGCCGAGGTGATGCACATCCTCGGCTACAAGGTGCAGGGCTCCGACGCCGCCGAAGGCTACCGGATCGAGGCCCTGCGCAAGCTCGGGATCCCGGTGGCGATCGGCCACAGCGCCGACAATCTCGGCGACACGGCCGTGGTGGTCATCTCGACCGCGGTGAAGCGCGACAATCCGGAGGTCGAGGCGGCCTACGAGCGCCGCATCCCGGTGGTCCGCCGGGCGGAGATGCTCGCCGAGCTGATGCGGCTGAAGTCGACGATCGCGGTCGCCGGAACCCACGGCAAGACGACCACGACCTCGCTTGTCGCCGCCCTTCTCGACGCGGGCGGCATCGACCCCACCGTGATTAATGGCGGGATCATCAACGCCTACGGCTCCAACGCCCGCCTCGGCTCCTCCGATTGGATGGTGGTCGAGGCGGACGAGAGCGACGGAAGCTTCCTCCGCCTCGACGGCACGATCGCAGTCGTGACCAACATCGATCCCGAGCATCTCGACCATTACGGCTCGTTCGAGAAGGCGAAGGACGCCTATGTCGAGTTCGTCGAGAACGTACCCTTCTACGGCGCAGCTCTTCTTTGCGTCGACCATCCCGAGGTACAGGGCATCATCCCGCGGCTTCGCGACCGGCGAGTGGTCACCTATGGTTTCGCCGCCCAGGCGGATGTCCGCGCCGACAATGTCGAGCCTTTCCCTGGCGGCAACCGCTTCGACGTTTCGATCCGAGACAGAAGCGGCGAGGTGCGCACTATCGCGGGCGTCCGCCTGCCGATGCCCGGCCGCCACAACGTCCAGAACGCGCTCGCGGCGATCGGCGTCGCCGCCGAGATGGGCATTTCGGACGACGTGCTCGCCCACGGCTTCGACAGCTTCGACGGCGTCAAGCGCCGCTTCACCAAGGTCGGCGAGGTCCAGGGGGCGATCGTCATCGACGATTACGGCCACCATCCGGTCGAGATCAAAGCCGTGTTGTCGGCTGCCCGCGAGGGCGCGCAGGGCAGGGTGATCGCGCTCGTCCAGCCGCACCGTTTCACCCGCCTTCGCGATTTGATGGACGAGTTCCAAGGCGCCTTCAACGACGCGGACATCGTGCTGGTCGCTCCGGTCTATGCAGCCGGCGAGGAGCCGATCGACGGCGTCGACAGCGCAGCCCTCGTCGAGGGCCTGAAGGAGCGCGGCCACCGCGCCGCCCGCGCGGTCGAGAGCCAGGAGGAAGCCTGCCGGGTGCTCCGCGATCTTGCTGCGCGGGGCGACATGATCATCTGCCTCGGCGCCGGCGACATCACCAAATGGGCGGCGGGGCTGGCCGACGGGATCAACCAGGCGAGGCTCAACAAGTGAGCGGCCTGGGGCAACTCACGCACTTCCCGCTCGTCCTGAGCGTGTCGAAGGG
>JAEZHP010000082.1 GCA_023416515.1 Pseudomonadota bacterium | reverse complement strand
ACGGCGTCGGCGTCGGCGTCGGCGTGGGCGACGGGGTGGGCGTCGGCGTCGGGGAGAAGACGGGCGGGAACTTGATCGGACCGATCGCCATGGGGGCCTCCGGGATGCGATTGTCGGCCCTATCCCGCAAAAGCCTTAACCGTCCAAAGAACGGCACGCTTAGCGGGTCATTAAGCATCGGTCGGCAAGTCGCGCAAAATCTGCGCCGGACGAGCAGCCTTCACCGCTTCGGTGCGTTACTGTACTAACCCATGTGAGAGGTGAGTTGCGTCGCGCGCGATAACGTCATGCCATTCAAGGACGTTTCCTTTTGGTGGGCACCCTGGCGATACGGTTGCAGAACTACGCGCGGCTCTCCAGCGAGGATCGCGCCGCTCTCGATATGGCCGGCCGCGCCTCGATCCAGGAAGCTGCCCCCCGGCGCGATATCGTCCGGGAGGGCGACGATCCCAAGGCCGTGCGATTGATCCTGAACGGCTGGGCCTGTCGTTACAAAGGCTTGCCGGACGGGCGGCGGCAGATCGTCGGCTTCTTCATCCCGGGCGATTTCTGCGACTTCAACGTCTACATCCTTAAGGAGATGGACCACACGATCGGTGCGATCACGCGCGTCCAATATGCGGCAATCTCCCCTGAGGACATGAACCGCCTCACCGAAACCCGTCCCCGCATCGCTCAGGCTTTTTGGTGGCAAGAGCTCGTCAATGCCGCGATACAGCGTGAATGGCTGCTCAACATTGGCCAGCGCAGCGCCTACGAGCGGATCGCGCACTTGCTCGTCGAGCTCTACCTGCGGTTGCGCGCCGTCGGGCTCGCCGAGAACGGCTCGTGCGAGTTCCCGATCACCCAGAACGACCTTGCCGAAGCGACCGGCCTCACCCCGGTCCACGTCAACCGAACGCTCCAAGAATTGCGGCGCGACGGCCTTATCGAGCTCGCTCACAGGCGCCTGACGATCCCGAAGCTCGACAAGTTGATGGGCGTTGCGATGTTCAATCCCAATTATCTCCATCTCGACCATGAAGGCGCGCATCTCGACGCAAATGAGTGAGCCGCCCCTGTGGCCGACCTGCGGCGGCGAGATGGGCGAACGCATCCGCTCCCATGATTGGGAGGGGACCCCGCTCGGCGCGATCGAAACCTGGTCCCCCGAGTTGAGGCTCGCGACGTCGTTCGTCCTCGAGAGCGGCTTTCCGGCGGTTTTGGTGTGGGGCCCGGAGCTGGTCACTCTCTACAACGACGCGTTCACGCCGATCCTCGGCAGCAAGCCCGACGCGCTCGGGCGCTCCTTCGCCGATATCTGGCACGAGGCATGGGGAAACCTCGAGCCGATCGTCGAGCGCGCCTTCGCAGGCAAGTCCACCTTCAACGAAGACTATCCCGTCCACCTCGAACGCTCCGAAGGACCGGAGCGAGCCTATTTCACTTCTTCCTACAGTCCGGTGCGCGCTGCCGACGGATCGGTCGGGGGAATGATCGGGATCGTCGTCGAGACGACCGAGAGGGTCATCACCCAATCAAGGATGGATGTGCGCGAGGAGCGGCAGGCCTTTCTGCTCAAGCTCAGTGATGCGCTTCGCCCGCTCAGCGACCCGCTGGAGATCAAGGCTGCCGCCTGCCGGGTGGTCGGCGAGCATATGGAAGCCGACAGAAGCTATTATATCGAAGTCGATCACGGCCGGAACGGCTTCGTCGTCGAGCCGGACTACCACAATCTCAACGACAAGGCGTTGGCCGGAATATATCCTTTCCCGGAATTCGGGCAGCCTGAGGAGATATTCCAGCGGAATGCTCCAGTCCTCGTCGAAGACGTTGCGACGGCGCCGGTCATGAAGGGAATCAGCACTCCCTACGAGTGCATCGGGATCAAGTCGTTCCTGAGCGTCCCGCTCTTCAAGGACGGCAGCGTGGTCGCGGCGATCGCGGCAACGGCCACCAAGCCTCGTGTGTGGACTCAGGAGGAGGCGAGCCTGTTGGTTGCGGTCGCAGAGCGCACCTGGGAGGCCGTCGAGCGCGCCCGCGCCGAGCAGGCGCTCGAGGCGAGCGAGCGGCGCATGCGCGGCCTCGCCACCGGAATCCCGCAACTCGTCTTCCGATCCCTGGACGACGGCTGTCGGATCTGGAGTAGCCCGCAATGGATCGAGTTCACCGGTCTCTCCTTCGAGGAGGGCCTCGGTCGCGGTTGGCTGAAGGCGATCCATCCCGAGGATTGCAAGGCGACGCTCGCCGCTTGGGAAGCCGTCGGGCAGCGCGGCGAATATTATGTCGAGCATCGCATCTTTCATTCTTCTGCCCAGGAATATCGATGGCATCAGACCCGCGCG
Source organism: Pseudomonadota bacterium (assembly GCA_023416515.1). Lineage (GTDB taxonomy): Bacteria > Pseudomonadota > Alphaproteobacteria > Sphingomonadales > Sphingomonadaceae > Allosphingosinicella. Next base: position 22,092 of record JAEZHP010000082.1, on the reverse strand, counting down.
TCGCCGCTGCGCGACGCGGACGGGCGGATCGTCGAGTGGTTGGGCTCGTCGACCGATGTGGAGGAGCTTCGAGTCCTCCAGCGCCGCCAGGAACTGCTGGTCGCCGAGCTTCAGCACCGGGTCCGCAATCTCCTCGCGATGATCCGCTCGATCGGCAGGCGAACCGCGATGAACGCCGATAGCGTCGAGGATTATTCTCAGCATCTTGAAGGGCGGATCAGCGCTCTTGCACGCACCCAGGCCCTTCTCACCCGCGAGATCGGCCGGGGCGTCGATCTCCAGAACCTGGTTCGCGACGAGCTCGAGGCGCAGGCCGCGGTGCCCGGCCGCTATGCGATCGAGGGCGAGGATGTATCGCTGGCGCCCAAGGCGGCGGAAGTCCTGACCCTCGCAATCCACGAGCTTGCGACCAATGCCGTCAAATATGGCGCGCTTGCGGAAGGGGACGGACGGATCCAAATCGGCTGGGTCGTCGAGGAAGGGGAGGGGGCGGGGCCGCCCTGGCTGAGCTTCACCTGGGCCGAGTTCGGAGTCGCCATGGACGAAGGGCCGCGCCGTGAGGGTTTCGGCACGGAGCTGGTTACCGCTCGCGTGCCGTACGAACTCAAGGGGGAGGGGCGGATCGAGTTTCGGGACAGCGGAGTCGAGGCCACCATCCGCTTTCCGCTCGTACCGGGGACGAGCGTCCTCCAGACGGACGCGCGCGCATGACCGCCTCGGCTCCGCTCGCGGGTCTCAGCGTGCTGATCGTCGAGGACGATTATTATCTCGCGTCGGACGAGAAGGCGGCTCTGGAGAACGCCGGAGCGCGGGTGATCGGTCCGTGCGGGGATGCCGCGGAAGCGGCCGGCCTTGCCGCGTCCGAACGGGTCGACTGCGCGGTCGTCGACGTCAATCTCGGCGAAGGCCCTAGCTTCGCCCTCGCCCGCACCCTCCGAGAGCAGGGCGTCCCATTCGTGTTCGTGACCGGATACGATCAGGCGCTGATCCCCTCCGGGCTTGAGGTCGCCCAGCGTCTCGAGAAACCGATCCGGGATGGCGATCTTGTCGCCGCGGTCGCGCGGGCCTGCCGCTAGGCCTCGGCCCTACCCAGGTGCCAAATATGAAAAGGGCCGGAGCATCGCTGCCCCGGCCCGTCTTGTTTCGTACTAAAGCTAAAGCTTAGGCGGCCGCCACCTCGGCGACGTCCAGCTTGAGGCCCGGGCCCATCGTGGAGCTCAGGGCCGCCTTCTTGACGTATTTGCCTTTGGCGCCGGTGGGCTTGGCCTTGACGATGGCGTCGACGAAGGCGTCGAAGTTGCGGCGCAGGTCAGCGTCCGAGAAGGACGCCTTGCCGATGCCCGAGTGGATGATCCCGGCCTTCTCGACCCGGAACTCGACCTGTCCGCCCTTGGCGGCCTTGACCGCTTCGGCGACGTTGGGGGTGACGGTGCCGAGCTTCGGGTTCGGCATCAGGCCCTTGGGGCCCAGCACCTTACCCAAGCGGCCGACGATGCCCATCATGTCCGGGGTCGCGATCACTCGGTCGAAATCGATCTGACCGTTCTGGATCTGCTCCATCAGGTCCTCGGCGCCGACGACCTCGGCACCGGCCTCGCGGGCCTCGTCGGCCTTGCCGGCGCGGGCGAAGACGGCGACCCGGACGTCCTTGCCGGTGCCCGCGGGCAGCGACACGACACCGCGGACCATCTGGTCGGCGTGGCGCGGATCGACGCCAAGGTTCAACGCGACCTCGATGGTCTCGTCGAACTTGGTCGAAACGTTCGCCTTGAGGGTCTGGATGGCCTCGTCGATCGCGTAGAAACGCTCGGTATCGACCTTCTCGGCGAGCGCCTTCTGCTTCTTGGTCAGCTTGGCCATGTCTTAGCCCTCCACCACTTGGAGGCCCATCGAGCGGGCCGCGCCTTCAATGATCTTCGCGCCCTGCTGGACGTCGTTGGCGTTGAGATCCTTCATCTTCGCCGTCGCGATCTCCTCGAGCTGGCGGCGGGTCACCTTGCCCGCGGTCACCTTGCCCGGCTCCTTGGAGCCCGAGTTAATCTTGGCGGCCTTCTTCAGATAATAGGTCGCCGGCGGGGTCTTGGTCTCGAACGAGAAGGACCGGTCCGCATAGACGGTGATCACGGTGGGCAGCGGAGTGCCCTTCTCCTCGCCGGAGGTCTGGGCGTTGAACGCCTTGCAGAACTCCATGATGTTGACTCCGCGCTGACCGAGCGCGGGGCCGATCGGCGGCGCAGGCTTGGCGTCGCCCGCCGGCACCTGCAGCTTGATATAGCCGGTAATTTTCTTGGCCATTTTTCTCACTCTGTAGTTCCGCCGTCGCGCGAGGCTTCGGCGGATGTTCAAGTTTAGCGGTCCAGACGGCCGCCATAGCCCGAAGGGCGAAGGAGGCCTCCCGCACGATCAGATCGAAGCCTGCTTCGATCCGACATCCAAAGGCCTGCACCTGGGTCCCGTCGAAGGCTCGCTTCGATGGGAGAATCCATTGCTGGTGCTTTGGAAGGGGGCGCACATAGCGCCGGGTGTTGGATTTGGCAAGGAGAGAGCCCGCAACGGGGCTCAGTAGGCCCTCGCCAAATCTGACTCATACAGCGACTTAGCATCTGTCGCAGAAGAGATTGCAGTTCGCACGGTTTCATCCTTGAGGTCCAACACCCGCAGAGCATTGTTCACCTCTGCCACCGCCTCGATGCGGCGGTAGATTTCAGAATGCGCTTCGGCATACGCCGCCAGACCCTTTAATTTCGGAAGCGCATCGGCGAGAAAGGTGCCGTGAGGATCCACAATATCGACCGTGACTGAACCGTCCTCTTGTTTTGCGAAGAATAGGAAGTCGGGCCGGACCATCCCGTAGCTTTTTCCATACTGATAGGCGATCCCCAGCGAGTCTTGAGTGGCGTGCGAAGGATTGCGGTACCAGGCAACGAAGCCGTCGCGCCCCATCTCCGCCTTCAGCACTTTCAATTCCCAGCTGCTGCTGAAGTCTGTGGGAAATTTCCCGTCGGGATCGCAGAGGAGATGATGCTCGAAGGTGGTAAGCGGCTTCTCACTCCCGTTGGCCTCGCGCGCAGTCGTCTTTTCCCAGCGCGACTCCGGCATGGCGAGGTCGACGTCCTGCGGCTCGTCACTCATGCCCTTGATCTGGCGGTACTCCTCCTGCCGCTCGTGCGACAACGCCTTGATCGCTTGGTGATGCTCCGCGAACCAGGCCGCCGCTAGCGCATCCGCCGCGGCGTCCAGCCGTGCGCGAACCTCCGGCACAAGTCCCATCGCGGCGATCTCGGTGTGCGCATCGATCAGGGCGTCCACGATGTCGATACTCTCGTCCTCGGCTACGATCCTCTCCGCCATTCGCTCGGCATAGCTCTTGGTCACATCCGGGCTGAATTCCCGCGCCGCGCGCCGGTATGCGTCCTCAATTGCGGCATAGTCGGCGTCTTCCACGAATTCGTCGAAGCTCTTTGTCTTGGTGTCGAGCTCCGCCCGCATCGCGACCCCTTTCATGGTCTCGACGTCATTACGGACCTCCGCGATTTTCGCGCTGAACTCCACTGCTGCCGCGTCAAGTACAGCATGCATCGTGGCATGCGCCAACTTGCCGGCGTTGGGCAGCAGCTTATCCCATGCCAGCTCGTGTGCCAGCGCCGTCAACCTGCGAATTGGCTTGGCCACGCGCTGCGGCAGCGATTGGGAAGGCAGCGACAGCAGCTTGTCCCACACTGCCTCAGGCACTGCCGGGTTGGGCGCCATCTCCTTCGGATTGATCAACACCCGACGACCGGGAATATCGCCCTCGCCGTCAGTCGCGCCCTTCATTAGGGCGTCGGCAACCGATTCCACCGTCTCGCGGTCGAACTTGGGAAGTATGCAGTCGACCGCATTCAGTCGGTCATTGCCGGGGATGCGCCGTGCCAAAGGCGTGCGCACCATCCGCCCTAGCAGCTGGGTGATGTGCGTCTTATCGGCAGCTGGACGGAAAGAGATCATCACTTCCGCGCGCGGGCAGTCCCATCCGGTACTAATCGCATCCTTAGCGATCAGCACGCGAACCCAACCCGAATCCTGCACACGCTGCGGCTCGATATAGCGAACGGCATGGGCACCAAACGTCTCGTCGCGGTGCTCGCCGAACACATTGGCGAAGGCGTCCGGTTCCAGCTCTGGCCAGCACTCGCGGATCGTATCGATCCAACTAGCTATGCGGGCCGGCTCCGGATTATTCGGCACCTGAAGTACCATAAGCGGCCTTACGGTCTCGCCGCCTTGTTCCTTGGAGTAGCTATCCCAAGCTGCGTCCGCTTCCTTGATCTTCTCGGTCGCGCGGCGGACCAGCAACGTCTCGAAATCGCCCCTCTCATCGGGCACGTCCAAGATGATCGTGTCCTTCAGGAGACCCGAATCCTGCACCTTGGCCGCATCAACCACCACATTTGGCAACGTACTGCGCCCATCGGCGCCCTCCATCGCCTTGTTGAACCGGTCCACCGTCGCCGAAATGCCCCACACCACTGGTATGGCTGGCACCGATCCGACGCCGTTGATGAGCCGCTTGACGATCGTCGAACGCTCACCGTTTGCGGCCGGCCCGCCGCCCATTCCTCTGTGCGCTTCGTCGAGCACCAAGTAGAGCGTCAGGTTAGGGTCTTCGATTGTGTTTTGAATGGTATCCCAGATCGTGAAGCTCCGGAGGTCCGGCCGGATTTGTGGGAACTCGCCCTCCGGATCGTGTCCACGCGTCAGCAAGCTGTTCTTCCCTAGCTTCTGCGTATTGAGGAAATAGATCTTACCGGGCAGGAATTTTTCGCGCTGGAAGGTGTTCTCCACCACTACCATGTCAGTCAGATTGATCCGGTCGGCAGCCTGCGTCAGGCGATAGCGCGTCTGCTCGTTCAGTGACGGATCATCGCTGAACCAGATGACCACTGCCCCCGGATCAGCGTCGAAGTCGCGCTCCTCGTCGCCATGGAAGAGCGCCTCCAGAGCCGCCGCGGCGATCACCGTCTTGCCCGCCCCGGTTACCGCCGCAAGAGAGAACGCGTGCCGGTCGCCATCCTCGCGCCAACGCTTCCGAGCCTTTCGAAGCCGGTCGAGCACGTCGCGCGCGGCGTCGTCCTGATAATCCTTAAGCGTGAACTTCATGCCTCGCCTCCGCTCGTGAAGCGAAAATTGGTCAAGTAGCTCTCATAAAGCCGCACAGCTTCCACCTCCTCGTGCGACTGCGCCAGCACCTGCGCCACGGCTTCGAAGCGCTTGTTGTCGTTGGTGACGATGAAGGCGACTCGCAGGGCGGGTTCCCCTGCCACCGCTTCGAGGAAGCTTTCGGCTTGATCGAGATCGGCTAGAAGCCCGTATGTCTGCGCCACGGCCCAGCCGCCTTCCGGAAGCGTTTCTATCCGCGACCCCTGGCTTCCCGCGCGCATCCATAGAAGCGGCGCGATCTTGGCAAAAGCTCTGCCGTGGTCGACGGCGATTGGCGTCTCATAGGTTAGCGTAAAAAATTCGGCATTTTCCTCGAACCCATCTGCCATCGGAAACTCGTCGGTGAACTTGTAGTCGCCCTCGATCCTCTTCCGGTCCGGGGTCTGGCCGGTAATCGCCGCAGCAATTCGCGGCTTGGTGATGTAATCAGCAATCCCCAGTCGCTCCCATTCGGAATCGCCGGGACGAAATCCCTCTTTGCGCAGTGCGATCTGCTCGCCCGCCGCAACTTCATTATTCGTAACGCTAATAGACTGACGGCGACCATTGTCCTGTTTATTGAGCCGCATAACCGCGTGGGCCGTGGTGCCGGACCCAGAGAAAAAGTCGAGAATCGTCGCATTTGGTTTATCAGTGACGAAAAACCGTATCGTATCTTCAACAGCGTAGAGAGACTTTGGAAACGGAAATTTCCGGTCCGGGATTAAGCATTTTTGCAAGTTCGTTCCGCCTTGTTCAGCGTTATGAGAGGCTATTCTCCATTGAGTCCCAGGAATAAAGACAGGGCGATATTCTGCATCATTAACAATAATAGAGTTGTCTTGTCGGCGCCCGACAACTGGAAAGACTCCATTCTCTACCTTACGCTGCTCACCCCGTTTTAGATATGTAATTGCTGTCGATGAACCGCGCCATTTGCCAAGCTTTGCATAGCCCTTCCTTATTAAGTCCCGCAGGTTGGCTGCACTATTTTGCCAATTTCCCTCTGTCCCATCGGAACGGATAGGCCAAACTGCTACACAGCCAGTCGGAGCCTCAAGACCCCGCCATTCATCTCCAAAGTATGCATCTCCTACAGACGCAAACTCAGGTCCAGCCGGGCCATTTCGGACATAAACAGGATAAAATTGATTAGGGCTATCGGCGCGACGGGTGTTTGAGCCAGAGCGCAGCAATTCGGCCCAGCGCAGAGTTCCCGCCCGGCGGTCTTCCTTAATCTTCCATTCACTTCCTAACTGAACTGGCGCGGGTGCGGCACTCCCGAACATCACGAAAAAAATGTATTCATCGGTGCGACCAAAAGCAGAAGAGCGAGTGGCGCCTTTTGGATTGATAACGCTAGAAATCATTTGCATTCTAGCTTCTGGAAAAAGCTGTTCTAACAGCAGGCCAAGGCGAAGATATTCCTTCTCGTCGATAGTGACGATGAGGACTGAGTTGGACGGGTTAAGAAGGTCTCGGGCGACTACGAGCCGTCGCTCCATCATTGCCAACCATTTACTATGACGATAGTAATCGTCCGAGTCTACGTAGTCGTTGTTGTATTTCCAGTCCTTGTCTCGCGTGTTGTATGGAGGATCGATATAGATAACGTCAATCGCACCCCTGTGGGTGTAAGTCAGTGCCCTGAGAGCATGGTAGTTCTCGGCATTGATCACGATGTGAAATGGCTTGTCGTCGCCTCGCTCTACCTTTCCTGTGCTCACCATCCCGGGATAGATGAAGTCACGGAATTCGGCGACCACTACGAGATCGCCAGTCGCCAACTCGCGCAAATCCGGTTCGCCCTCATCACCATTGTTGCCGTCTGCTAGCAGGATCCGCGCGACACCCTTGGCGACACTCTTCACCACCCATAGTCGCTGGTCGCCCTTGGCGGTCGATCTGCGGTCGGGCAGGATACGAACCTTGTCGCCCTTGCGCACCGGCCGGCTGGGCAGCTCGACCGTTTCGGGGCTATGCCTCTCGAAATTGAGCCCGAACGCTCGGCGCTCGGACAGCGCCTTGAATTCGCGCTCTAGGTCCGCGCCAAGCTGTGCGTCCTTCTTCTTAGCGCGACCGATTAAATCTGTGAGTCTCGACACGTAGGCACCCCCGAGCGGCATTCCTAGCAATGCATTTCGGATGCGCTAGCCCCAGCTTGACTAGTAGGATTTGAAATGCGCTAGGATTGGCATGAGCCGCCCCTTCAACCGTCGCCAGGCGCGTGAGAATGCCGCATTCCTCCGCCTGCTGGCCGAGACCGGCAATGTCATGCTCGCCGCGCGCGAGTGTGGGCTGCGGACCCAGACGCTCTATGCGCGGCGGACGACTCATGCCGCATTCGCCGCCGAGTGGGATGCGGCGCTGACCGCTGCTCAGGCGGCGATGCGGGCGGATCCGGCTCGGGCGGCGCGGGCGGGGAAGGGGCGGTGGCCGGACAGCGCCAATGCTCCGGCTCGGTTCAAGACGGTGGGCGGGGAGCCGGCGGTGACCCGGCTCAAGGACGGGCGGCTCCAGCTTCGGCGGGCGAAGGCGGGCGGGATCGGCTTTCGCGGCGAGCAGGCCTTTCTTCGGGCGCTCGCGACGTGCGGCAATATCGCGATGGCGGCCGAGGCGGTGGGGGTGGCGGTCCAGACCATCTATTCGCGGCGCAGGCGAAGCGCGCTGTTCAAGGCGGAGATGGACAAGGCGCTGACGATCGCGAGCGACCGGCTCGAGCGGGCGGCGAACGAGCGCGCAAACGCGGCTCTCTGCGGCGACGGGGCGGACGACCTGTGGATCGAGGAGGAGTTCGGCGACTTGCCGATCATGACCATGGACCAGGTGCTGATGCTGCTTCGCTCGCATTGGCGGCGCGCGGCGCTGGGCGAGGAATGGGGGCGCTTCGCATCGCGCAAGCGGCGCGGGGCGATGTCGAGCGCCGAGATCGCGATCGAGCGGACGATCTGGTGGGACGGCGAGGAAGAGCGGCGGCGGGTCGACTCGATGCGCCGCGCCCGGGCGGATCGGCGGGCTCGCGAATATGAGGAGACCGGGAACTGGTTCCTTCCCGGCGAGGAGGTTCCGGATGCGTTGCGGGAGCGGGGGAAGAAGGGGCGGGGGTGAGGGGGGAGGCGCGCGCGGTTGGCCGGTCGTGGGCGGCGGGCCGCGGGACTCGAGTCCGGTGAGAAGGACTTGGGCGAAGCTGTTGATAATCGTTGTTAACGCCCGCCCTTAAGCGCTATGGCGGAAGGCGTCGACACGACGACCTGAGGGGGAGGCTCGAATGAAGAAGCCGGTTCAGAGGGCGCGTAAGGGCAAGCTCAACACGAGAAGCTTTGCGGTTCGGGACGAGAAGGAAAACATCTTCGTCACGGTGCCGGTGCTCGTCTACAAGAAGAATGACGAGGGCTATAAGGAAATGGCCGCATACTTCCCGAAGCCCCCGAAGAATATGACCGAGCCGCCGGTGACGGCGGTGGCTCTGACCGGCGACTGGTGCGACATCATGCCGCTCAACAGCAGCACCGGCGACGGCACCCGCGACGACGACGACAAATAGGCCGAGCGTTCGGTGGGGGTGCCTGCGCCGCGAGACCCGCTCCGGGCGCGGCAGGCGGAGGCGTTGCTGCCGAGGGCGCTCGCGGCCGGGGCCGCTGCAGGAGTCACCCGGCTCGCGGACGTAACCCGGCTCGACCGGATCGGGCTGCCGGTGTGGCAGGCGGTCCGGCCGATGAGCCGGGCGCTGAGCGTCCACCAGGGCAAGGGCGGCTGCGATTCCGAGGCGAAGCTCGGGGCGCTGCTCGAGGCGGTCGAGAGCCATTGCGCGGAGGGCTATGACGGGCCGGGGCCGACGTGCCGGTTCGACCAGCTGGCGGAGGGCGAGCGCCCGCCCAGCCTCGCCGACTTCGCCGCCCACCGAAGCAAGCCGCCGCCGGCGGGGGCGCGCTATCGCTGGGCGGAGGCGAGCGATTTTCTCGGCGGGGGGCGGCTGCATTTGCCGTTCGAGGTCGCGTCGCTCGATTTCACGCGGTCGGTGCCGAGCCGCTTCGACCGGGCGAGCAACGGGGTCGCGACGGGGTCGCGCGCCGATGAGGCGTTGAGCGCGGCGCTCCACGAGCTGGTCGAGCGGGATGCGGTGAACGAGTGGCAGGCGCTCGGGCTGGTGGAGCGGACCGCGAGCCAGGTGAGGCCGCGGTCGGTGCCGTTCGACTGGTTCCATTATTGGATCGAGAGGCTTGCGGCGGCGGGGGTGGCGGCGCGCTTCTATCATGTGCCGAGCCTCACCGGGTCGCCGCTGTTCCTGTGCGAGCTTCGCGACGAGGGGAAGGATTGCGCGCCCTATCGCTGCATGTCGGGCCGCGGCTGTCACCCGGAGCCGGAGATCGCCTTGTTCAAGGCGCTGGCGGAGGCGATCCAGGGCCGGGCGACCTATATCGCCGGGGCGCGCGAGGACATCATGCCCTTCTATCGCGCGTCGGGCCGGGAGATACCGGTGCCGTTCGGCCTCCCGCTCGGGGCAGGGCTGAGGGGGGAGGATTTTGGCGCGGTGGCGCCGGGGCCGGGGACGCCCGCCGCGCTGGCCGAAGCACTGGCGAGGGCGGGCTTCCCGAGCATCGCGGTCCTTCCTCTTGCGGTCGTGGAGGGCTTTCACGTCGTTCGGGCGTTCGTCTACGGCCTTGGGTCGATGACCCGGCGCCGGAGGCGGCCCGAATGACTGGGAGGCGGGTCGTCGTGATGGCGGGGCCGTCATTGCCGCCGCGGGTGCGCGGCTCGATCGATGGCTGCGAATGGCACCCGCCGGCGACCGCGGGCGACGTCGCGGCCCTGCTGGACGATCCGCCGCAGGTCCTGTGCCTGATCGACGGGCTGTTCGATGCGCAGCCGGCGCCGTGGCACAAGGAATTGCTGATGGTGATGGCGGCGGGGACGCTCGTTCTGGGCGCGTCGAGCATGGGGGCGCTTCGGGCGGCCGAGCTCGACCGGCACGGGATGATGGGGATCGGCGCGATCTATCGGGCGTACCGGCAGGGAGTGCTGACCGGCGACGACGAGGTGGCCCTGATCCACGCCACCGGGAAGCTGGGCTGGGCGCCGCTCAGCGTGCCGCTCGTCGAAGTGCGCGCGACGCTCATCGCCGCGTGCCGGCGCGGTCTGGTGAGCCCCAAGCAGGCCCGAGGGCTTCGCTCGGCGGCGATGGCGATCCATTTCAGCGACCGCGACTGGCCTGCGCTGAAAAGCCGGTGGGTCGCACAAGGCCATTGCGACGAGACCACCGCCCGGGCGCTCGCCGCCGCCCATGTCCCGCTCAAGCAGCAGGACGCGCTGGAGTGTATCGCGCAGGCGCTTCGAACGCCGTTGGGGCAGGGGCCGCGAGCGGAGCCGCCGAAAACCTATTTCGTGATGCAATTGCTCGAGCGGGGATCAGCCTAGCCGGCGAGCGCCTGCTCGATCGGAGCGAAGAAGGCGGCGCGGGCTTGCGGCGGCAGCGGATGGTGGCGCTTGACCCAGTCGACGATTTCGCCGCGGTCCGGGCGCGCCCCGCCCTGCCAGGAGCGCTCCACCCGATCGACCCAGCGCTCGACGCGGGCGGGCCCGTCGGGCCGGTCCAGGGCGGTTTCGCAGGCGCCGAGATAGAGGTCCGCCCAGATCGTCCCCTCGACGATTTGCTGAAGGCATTGCCGGGCGCCTTCATAGTCGCCGCGCGCGAGCTTCAGACGGCCCGTGTCCTCGCACAGATCATCGTCCGGAAAGGGGTCGAGCTCCGCGACCCTGGCCAGGAGAGCATCGGCACCGTCGAAGTCGCCGAGATAGGTCCAGGCGGTCGCCGCCTCCTCGACCCGAACCCGGTTGTAGGGGTTGAGGGCAAGCGCCTGCTCGAAGCTTCGCCGGGCAAGCGCGCGTTCCTCGTGCCAGATATAGGCCCAGCCGAGGACGCTGTGAGCGTGAGCGTTGCTTCGGTCGGCGGCAAGCCCGCTCTTGGCGAGGCGAAGCGCCTTGGCGCGCTCCTCGCGGCCGGTGGAGCCGAGCGCGGTCCAGCCGAAATCGGTGTGGTAGAGCCGAACGAGCGGCGGATAGGCGAGGCCGAAGTCCGGCCGCTCGGCGATGATCCGCTCGAGGGCGTCCCGCGCCTCGCACGCCTGCTCGAAGCTTGTTGCGGTGAAGGACAGCCGCTTGGCGAGCAGATAGGCATCATAGAGGTCGCCGGAATCGGGCGGCACTCCGAGCACCAGATCGTTGTCGAGCGCGGGAAGAGCCGAGCCCAGGATCCGCCTGACGATCCTCTCGACGCCCTCGGCGGTGTCAGCGCCGCCGGCGAGCGGCATGGTCTCGGCCCAAAGCACCACTCCGTCCGCGAGACGCTTGGCGCGAGCGATCACCTTAAGGCCATCGCCGTCGGGGAGCAGGGTCGCGGTCAGATGATAGCCGCGGGTTTCGTCGCGCGACCGGTTACCCTCGTCGGCCACGAGCTGGATCTCGCGCACTCGCGCGAGGCCCGACAATATCTCCTCGCGAAGCTGGCGGCCGGAATAAGGGTGCCGATCGTGCACGGCATCGTCGGCAAAAGGCGCGACGAGGACGAGCGGTGGGCTTCCGGCGGGCGAAAGATGGGACGCCGTCTGGCGCGGCTCGGGAGCCGCTTGGGCCACGTCAGCGGGCGAGTCGACCTCGCAGATCAGTCGGTAGCCGCGCCCGTAGACGCTCTCGATGTAGCGGGGCTCGCGCGGATCGTCGCCAAGCGCCCGGCGAAGCTCCTTGATGACCGAGGTGAGCGACGATTCGCTGACGATCGTGCCGTCCCACACGGACGAGAACAACGCGTCCTTGGTAAGAAGCTTGCCCTGATGATCGATCAGCTGGGTGAGGACTTGGAAGGCCTTGTTGCCGAGCTTGATCGGCCCCGACGGCCCGATCAGCCGCTCGTCGGCCCGGTCGACCTCGAACTCGCCGAACCTTTGACGGACCCCCAGAAGCTCCATCGAGGACATGGCCTCCTTTGCTCAACCCAGGTTAGCACAGTCTCGGATTCCGAACATGGGCTGTTTCTGGCCCGCACTTTCCACAATCTTTCCAGCTTCTCGTCAGGATGTCGGCAACCGGTCCTCCTAAACAAAGGATGTCAGGCCAAGGGGTCGGACAAACACCAACGGGAGACCTACAATGATCCGCAAGTCCCTTTTCGCAGCCGCCGCCTCGATCATGACCCTGACCGTCTTCAGCGGCACCGTCTCGGCTCTCTACGTCGGAGCCGCCCAGCCCGCCGCGCAGGCACCGATCGCCTGAACGCCCAGGAACGCGGCGGACGACGCCTCCATCGAAGTCCAGGGGAGATGAACGATGATGCGCAAGTTGGTCTTTAGTTTCGCGTTGTCACTGGTGACCCTGACCGCGGTCGGAAGCGCGGTGACGATGGGGGTCCTCCACGCGATCACAAGTAACCAAGACGGCGGGACATTCCACTCGTGAGCCCGTCCGGAGTGGAGCAATGGCAACAGCAAGAACATGCGGCCCCGCCTGACGCGGGGTCGCTTGTCGTTAGCCTTCTCGTGGCTGTAGTTTCCGAACTGCGGCTACCTTGATGACGACGATACCCGCCCCTCGACTTTTGCTCCTTTCCGACCGGCTGCAGCTGAGGCCGTACCGCCTGGCCGACTTCGACGACATGCATGCGATGATGTCCCAGCCCGCGGTTCACCGTTATCCGCAGCGTCAGCCCTTCAGCGCGGAAGAGAGCTGGACGCGCTTGCTTCGGCACATCGGTCATTGGGCCGAATTCGGGTTCGGTTTCCTTGCCGTCGAAGAGCGGCAAAGCGGGCGTTTCGTCGGCGAGGCCGGCTTCAGCTTCTTTCGGCGCGGGCTCGCGGAGGACTATGACGACGCTCCGGAGGCGACCTGGACGATCGCGCCCGATTATCAGCGGCGCGGCTATGCCAGCGAGGCGGCGGGGGCGGCGCAGGAATGGGCTGACAGCATGTTGGGCCTGCCGCGCACCCTGTGCATGATCCACCTGGACAATGCCGCGTCCATCTCGATCGCTCGCAAGCTCGGCTATGGCGAGATCGCACGGCCGACCTACCTCGGCGAGCCGACCATCTTCCTCGAGCGCCTGCGGCCGGAACGCGCCGAGTGATCGAGCCGTAGGGCCGCTCTCTACGGACGCGGTCGCCTGGTCAGCTGCTCGCTTCGCTCTTGCGCCTGGTAAGCAGCCCCGGCCGCGCGATCGGCTCGAAGTCACCGTCGGCGCTTTCGGGGTCGAGTATTTCCTTCTCGGCGAGTGCCCGCTCGACCTTGTTGGGCTCCTCGGGCTCGAAGGGCATGAGATCGCGGCCCGTGCCTCGGCTCAGCGCCTCGATCGTGCCGATGAGGGAGCCGCTCTCGGCGAATTTGGCGGCGACCTCGTCGGGCTTGCGTCCGAGATGCTCGGCGAGGAGATCGCAGCGAAGCATCGCGATGGTCTCGCCGGCGCCTTCATTGGAGTCGAGGCGCGAGTCGATCATCAGGTCGCACTCGCTGTCGAGGCCCATCGAGCGGTTGTTGAGGTTGGCCGAGCCGACCCGGATCTGGCGGTCGTCGACGATCATAATCTTGGAATGGACGTAGATGTCCTCGCGCGCTTCGGTCACGGGCGTGTAGATCCGGAAGCGGCGGCGATGGTCGTGCCTGGCGATGAGCTTCATGAGCTCGGCGCGGGCGGGGCTCATCGCCTCCTCGTCGAGCCAGCCCGAGCCGGTGCGTGGGTTGACGATGACGAATTCGGGCGGGTCGGGCTCCTTGAGCCGATCGACGATCGCCTGGGCGATGACCCGCGAGGCGAAATATTGGTTCTCGGCATAGACGAAGCGCTTGGCGTTCCTGATCATGTCGAGGAACAGGCCCTCGATCTCGCGCAGCGGCTTCTGGTCGTTATGTTCGGATCGGGTCCGGGCGATGGCGATGTCGACGTCGCGGAAATGCGGCTCGAGGTCCTTCGGCCAGGGATGGCTGGCGGAGGTGGGCGGCTCGATCGGCTTGCCGCCGGCGACCGCCCAGCGGTCACGGGCGAGCTTGCCGAGCGCTGCTGCGACTTTGCCGTCCACGGCCATGGTGGCATCGTGCCAGGGATCGTAGCGCCGATGGGTGGTCGGGCGCTTGCGGTGCTCATCGTCGTCGAAATGGCCGCGCGTGTCCCAGCGGTCGCCGGTCATGTCGATGCCGCCGCAAAAAGCGAGGGCATCGTCGATGACGACGATCTTCTGGTGATGGCTTGCGCCGGCGGCGTGGGCGCCGTCGAGCTTGAAGTGGACATTGGGATTGGCGATCCAGCGGCCCACTCGAAGCACGGTGGTCCCGCGGGCGAGGAGCTGGATTGCGCCGACGTCCCATTTGAGGATGTACACCTCGAGCCCCGGGCGGTTCTTGGTGAGCCAGGAGATGAAGGCGCCGAGCTCGGCCGGGGCGCCATCGTCCGCCTCGTAATCGAGGCAGATCCGGGTGTCGAAATCCCAGCCGACCAGAAGGATCTGCTTCTCGGCCCCGCACATCGCCTTGCGCGCGATCCGGAAATAGTCCGCGGCGTCGACGATGAGGGACGCGCGGTTGGCGCGCTCGACCCGCCAGCAATGGCGGTGGAGCTCGGAGAGGTGCTTTTCGCTTGATACGCTGGTCACGATCGCTGGAGAACGTCGCAAGCGCGACTAGGTTTCGGGACCGAAATGGCTAACGTCGGAACGATGATCATTTTGATCACGTTGTCCTGAGCGATGAGCGACCAAGAGCCGGCGGCCACCCCAGTTCGAAAAGCGGCGGCATGGGCCGTTCACGCCTTCACGGCGACCGGCGCGGTGCTCGCGCTCCTCGCCCTGTTCGCGATCCAGCGGCATCAGTGGAACGAGGCGATGCTGTGGTTGCTCGCCGCCCTGGTGGTCGACGGGGTCGACGGAAGCTTCGCCCGGGCGGCGCATGTGAAGACGCTGGCACCGCGGATCGACGGCGACATCCTCGACCTCGTCATCGATTATCTCAACTATGTGTTCGTTCCGACGATCTTCATGCTCGAGGCAAGGCTGCTTCCGGCCGACCTCGCTTTCCCGCTCGCCGCGCTGATCCAGATCGCCTCGCTCTACGTGTTCGCCCGGCGCGACATGAAGACGGAGGATTCCTATTTCCGAGGCTTCCCCGCGCTTTGGAACGTCGTCGCGCTGTACCTGTTCGCGGCCGGGGTCGGCGGGGCGACGGGCGCCGCGGTCGTCGCCGCCTTCGTCCTGCTCAGCTTCGCTCCGATCCATTTCGTCCACCCGTTCCGGGTGCGCGACTACGGCATCTGGGCGGCGGTCCTGGCCTTTGTTTGGACGGGATCGACGATCGGACTTCTGCTCGGGGCGGGCGATGGCCTTCGCCCGGCGCTGCTCGCCGTCTCATCGGCCGCCGGTCTTGCCATCGTCGCGATGGGACTGTTGCGGACCGTCAGGGGACCGAGGGCCTCGCCGGCAGGCTGAGACCCCTCGGGCGCTTACCCCTCCTGCATCGATGCGAACAGGAACCAGGCGCGCTTCTCGGCCTGGTCGGTCCAGTCGTCGAGCATTCCGCCGGTGGCGTTGTCGCCGGCGGAGTCGACCGCTTCCTTGGCCTCGCGGAGATATTCGACGAGCTTGAGATTGTCGCGGTGAAGCTCGGCGAGCATGTCGCGGGCGCTGACGAAATCGGCATTGTTGTCGTCGATCCGCTGGAGCCGGGCGATGTGGCCGATCGACTTCAAGGTCGTTCCGCCGATCTTGCGGACCCGCTCGGCGATGGCGTCGGTGGTGCCGAGGACCTGCGCCGCCTGCTCGTCGAGCATCAAATGATAGTCGCGGAAATGTGGGCCGGTGACGTGCCAGTGGAAGTTCTTGGTCTTAAGATAGAGCGCGTAGCTGTCGGCGAGGACGCCGTTGAGCGCGTCGGCGACCGAGCGCACGGAATTGCGTTCGAGGTCGGTGGGGGTCTTGAGTTCGGTCACTGTCGCCATGTCGTTTCTCCTATCGTGTCGTGAGTCTCCTTGATGCGCCGCGCGGGGCGGCCCGGATCAGCTGATCCGGACCGCGCTCACGGGGTCGCTTGCCGGGAAAGTGCCCTTCAGCGCGTCGTCGAGAAGCTCGTCGCGGCGCTTCGCCATCATTTGCCGGCGGAGCAGGGCGGGGTCGGGAGCGACCGCCGCCGCCACCGCGGGCTGCCATTGCGCCAACCAATTACCCTGCAGATACATGACAATCTCCTTTTCCTGCTGCTTAGCCGTGGAGCTTCGAGGCGACCTCGGCGACGAGGCGGCCCTGGAAGCGGGCGCCCTCGAGCTCGTTGTCGCTCGGCTGGCGCGAGCCGTCGCCGCCGGCGATGGTGGTGGCGCCATAGGGCGCGCCGCCGGTGACCTCGTGGAGGATCATCTGGCCGCCGAAGCTGTAGGGCAGGCCGACGAGAACCATTCCGAAGTGCATGAGGTTGGTGTGGATCGCCATCAGGGTCGTCTCCTGGCCGCCATGCTGGGTCGCGGTGGAGGTGAAGGCCGACCCGACCTTGCCGTTGAGGGCGCCGCGGGCCCACAGGCCGCCGGTCTGGTCGAGGAAATTGGCCATCTGCGAGGCCATTCGGCCGTAGCGCGTGCCGACCCCGACGATGATCGCGTCGTAATTCTCGAGCTCGTCGACGGTCGCGATGTCCGCTTCCTGGTCGAGCTTGTAGCCGGACGAGCGGGCGACCTCTTCGGGGACGAGCTCGGGGACTCGCTTGATGACGACCTCGGCGCCGTCGACCGAGCGGGCGCCCTCGGCGACGGCCTTCGCCATCGTTTCGATGTGGCCGTAGGTGGAGTGATAGAGAACGAGGATTTTGGCCATTGTCGGTCCTTTCGCGGGCTTTCGGAAAAATCGGGGCGGCGACACGTGCGCGGCGCACGCGTCCCTCCTAGGACCAATGTAGGAAGCTCGACCTGTTCCGGTCAGGGCGATAATGTCGTTCGGATCGTTCGAAAGAGTGGAAATGTCAGAGCCTGGAACGCCGACCTTCGACCAGCTCAGGATCTTCCTTGCGGTGGTCGAGACGGGGAGCTTCGCCGCGGCCGGGCGGCGGCTCAACCGGGCGACATCGGTGATCAGCTACGGGATCGCCAATCTCGAGGCGCAGCTCGGGATCGGCCTGTTCGAGCGGGAGGGGACCCGAAAGCCGCGGCTGACCGAAGCGGGCCGGGCCGTGCTCGCCGAGGCGCGGTCGATCGGCCAGGGCGTCGACGGGCTTCGAGCCAAGGTCAAAGGGCTTCTTGAGGGGCTGGAGGCCAGGGTGGATATCGCGGTCGACGTGATGCTTCCGTCGAAATGGCTGGGTGAGGCGCTTCGCGCTTTCTACGCGGAGTTCCCGACGGTCGCGCTCAACGTCCATGTCGAGGCGCTCGGTGCGGTCACCGCGCTGGTGCTCGAAGGCAAGGCGGTAATCGGAGTGAGCGGACCGCTGGCCGCCGAAATGGCGGGAATCGAGAATGTGATCATCGGATCGGTTCCGCTGATCCCAGTGGCGTCGCCGGACCATCCGCTCGGGCAGGCCGGGGCGCTCGAGCCCGGGGCGGGGCGCCATCATGTCCAACTCGTCTTGGCGGATCGCTCCAACCTCACCGAAGGACAGGATTTCGCGGTAGTCAGCCCGCACACCTGGCGGCTGGGCGACCTGGGGGCGAAGCGGGCGCTGCTCCGCGAAGGGATCGGCTGGGGCAACATGCCTTTGCCGATGGTCGAGGACGACCTCGCGGCGGGAAGGCTGGTCAAGCTGGCGATGCCGGACGAGACCGGAGTGAGCTACCGGATGTCGGCCATCTACAGGCGCGACGCTCCGCCGGGGCCGGCCGCCGCTTGGTTGCTCGACCGGTTCGTCGAGGTCGGTCGCAAATATACGGAGTGAGGGCCGAGGCGATCGCTCGCCCCGGCCCCTCGATCCGATCAGAAGCGGTAGGACAGGCCGAACAGGGCCTGGTGACGGTCGAACCCGCCATCGCCCTCGCCGAGGTCGGAATAGCGATATTCGAGACGCGCGGAGACATTGTCGCTGAGCGCATGCTCGGCACCGCCGCCGACGAGCCAGCCGTCGCGATTGGTCGACGCGCTTCGGATTCCGGCCGAATCCTCGATCGAGGTCTTCACCCGGGCGTTGGTATAGCCGCCGCGCGCATAGAGCAGGGTGTCGTCGTTCACGAGATAGCCGGCACGCGCGGTGAGATCGAGCGAACGCTCCGGATCCATGGTGACTCGAGTCGAACCAAAGTCGCGAACGATGCTGTCGTCCGCAGCGACCTGGACTCCGGCCTCGGCGCCGACAACGACCCGCGGGCTAATCTTGTAGTCATAGCCCATGAACAGGCCGCCCGAGACCGAATCCTGCGAGCGGTCGAACGTCACGTCGCCGGCGGGCGTCGACGGCGTGCCGACGTCGTCCTGGCTCCAACCGGCCTGAACGCCGACATAAGGACCGTTGAACGGCTCGGCGGACGCCGCGGTGGCGAAGCCGGCGGTGAGCGCAACGGCTGCGACTGAAGAAAGGATACGCTTCATCTGAATACTCCTTCAAATGGCCGATGATCGGCTCACCCGAAGACGTAGGGCCGGACCTAGGCGGGAGGAGTGGAATAATCCCGAACGCTACGTTCGAAAAACTTGGCTAGCCGCGGCAGGCTTCCCAAAGCGGCCGGGCCTGCTAGCGGTGCAAGCATGGACTTCGCGACGCGCGCCTGGAACCAGACCTTCCCGTTCGATCCGATCGTTCGGTCGCTTCTGGACAATGATTTCTACAAGCTGCTGATGCAGCAGTTCATCTGGGAACATTATCCCGACGAGCGGGTGACGTGGGCGATCACCAACCGGACCAGGCTCGTGAAGCTGGGGACCCAGCTCGATCTCGGAGCGGTTCGCGAGCAGCTCGACCATGCGCGGACGTTGAGCCTGACCGGGTCGGAGATCATCCACCTGCGTGGGCAGAGCTTCTACGGGCAGAGCGGGATCTTCAAGGAAGGCTATCTCGACGCGCTCAAGGGCTTCCGGCTTCCGGACTATGAGCTGAGCATCAGCGACGACGGCCAGCTCGACCTGCGCTTCGACGGGCCGTGGTGGCAGACGTCGATGTGGGAGATCCCGGCGCTCGCCATCCTCAGCGAGCTTCGCGCCCGGGCGATCATGCAGGACATGAGCCGGTCGGAGCTCGACATCCTCTATGCGCGGGCCAAGGTGAAGCTCTACGCCAAACTCGAGCGGCTGAAGGGGCTTCCCGGGCTCAATCTCACCGATTTCGGAACGCGGCGCCGGCACGGCTTCCTGTGGCAGGAGCATTGCATCCTGACCGCGGCCGAGCTTCTCGGGGAGCGCTTCACCGGAACGTCCAACGTCTTCCTGGCGATGAAGCACGGGCTCGAGGCCAAGGGCACCAACGCCCACGAGCTGCCGATGGTGATGGCGGCGCTTGCCCGGCAGCGGCGGCCTGGCGACGACGCCGCGCTCAAGCAGTCGCAATATGACATGCTCGCCCAGTGGCAGAGCGAGTATCGCGGCAATCTGCTGGTGTTCCTGCCCGACACGTTCGGAACGACCCAGTTCCTTCGCGATGCGCCGCCCTTCGTCGCCGAGTGGACCGGGGCGCGGCCCGATTCCAAGGACCCGTTCGAGGCGGGGGAGGAGCTGATCGCCTTTTGGAAGCGGACCGGGCTATCGGACACGGAGGTCGCGGCCCAGCGGCTGATCATCTTCTCCGACGGCCTCGACGTCGCGGTGAACGGGACCCCGGCCAACGGCACCGACATCATCGACATCCACCGTCATTTCGACGGTCGGGTGCAGATGGGCTTCGGTTGGGGAACCAACCTCACCAACGACTTCATCGGCTGCCATCCGCGCGGCGCGGACGTGATGAGGCCCATCTCCCTGGTGTGCAAGGTGACCGCCGTGAACGGCCAGAGCGCGGTCAAGCTCAGCGACAATTACGAAAAGGCGATCGGGCCGGCCGACGAGATCGCCGCCTATCGCGCCGTGTTCGGAACCGAAGGGGTGAAGAACGTGCCGGTGACGGTGTAAGGGACGGGCATGGATATCGAGGTCCGCGCCGGCGACGCGCTCATCGTCATCGACCCGCAACTGGATTTCTGCCCCGGCGGAGCGCTCGCGGTTGCGGGCGGCGACGAGATCATGCCGGGGATCGACGCCTTCGCGGAGCGGTTCGATCTCGTCGTGATAACCCAGGACTGGCACCCGAGCGGGCACAAGTCGTTCGCGAGCAGCCATGACGGCGGCGAGGCGTTCGGGACCACCCAGATGCCTTATGGGTCCCAGGTGCTGTGGCCGGACCATTGCGTCCAGGGCAGCGCCGGCGCCGGTTTCCACCCGGGAATAGCGGACACCGTCGAGCGCGCCTCGCTGATCCTTCGCAAGGGCACCAACCCGGGCATCGATTCCTATTCGGCCTTTTTCGAGAACGACAAGGCGACGCCCACCGGGCTTGCCGGCTATCTTCGCGAGAAGGGAGTGAAGCGCTGCCTGTTCGTCGGCCTGGCTTATGATTTTTGTGTCGCTTGGTCGGCGCTCGACGCCCGCCGGCTCGGCTTCGAGGCGGTGGTAGTGAAGCCGCTCACCCGAGCCATCGCGATGCCTGGCGAGGACGGGGGGACGACGGCGGACTCCGCCGAGGCCGAGTTCGAGCGGGCAGGGGTGGTTCTCGTCGCTTGAGGGCGGTGGGGGATTTTTAAGCCGCGCCGGTCTATAAGGCGCCATTCCGGGGGGAATGCGCCGACGTGAAGCCGACCGAGCCTTTGCAGCTGCACCATAGCTGGCCCTTGTTCGAGCGCGAGCGGCGCTTCGAGCTCGGCACCGCCTTCTCATGGCCGGCTTCAGCGCCGGTCCCAGCGACGGGAGCGCTGCCCGAGGAGCTTGCGGAGCAAGGAATCGGGCTGTGGTCATGCGACCTTTCCGACAACAGCCTGACCTGGTCCTGGGGCGTCTACGACATCTTCGGCATTCCGCGCGGGACCAGCGTGCGCCGCGAGGAGGCGGTCGCGCTTTACTCCGACGGGTCGCGGGCGGCGATGGAGAGCCTTCGCGCCTACGCGATCAAGCACCGGCGCGGCTTCACTCTCGACGCCGAGCTTAGGCCTGCGCAGGGCGGCCCGCGCTGGATGCGGCTGATCGCCGTGCCGGTCTGCGACGGCCGGCGAGTGGTCGGCCTCCACGGAGCCAAGCGGCTGATCTGAGCCGAGCGCCTCCGGGATTCTCCTTAGGGGGAATATCCAAATTTCGCGGCGACGAGCTTCTTCATAATCTCACCCAATCACAGCCGCCGATCGCGGCCGAGGAGGGGACCGAAGATGCGCCACGAACAGATTTTCGACAGGGACAGCTACGCCAGGGTCGAGATGCCCGCGGTCTGGCCGATTGGCGGTCAGGTCGAGCCGGCACCGGTTGCGGACGTCGCCGAGACCTCCGCGGCGCCCGAGATCCACAGCATGCCGACCCCGTCCTGCGCGGACGTTCCGGCATCGGTGGGCGGGCTGATCGTCCTGTCCTATGCCGGATTGGTCGGCGCGTTCGCGCTGGCGACAGTCGGCTCCGCCCATTCCTGGTACATGATCACGATCAGCGCGCTGTTCGTCGTCGCCTTCTTCACCGTGCCGCGAATCTTCCTCGGCGTCGAACCGAAGCAGGGGCTTCGGCCGGACTTCGATCGGTTCATGGCCGAGGGCATGGAGACCCTGACCGGGCACAGCAGCGGAAGCGCCGCGCTCGTCCAGATGCTGATCGTGCCGGTGTCGCTGACGCTCGGAGTGCTCGTGATGGCGGTGGCGGTGAGCTTCGCGAACTGAGGATCGAGCAGGGTGCTTCCTCCCCGGTACGGGGAGGTGGCAGCCGCACCAGCCCCTCCACCACCCGGCTGCGCCGGGCGGTCCCCCTCCCCGTACCGGGG